>NZ_JBXALQ010000005.1:0-427098 GCF_058799615.1 Duganella sp. GW822-FHT06D06
TACAACGGTCATTGTTTCTCCTTGATGGCGGCAGTGTCCTGCCAAATGACCGTTTACACAAAATTATTTACACCCTCTCTTTCTGGTTGGCTGGACAGTCTCCTTCTTCCTGCATTTTTTGAATGGAATTCATCCTTTCCCAGCCGAGATATTGGACTTTATTACAAAATTTGAACTATATTTGGTTTATGGTGACTCAGTGTTATGCGTGTTCGTGTTGTTGGGCGGTGCATTTCGCTTTATCGCCGAAGGATGGGAGAATCGAAAATGAGGAACAGATTGCTTGGCTCGTTCTTGGAGGGCTTCAAGAACAGTTTCCGTCTATCGACGTCGCTGGTGACGTCGGTCGTCGCGACCATCGCCACCTTTGCCCATCATCATCGTGCAGAGGCCCCTGCGAGATCCGCCAACCAGAAGATATCGAGGAAACATAGGAAGCGATAGACATCGATTTGTCTAAAGTCCCCGCTATCGGGACGCGAACGTTACAAGCGTTACAATCAGCTTCATCGCCTTGTCATATGCACTGCTGTATACTGCGCGATCACGCCCGCCGGCAATACCTGGAATTAGCATATGAACAAGCGCCCGACGCTCTCCCTGAAGTCCCCCGTCAAGGCGGCAGCGCCCAAGCTGCGCGCCAGCCATGCGCGCGAGCTGAAGCCGGCGCTGCAAACCAGCTTCCAGACCGGCCTCAAGCCCGATTCGCTGGCTTACAGCCTGATCGGCGCCGCCCAGGCGGTGGCCCAGGTCCGCACCGGCACCAACCTGCCGCAGGCGCTGGCCCAGGTCTGGTCCAGGGGCGACGCCAGCCCGCAGGCGCGCGGCGCGATGCAGGACATCGCCTACCGCTGCATGCGCCAGCTGGGCCAGAGCGAGATCTTGATCGGCCTGATGGCGCCCAAGGCGCCGGAGCCGCTGGTGGCGGCCCTGCTGGCCTGCGCGCTGGCGCTGATGACGGCGCCGGACGAAGTCCAGCCCTACGAGGAATTCACCGTGGTCGACCAGACCGTGACGGCGGCCGACGCCCATCCGGACACCGCGCGCGCCAAGGGCATGGTCAACGCCGTGCTGCGCCGCTTCCTGCGCGAGCGCAAGGCGCTGCTGGAGACCGCGCTGCTGCAGCCGGTGGCCAAGTGGAACTATCCGCAATGGTGGATCGACGCCGCCAAGGCCGCCTGGCCGCAGGACTGGCAAGACGTGCTGGCGACCGGCAACACCGCGCCGCCGCTCACTTTGCGCATCAACGCCCGCAAGACCAGCATGAGCGACTACCTGGCCACCCTGGACGCGGCCGGCATGGCCGCCACCCAGATCGGCCCGTACGCGGTGCGCCTGGCCAAACCGGTCGGCGTGACGCTGATCCCCGGCTTCAACGACGGCCTGGTGTCGGTGCAGGACGCCGGCGCCCAGCTGGCCGCGCCGCTGCTGGACGTGCGCGACGGCATGCGCGTGCTGGACGCCTGCGCCGCGCCCGGCGGCAAGACTTGCCACATCCTGGAACTGGCCGACGCCAGCGTGACGGCGCTGGACGCCGACGCCAAGCGCCTGGCGCGGGTCGGCGAGAACCTGGAGCGGCTCGGCCAGCAGGCCACGCTGCGCGCCGCCGACGCCCAGAGCGCCGAGTGGTGGGACGGCACGCCGTTCGACCGCATCCTGGCCGACGTGCCGTGCACGGCGTCGGGCATCGTGCGCCGCCACCCGGATATCCGCTGGCTGCGCCGCAAGGGCGACACGCTCCAACTTGCAACACTTTCGTCCAAAATCCTCGACAACCTTTGGCAGATGCTCGCACCGGGTGGTAAATTGCTCTTCGTGACATGTTCCTTGTGGCCGCAGGAATCCGAAGCCCAGGCAGCCGCGTTTGCCGTGCGCAACCAGGCTGTGCGGCTGGATGCGCCCGGCCAGTTGCTCCCCGCCGGTGGCGCAGGGCAGGATCACGATGGTTTGTTCTACGCGCTGTTCCAGAAAAATGCGTAATCGTTTTGCCTGCTTTGTTGCCCGCTTATTTGCCAGTACGCTACCGACGGACCTTTTGAACACCGGCCCCCACGTGACATCACGATTTTTTCGCCTCCTGATTGGACCACTGCTGCTGATCATGGCCTGCCTGCTGCCGCAGGCCGCCAGCGCCGCCGACGGCGTCGATATCCGTCGCTGGCAGATCGAGGCCAACGAAGAAGGCTACCGGCTCAACGCCAAGTACAGCTTCGAGCTGACCCACGACATGGAGGAAACGCTGCAATACGGCGTGACCCTGTACTTCAGCACCGAAATCGAATTCACCCGTCCGCGCTGGTACTGGTTCGACGAGAAGGCCATCGTCAAGCGCCAGACCATCAGCCTGTACTACAACGTGCTGACGCGCCAGTACCATGTGACCATCGACGGCAACGTGCGCCACTCCTTCTCGACGCTGGAGGACGCGCTGTTCCTGATCCGTAGTCCCAACCGCTGGGTGGTGGCGCCGCGCGGCGCGCTGGAGGTCGGCAAGACCTACAACGTCAAGCTGAGCATGGGGCTGGACCCGAACTACGTCTCCAAGCCGCTCAAGGTCACTGCCCTCAACAGCGCGGAATGGCGCCTGGCGTCCGACAAGAAAATCTTCCAGTACAAGGCGGAGTAAGTGAGCACTGCCCTGCGGTATTTTTCCGTCGTCGGCGGCGCCGTCATCAGTATCCTGCTGTTCCTGCTCGCTTCCGCCTCCGACAACTCCGGCTTCTTCGACCGCTACTACGCCTGGCTGCTGGGCCTGAACGCGGCGGTGGCCGGCGCGCTGCTGCTGCTGGTGACCGTGTCGCTGTTCCGCCTGTACGGCCGCTACAAGAGCGGCAAGTTCGGCTCCAAGCTGATGACGCGGCTGGTGCTGCTGTTCGCCGCCATCGGCGTGCTGCCGGGGCTGGTGATCTTCCTGGTGTCGGTGCAGTTCGTCTCCCATTCGATCGAATCGTGGTTCAATGTGCCGGTCGAGGAGGCGCTGGAGTCCGGCATCAACCTCAGCCGCGCCGGCCTGGACGCGGCGCTCAAGGAACTGACCGCCACCGCCAACAAGACCGTGCAGCAGCTGGCCGAACAGCCGTACGGCACCGAGCGCGCCGCGCTGGCCGGCCTGGTCAAGGGCCAGGCCGGCATGCAGAACGCCATCATCGTCGATGCCGAAGGCGGCCTGATCATCAGCGCCCGCGCCAACCGCAGCGGCAACCTCAGCGCCGACCTGCCGACCCGCGAAATGATGGCCAAGGCCAAGGAGAGTGACAGCTACGGCGCGCCCGAGGGCGGCAGCGAGCTGCGCAGCAACCTGATCAACGCCCCCGTCGCCACCGTCGACAACGCCAACCAACTGCGGCTGCGGGTGGTGATGGCGATCCCCGACCTGGTGCAGGCCAACGGCACCCACCTGGCGCCGCGCTACCTGCAGCTGATCCAGCTGGCGCCGGCGCAGCTGGCGGCCGACGGCGAGACCATCCGCAGCGCCTATTCGGACTACAAGGAACGCTTCATCGCCCGCGTCGGCCTGCGCAAGATGTACATCGTCACCCTGACGTTGACCCTGCTGCTGGCGGTGTTCGGCGCCATCGCCAGCGCCTTCCTGATCGCCAGCGACCTGGCCCAGCCGCTGCTGCTGCTGGCCGAGGGCACGCGCGCGGTGGCCGAGGGCGATTTGTCGCCGCGGCCTATCGTCGCCACCTCGGACGAGCTGGGCACGCTGACGCAATCGTTCAACACCATGACGCGCCAGTTGTCGGACGCCCGCAGCGCCGTCGAGCGCAACCGCTCGGCGCTGCAGAACGCCAAGGCCCACCTGGAATCGGTGCTGGCCAATATGTCGGCCGGGGTGATGGTGCTGGACCATGAATTCCACCTGATCAGCTGCAACGACTCGGTCGAGCGCATCCTGCAGCAGGCCGGCGTGACGATGATCGGCCAGAAGCTCGACGAGATCGAAGGCTTGCAGGAATTCGGCGGCGCCATCGTCGCCGCGTTCGCGGCGCAGAGCGCGCAGTCGGCGGCCGGGCGCAGCCTGCAGCGCATGCACTGGCAGCGCCAGATCGAGGTGCCGCGCCGCTCCGCCAGCCTGGACGACAACGACCAGACCCTGCTCACGCGCGGCTCGCGGCTGCCGGTCGAAAGCGGCGGCAGCGGCTACCTGGTGGTGTTCGACGATATTTCCGACGTCATCTCGGCGCAGCGCTCGATCGCCTGGGGCGAGGTGGCGCGCCGTTTAGCGCACGAGATCAAGAATCCGCTGACGCCGATCCAGCTGTCGGCCGAGCGTCTGCAAATGAAACTGGAAGGCAAGCTGTCGCCGGCCGACACGGAGCTGCTCAACAAGGGCACCGCCACCATCGTCAACCAGGTGGCGGCGATGAAGCGCATGGTCGACGATTTCCGCGACTACGCGCGCACGCCGCCGGCCGTGCTGGAGCCGCTGGACCTGAACGCGCTGGTCGAGGAGATCCTGCACCTGTACCTGCGCGGCGAAGGCGACGACATCATCCACCCGCAACTGGCGCCCGGCCTGCCGATGGTGATGGGCGACCAGACCCAGCTGCGCCAGGTCATCCACAACCTGCTGCAGAATTCCCAGGACGCGATGGCCGAGCGGCCGGAGGGCGCGCCGCAAGCGCACATTGACGTGATCAGCGAAGCCATTCATTATCAGGGCGCGGACGGCACCGCGCGCACCGCGGTGCGCCTGGCGATCTCCGACAACGGGCCGGGATTCGCGCCGAAAATCCTGGCGCGGGCGTTCGAACCGTATGTCACATCGAAGGCCAAAGGCACCGGCCTGGGCCTGGCGATGGTGAAAAAAATTATCGATGAACATGGGGGCCGGATCGATATCCAGAACCATGTCGATAGAAGTGGCGCGTCGGTATTGATTTTGCTGTTAAAGTTAGCACCGACGTCGCAAAATACCTAAGTAGCACTGATTAAAAAAATCATTGCCGGCCATGAGCGGGCGAAATGAGGAAGGCAAGGGAAGATGGCAAACATTCTGGTGGTGGACGATGAAATGGGTATCCGCGAGTTGCTCTCGGAAATCTTGAGCGACGAGGGACACGCAATACAATTGGCGGAGAACGCCCAGCAGGCGCGTGAGGCGCGGGCCGCAGGCGCGCCCGACCTGGTGCTGCTCGATATCTGGATGCCGGATACCGATGGCGTGACCTTGCTCAAGGAGTGGCAGCGCGACGGTTTGCTGACCATGCCGGTGATTATGATGTCGGGTCACGCGACCATCGATACGGCGGTCGAGGCGACCCGCATCGGCGCGCTGAACTTCCTGGAGAAGCCGATCGCCCTGCAAAAACTGCTGAAAGCGGTCCAGCAAGGCCTGACCCGCGCGCAGGAAACGGTGCGCGCTCCGGCGCTGGCGCCGCGTCCGATCGCGACGGCCCAGGTTGAAGAGGCGCAAAACGCCGGCTTCAACCAACCGAACCCGGCGGCGGCGATCTCCGTGCGCGGCGGTGCCACGGTGGCCGGCGCGGACAATCACATGTTCAACCTGTCGTTCGACCTGCCGCTGCGCGAGGCGCGCGACGCCTTCGAGCGCATGTACTTCGAACACCACCTGGGCCGCGAAGGCGGCAGCATGACGCGCGTGGCCGAGAAGACCGGGCTGGAACGCACCCACTTGTACCGCAAGCTCAAGCAATTGGGCGTGGAGCCGGGCAAACTCGCAAAAAAGGGCGCCTGAGCCCGTGACCGGACCCATGTCCACCGGTGCAGCCCCCAAGCGGGCGCCGGTGCCGACCTGGCTGGTCATTGGCTCCCGCGCCCGCGAGCGCGAAACCGCCATCGCCGCACACCTGGAAACCGGTGTGCCCAGCGTCGTCATCCTGGAAGGCCTGTCGGACGGAAGTTCGGCACTGGCCTTCGATCCCGCCGACCGTCCCTCCGCAGTAGATTCCCTACAACAAGATTCCGTACCGCAAGTGTTGCGTATTGCCCCAGGCTGTCTTCATTGCAGCGGCAATCTCATTTTGCGAGTAACATTGAATCGTGTGTTGCGCCGTCCTCCCGCGCGGCTCTACATCAGCCTGGCATCCGCCGAGCACCTCGAACCGCTGCGTTCCTGGCTGTCCGAGGCGCCCTACGGTGAGTTGCTGGATTTGCAATCCGACATCGCGGCCTGAACCCCGCCCGCTGATCGGCCTTGATTTGGCCTTGAATCGTCCGCCTTCAGCCCCATTTCGGTACTGAAGGCGCAACCGATAAGTGTTACGCCCCTTGTGAAAGGAAGCAACATGAACCTCATCTATAACAGCGAGCAATACAGTGTTGTCGAGTTTGGCGCGGACCGTACCCTCGATGCGCTACGCTTCGGCGGCTATGAGATTGTCGACAAAGGCGGCAAACGGGAGATCTTTATCAACGGCATCCTGGCGCAGAACTTCCGCCGCGACGTCAATGAACTGATCGCCGGCGAACCGACGATGGCGGAAATCGATGAATTTTTGGGCAGTTATGATGAGCTGATGAGCCATCCGGTGCTGCTGCACTGAAAAAAGCGGGTGGCGCATGGTATGGTTCTGCTGTAACAACAGAGAACCAGACCATGTGCCAACTTCTAGGAATGAACTGCAATGTCCCGACCGACATTGTGTTCAGCTTTACCGGCTTCGCCATGCGCGGCGGCCACACCGATACCCACCACGATGGCTGGGGCATTGCCTTTTTCGAAGGCGCCGGCGTGCGCCACTTCGTCGACCACCAGGCCGCGATCGCTTCGCCGATCGCCGAGCTGATCAAGCGTTACCCGATCAAGTCCACCAACGTCATCGCCCACATCCGCAAGGCCACGCAGGGCCAGGTGGCGCTGGAGAATTGTCATCCCTTCGTGCGCGAGTTGTGGGGGCAGTACTGGGTGTTCGCCCACAATGGCGACCTGAAGGAGTTCGCGCCGGTGCTCAACGGTTCCTACCGTCCGGTCGGCACCACCGACAGCGAACAGGCGTTCTGCTACATCCTGCAGCATTTGCGCGCCCGCTTCGGCGAGCAGCGCCCGCCGCTGGACCAACTGCGCGCCGCGCTGGGCGAGATGGCGCGCGAGATCGCCGGCTACGGCACCTTCAATATGCTGCTGTCGTCCGGCGGCGAGCTGTTTGCCCATTGCTCGACCCATCTGTACTACCTGGTGCGCCAGCATCCGTTCGACACCGCCAAGCTGTCGGACGAGGATGTCAGCGTGGATTTCTCGCAGGTGACCACCCCCAACGACCGCGTCGCCATCATCGTCACCCAGCCGTTGACGACCAACGAACAATGGACGGCGTTCGCTGCCGGCGAGTTGAAACTGTTCATCGACGGGGTGCCGCAGGCTTAGGGCCGGCCAAATTATCCGAGACAGGGGCAAGTATTGCTGTCAAAATATTAGTACGGCGAAATATTAGCCCCATGTTTTGTACTGATAGAAGCGATGATCGATCTCTCCCTACACGATACCGGCCCTCGAAGCCTGCGCGTGCGCGAATTCTATCTGGGCCGCCAGCCCATCCTGGACCGCAACCAGACGCTGTTCGGCTACGAGTTGCTTTTCCGCAATGCTCCGGTCGGCCCGGCACACATCACCAGTGAATTGTCGGCCACGGCGGCCGTGATCGCCCACGCCTCGCAGCTGGGCATGGAAAAAACCATCGGCGACGCCCTGGGCTTCGTCAATGTGGATGCCGATGTGCTGATGACCGACATCTTTTCCTTCCTGCCGCGCGAAAAAGTGGTGCTGGAAGTGGCCGCATCCATGCCGCTGACGCCGCAAGTGCTGGCGCGCATGACGGAACTGGCCGGCCACGGCTTCAGCTTCGCGCTGGACGACGTCACCGGCGACAACCCCAACGTGGCCGCGCTGCTGCCGCTGACCGAATACGTCAAGCTGGACATGCGCAATATTCCGCTGTCCACGCTGATGAAGCTGGCCCCGCGCTTCCGCCAGGACAAGAAGAAACTGGTGGCGGAAAAGGTCGAGACCCGCGAAGAATTCAAGAATTGCCTGGACCTGGGCTTCGATTTCTTCCAGGGCTATTATTTCGCCAAGCCGGTCATCATGAGCGGCAAGAAGCTGTCGCCGTCGCAACTGGCGGTGATGGAGTTGATGACCTTGGTTACCTCGGAAGCGGACAACCTGGAAATCGAGCGCGCCATCAAGCGCGACGTGTCGCTGGCGCTGAACCTGCTGCGCCTGGTGAACACGCCGGCCGTGGGCGCCCGCCAGCGCATCGATTCGCTGAGCCAGGCCGTGACGATACTGGGCCGCCGCCAGCTGCAACGCTGGCTGCAAATCATGCTGTACGCCGAGCCGAGCAAGCGCGGCCACAGCATGACGCCGCTGCTGATGCTGGCGACCACCCGCGGCCGCCTGCTGGAGCTGTTGGCCGGCAAGCTGCGTCCGAGCCAGCGGCAGTCCGCCGATGTCGCCTTCACGGTCGGCATCATGTCGCTGATGGACACGCTGTTCGGCATCCCGATGACCGAAATCCTGTCGCAGATCCCGGTCAACGAGGAAGTGTCGGAAGCCTTGCTGTACCGGGGCGGCTTCTTCGGCGACCTGCTCAAGCTGGCCGAATGCATCGAACGCATCGAAGAAATGGACGACTACATCGTACCGACGCTGCGCGACCTCGCCATGTCCACCGACGAACTGGTGGAACTGGAAATGGCCGCCTACGAATGGAGCGACAACGTGGTGCGCTACGCGCTGTAACGCACCACGCTAGCCGGGTTACGCCACGTCAGTTCATGTTGCGTGGCCGGCGCCCGGCCAGTGCTTGTGCAGCTCGGGATCGGTGCGCATTTCCCACAGCGCCAGCACCGCCACGGCGATGCCGACCACCAGCGAGTTCCACATCAGCTCGCGGTTGTCGGCGATTTTCAGCACCCAAGGGGAAACCGCCACCCATATCCCCACCAGCAGATTGAGTACCACGGCCCAGAAGTAGGTCTTGTACAGATCGAACGCCGCCAGCAGCGCCACCACCGCGCCGGAGATGAACGCGGTCCATGCCTGGATCGACGGTATCGGATAAGCGAACACCCATGGTGAGATGAAGAACCACAGCCCCAGCAGCAGGATCACCTGATCCTGCCAGCGTTTGAGCGATGGATTGTTTGCCGGATTGTTTGCCATGTCTGCCTCCCTGGTTACTAGTCAACACCTGCCGCCGGATGGCGGCGTTCATTCTTAGGCCGCGCAACAACGCAAAAGTTCACGCCAGCCGCTCCGTCCTTGCCATCCTGGCATCGCACCGCTATGCTTGCCGCTTATCGAAAACACATGGTGGGCTCGCTTATGGCATCGGTTTTACTCAGCGTGAATCAGGTTTCCAAATCCTACGGCGCGCGCAAGGCGGTGGATGGCGTGTCGTTCCAGGTGCGGCAGGGCCAGACCGTCGGCCTGATCGGCCCCAACGGCGCCGGCAAGTCCACCACGGTCGGCATGATCTGCGGCCTGCTCAGCGCCGACAGCGGCAGCATCGCCATGGACGGCGTCACCATCGGCCAGGGCTCCAGCGAGGCCAAGCGCAAGATCGGCTTCGTGCCGCAGGACCTGGCGCTGTATGAAGACCTGTCGTCGCTGGAAAACCTCAAGCTGTTCGGCGCGTTGTACGGACTCAAGGGCGCGCTGTTGAAGCAGCGCTGCGAGCAGGCGCTGGCGCTGGTCAACCTGGCCGACCGCGCCAACGACCGGCCATCGACCTATTCGGGCGGCATGAAGCGCCGCCTCAACATCGCCGCCGCGTTGCTGCACGATCCGCAGTTGCTGATCCTCGACGAACCCACCGTCGGCGTCGATCCGCAAAGCCGCAACGCCATCTTCGACACGCTGGAAACGCTGAAGGCGCAGGGCCGCTCGCTGATCTACACCAGCCACTACATGGAGGAAGTCGAGCGCCTGGCCGACCACATCGTCATCATCGACCACGGCAAGGTGCTGGCCGACGAAACCCCGGCCGCGCTGTACCGGCGCCTGCCGGCGCAGGCCGCCTTGCGCGCCGAGCTGGCCGCCGCGCCGTCGGCCGCGCTGCTGTCCGGTGTGCAGGCGCTGCCGGGCGTGACCGGCGTGCAAAGCGACGGCAATGCGCTCGACATCGGCCTGGCCGACGCCTCGCACGCAGCGGCCACACTGGCCTGGCTGGCCGCGCAGGACGTGGCGCTGCTGCACTTCGCCACCGCCAAGACTTCGCTGGAAAACATCTTCCTCAACCTGACCGGCCGCAGCCTGCGCGACTGATAGGAACACTATGATTGCTTTGATCGCCCTGGTCCGCAAGGACCTGATCCTCTATATCAACGACAAGCGCGCGCTGATGCTGCACCTGCTGATGCCGGTGGTGCTGGCGGCCTTTTTCGGTTCGCTGTTCGGCGGCGGCTCGGAAGCCAAGACCAGCAAGATCGAAGTCGGCCTGGTGCTGCTGGACCAGTCCGACAACGGCAAGAAAATCGCCGCCGGCCTGCGGGCCGACAGCGCGCTCAAGATCGTCGAGTTGAGCGACGCCGAGGCGCAGGCCAAGGTCCGCTCCGGCAAGCTGTCGGTGGCGGTGGTGATCCCGGTCGGCTTCGGCGAGCAGGCCGCCGACGCGCTGTTCAGCGGCCAGAACAAGCCGCAACTGCCGGTCTATTACGACCCGTCGCAATCGACCATGCTGGCCATGGTGAAGGGCATGCTGACGCAGCAGGTGATGCAGGTGACCAGCGCCGCGGCCATGAGCCCCAAGGGCAACAAGACCACGGAACGACAGCTGGCCGAGCTGCGCGACAGGCCCGGCAAGGATCCCGAGACGGTGCAGCTGAGCGAGTTCCTCACCAGCTTGAAGAAGTACCAGGACCAGCGCGTGGCCGCCGACGCCGAGAAGGAAGCCGCCGCCAAGGCCAGCGGCAAGCCGGCGCCGGCCGACGCGCCGGTCGGCATGAGCATGCCTTACACCACGCAGGACCAGGCGCTCAGCAGCGGTCCCAAGTACAACGGCTATGCGCACTCGTTTGCCGGCATGGGCGTGCAGTTCATCTTGTTCATGGGGATCGACATGGGCATCGGCATCTTGCTGGCGCGCCGCATGGGCATCTGGAACCGCCTGCTGGCGGCGCCGGTATCGCTGGCCACGGTGCTGATGGGGCGCGCCATTTCCGGCGCCATCATCGCCATGGGGCTGATGTGCGCGATGTTTGTTTGCGCCATGCTGATCTTCAAGGTGCAGATCGGCAGCGTGGCCGGCTTCCTCGGCATCGCGGCCAGCTTCTCGCTGATGACGGCGGCCTTCGGCCTGCTGATCGCCGCCTTCGGCAAGACGCCGGAAGCGGCGCGCGGCATCGCCACCTTCGCCACGCTGATCATGGTGATGCTGGGCGGCGCCTGGGTGCCGTCCTTCGTGTTCCCGGAATGGGTGCAGCAGATCACGCTGGTGGTGCCGACGCGCTGGGCGGTCGACGGCTTCGACGCCGTCACCTGGCGCGGCCTGGGGCTGGAAGGCGTGCTGGCGCCGATCGCGGTGCAACTGGGCTTTGCCGCCGTGTTCGGCGGACTCGCCGGCTGGAAGTTCCTGCGCGATCAGAAGTAGTATGGCGTTCTGGAAGGTGAAATTTGACACCATTCACATATAAGGCGATGTCCTCCTGATGAATCACGCATTTACCATTTCCGTGCCACACCTTCAGACGGAACGACTAACGCTTCGTGAATATCGGCGCGCCGACTTCGGCTTATTTGCAGACCATTTGGCGAATCCGGAAAGCTCCGCTCATTTGGGCTCAGTTGACCGCCAGACGGCTTGGAGAATCTTCACGTCACATTCAGGATTATGGCTCGTAGACGGAGCTGGATGGTGGGCGATAGAGGATAAGCAGACCGGCCAACTTGTCGGCACTGTGGGAGCCTTCTTTCGCGAACAATCAACCGAGATGGAAATGGGATGGAATACCTATCGCCCATTCTGGGGGCGAGGATTTGCGAACGAGGCGGCTGCAGCAGTTTTGAACTATGTGTTCGAGGTTCGCCGCGAATCGAAAGTTAGAGCGCTTATCAGTTCCGGCAATGATTCATCGCGACGCGTTGCCGAGCGCCTGGGAATGACCTACGAAATGGAGACTGAGCTGAACGGCAAGGCAATCAGCAGTTACATGCGTGAGCGCACGTGAATCGGCGCTTGTCGGCCAAGACCGGACATTTAACTTTAGATAGACTATGAGATTTCTTGAACGCTTGATGGATTGGGAAAGCACAGCTTATTTCGTCGGCGTAATTGCTGGGCTCGGTGTTGTTGGGTACATTGTCTCAAATTGGTTTCTAGCATTTTGGAGTCACGGCAGCTATGCCGCTGCGTTGGCATTATCGGTAGCTGGGATTTTGTTGGCTGGCCTCGCTTTGGTTCGGGTTCCCATTGCACTTATTGTTGTGTTTGGTGGGGCAGCTGTATCAGCTACGGCATTTTTTTCGGGTCATCTTAACCTTTTGTTGCCGTAGGCGCTGGTTCCGCATCCGGCCAATAGCAGACACCCCAAGACAGGTAAGTTTTAAAGAGAGTCGCATGAACTTGAATTTGAAGGCCACATCCCTACCAGAAATTGAGATGCTTCGCCGTAGATGTAAGGCGCTGGCAATGCTCGATGCCTTGATCTGCCCTGAATGGGACTATCGGTATTACAGCTTCAATGCAAACTGGTCAACAGGTGAAGAAATGGCTTCCATGCGCAATGGGCAAGGAGATGAGTGGTTCCTTTTGTTCGATAAGGCTGGCGCGGTCCTCAAAGGTTTTGCCCACGAATCGGACGTTGCTAAGTCAGACTATGCGAAGAGAATCCAAATTGAAGTCCCACCGAGCTTCAGCTCATTCTTGTCTGAGCCTGCGTTTTCGATGGACGACGCCACATTTTGTTATTGGAGGAGCGTTGGTGCCTCTGAATGGTCGAAGGTAAGCCCCAAGGACCCGGAATTGGATGATGGCAGTACGGCTATGCTTGCGCTCCTTGCAGATTCAGCGGAGTCATATGTTGATTTTGCAATCGATTACTTTGAGGAAAATATTTCTGTTGAACTCGTTCGTTGTGTGTATAGCCTTCAGCCTATAGATGAACGACTAGTTTCATCTGTAAATTCTGAACTAGCAATTGCCGATGCGCTGACTATGGCACGAGAGATTGGGTATCCGATTGTACACGGGCTTTCCGGCAACTAGCGGCCAGTAGCTGCCTGTGGCGTTTGACGATAGATTTTTATGCGGCCAGAAATTAGAAGACTAGTCGAGTTAGGTCGGCTTCCAAGCGAGGACGATGCCAACATTGAAAAGCTTCGTAAATACGAAGTTGAGTACCGTGGAATTGCGCGCCCAATCTCTAACGAAGAGGCGACGGCGCTTGTCGGGTTGTTTGGCGACGACGGATGTTTTGGGCTCGCCTCATCATTGATGCACCTGATCGAAACAGCTCCAGGCTGGCCGATACAGAACTGCCTTACCAACACTGACAATCCATGGGTTCTCGAACTTAAGAATCGTGCCATCCGAGGTGGCGTTTTGTCAGATTAAGCGTGAGCTGCACACGGTCACAAGCCGCCACTCGCAAATAAGATAGGCATTAATGGTTCGACTCGATTGTTCTGGCGTTACCTTCGGCTCCCAGCTTGATGAGCGACATTTGTTCGAGTGGGCTATGCAAATTCCGGGCATCCTTCGGTGGGAGCAAGATACACTTGTGGTGAAATCATTGAACCTGAGTCAAGCGTCTATGATCAAACGGGACTCGACATCTAAGAGACTTGGTGGCGTTCTTCTCTTCGATACCAGATACCCATGAATCAGCTTGCCCAATTTCGAAACGCCAGGAACGAAGCATGGTTTGCGTCTCCGCAGACGTACTGGCATACCAGAGTTTTTGGATAGGCTGTAACCGGCCAGAAGCGGCCCCTCGTCGACCACAGCATCAACTTTTCCTACACGCTTGACTAACGTAGCAAGACACGAATTCTTGATGGGAAGGTGCAGATCAATGAGAAGAATAGAGGAAACGAATCTTGAACTCACAAATCGAATTTGCGAACTTCTTCCTGAAATTGACCAAGTCTTAAATTCCATAGGCACAAAATTATCATCTCGTCCAATGGACGCAACAACAACGCTTTTAGATGGTTTTATTACTGTTAAGAACGGTTCAATGGATCAACCATATCTTCAGGATTGGTTCGCGGTGCTTTTTGCGATTGTCAAGGGGTGGTATGAACGGAAATACGGAGCGGCACTGAACGCCAAAAGTGGCGCGCTTAAAGGTTTAGTCGAAATCCACGGACTTCCTTTCGTTTTAAACGTACCAGAGAATTATGGTGTTAAGGATCAGGAAAATGGTTATTTCACATTGTGCTTCGATCCAGCACTTGGTGATAGTGAGGTCCCTCGAAAATGGATTATCGACCCACCTGCGTTAGAAAATCTAACGCAGCGACAATCAAGCCGCCTCGATCGCGATCTGCAGTCAATAACAAAAACGTTGCGCACAATTAACGTGAACCTAATGCTGGGTGATCCCGCGCCGGACAGATACAGGAATTGCTGTGCGATTTCTTTAATTTCAATCTGCAACGCAGCTGAGAAAATATCACCTCGAGATGAGACGCACTGCTCGTCTGCAGTTTGGGAAATCTACTTTGCCGTCGAAAATATGCTGAAGGCGCTAATCGCTCAAAGAGGAGCAGAGCCTGATTTTGAGCATAGTCTGTCATACCTTGTGAAGCAAGCAGAAACGGTTGGCGTCGAAATTAACGAGCCTTTGAACTTTGGATTCCTTCCAGGTCCATTTCGTGCGATTGATTATCGTTATGGCGCTCCGTTCCCTGGCGGTTACAAGAAGGTTCTAGTGATGTACCAGAAGGTTCTACCGCTACTCTTAGATTTGTCGTCGAAAGTGCAGCACACCCTGACGTTTGGGGACGGAGCCGCCATCATTCTTCGACGGCCGCCATGGTTTAAGTTCTTGTATGACTAGGAAATTCTTGGCGTGACGTCGAAAGTCAGCATCGGGGCGGCTTCAGCCTTACGTGAGAATTCATGAGTTTTGCAGATGAGCAAGCTGCTATCCTGAACGCCATCGGCTGCGTTCGGCCAGTAGCAGCCGGTCAAAGATTGAGAACGTGAAAATGATTTTATCAAACACAGTGGTTGTCACTGCCACGAATGATGTGAGCTCTGAAGCTGTCCAAAAAGACAGCCGCCATCATTTGACGTCAGAAGTGGATGTCAAAAACGGTGACATCCATTTAAGATTTTCAAGTCGCCTGGCGATGTATGATTTTGCGAAATCCTTGTTGCAAGAGGCTGTATTCGGTCAAGGTGGGCAGCAAGAGTTTCTGCCTCTGATTTCCGACGGGAATGCTTTGGTCTCAAACGGAGTTAGGATGACCGAGGGTAGTTCCAGAGTTTTCGTCTTCTACCCGGACGAATACTTATTCGAAGGCCGATTACGGCCAACAGCAGACCATTGATATAGGAACCAGATGCTCGTTATTGTTCACGTAAATCGCGATAGTGTTCATGCTGGCGATGACTTAGAGTCTCATGCTGCAAAAGTCGAAGTTGACTCCGAATCCGATATCGGTAGCATGTTGAAGGATTTGAAGTCTCGTTATTTGCCAGGCATTGCTGGCGGTGCCGCCACTTGGATTGTTTCGTGCTCTGGTAACGGTCCTAGCCCAATTGGGGTGCTCGCGCAGCAATGGCAGGAGCCTCGCCTGCGAGTACCATTGGAAACGCCCATAGCTCAGGTGCTTGGGACTGGCCGACTCAGCGTTACGTTTGAATATTGGTGCCAGAAAGACCCAGCGCTCGTTTTCGAGAGAATCGCTGCAGGGAAAGAACCACCATCCAAATGGTAGTCTCTGAACGGCCAGAAGCTGCCGGTCAACTTCGGCGTTTTATATGAATTTATAGGGAAAATATGAAGCAGGTTTTACCCCATATCCAAATCGGACGGCACAACGATGAGCATGTCATCGTCGAGGTGGGCGATTATGAGTTGGCTGACTTCATCGAAGATTACCTCTGCGACGACTGTGACTTACCCTACGATTATCGGACTGCCGTCGAACGGCTTGGCGGCGAAATTATCACCTTACATTTCCCTGCGTCCGCGCTATTGCAGGAAATAGAAGATTGCCTAACCAAGTTGTCCTCGGATGAAGTTGAGGATATCTATCGCCTCAACAACTCGGCGTGAACCTGACGCATTCCGGCCAATAGGCGCCGCTCACGAACACAAATTATGAATTCAAATATTGCCGTAAATTTCTTGGTAGAGCTTTTTCGGTCTCATGGAATTCAATCTTCAATTGATGAAGATTGGGTCTTGCCTGAGTCGTCGCCACACGCGATTCGTGCCCACTGGCATCCCGGAGACACCAGCGGCCGACTAGACGTTCACGTACTTGTCGGAGATGAGCTCGTTATTGAGGAGTGCTTTGCAGGAATTGGTGCGGGCGCACTGGGACTTAATGACGCGCTAGCAAACTTCACAATAAATTCGTTTCACGTACTCCTTGCCGCACTTTGGAACTTAAATGACGCCAGCCAAGTGACTACGGAGTCTTGGTCGATAAGTGGCGTTTCTTACACGGCACATATTGGTAATTGCGGCACGCGCGCCTCAGAAGGTGTGGAGCCATTTATTCCGCAATTGCTCTTCCCGGCAATCGCGCAAGCAATTCAGGCCGAAAATTTGCATGGTGAGTTGCATTGGTTTCGCTTCTTCTTTTGCAACGTGGCTGGCGAATATACGGTTGAATCATTGCGCGATAATGAGGAGTGGAATCGCGGCAAAGAATTGCTTCATGAAATAGCCTGGGAACCTAGTCCTGGATACTACAGTGTTCGATTGTTCCTAGCGCTTCGAAAGGTACAGAGTGCGCCAGCAAAGAGAAAATCACCATTCGATCGCGTTCGGGATTTTATCTTCAAAGGGTGGGGAAATCGACCCATTTCCGCTTCACGCCCTGAGGTACTCCGTCAAGCCGCCGGTGGTCAGGTGCAATCTGCAAGGTCAGGCCTGGGCCACTACAAGTTGCTCAAACCAGACCAAGCACAGCATTAGCCTAAAGTTTCCGTAAAACAACCCGTTACTTAAGGATACAAACCGTTTTCGTGAGCTTTTGAATGGCGCAATCCGTCAGGGCCCTGATCGCACACTGCGTGAATCAGGTCGTCCGCCAGTATTACCCTGAACAATATTGTTCGCTGTGCCATGTGTACGCCATCGTCGGCTCCAACCTGATCAGTATCGTGCTGGGCCGGGTGTACCGGCCGGTGGCGGGCCTGGCCGCCGTCGACTGCGGTGGCGGCCAGCTGATGCGCATGATGGACAACGACGCCTTCGCCAATCCAGCTGGCGGGGCGTATCACTGCTGGATCGAATCTGCCGACGACCTGATTGCCGAGCGCGAGGTGGTCGACCTGACCTTCCGCCACAACCACACTTATGCTGTCAAGAACGGCTACGGCTGGCAGCGCGAGCTGCCGCCCGCTTTCCTGTGGGGATCGCACAGCCGCGTCGCCGTGCAGGCGTCGCCGGACGCGATACCGGACGCCTTCCCGGACGGCACGGTGTGGCTGCATGAAACCGACGAAGGCTGGCAGTGGATGACGCAGCAGTTGCTGGCCCATCAGAACGCCTTTGTGGCGCTGACGGCCGAGGCCCTGAAGCTGTTCCAGGCCAGCCTGCCGCCGGACGCCACGCTGCTGGGCCAGCCGGCGGCGAGCGCCACCGGCGCGGCGACGAATCAGGACAGGTTAGGGGCCAGCCAGCGCTCCATGTCGGCCTTGTCCACCTGACGGCGGGTGACCATGTCGTTCAACTGGTCCTCGCCGATCTTCCCGACCACGAAGTACTTCGATTCCGGGTGCGCGAAGTAGAAGCCCGACACCGCCGCGCCTGGATACATCGCAAACGATTCCGTTAGCACCATGCCGATGTCTTCGGCCTGCATGGTGTTGAACATCTCGCGCTTGACGGTGTGCTCCGGGCAGGCCGGATAGCCCGGCGCCGGACGGATGCCGACATACTTCTCGGCGATCATGTCGTCGTTGCTCAGCGATTCGCCGGTGGCATAACCCCACAGGTCGGTACGCACGCGCTCGTGCAGGTATTCGGCGAAGGCTTCGGCCAAGCGGTCGGCCAGTGACTTCAGCATGATCGACGAATAGTCGTCATGCGCGTCTTCGAAGCGCTGCTCGTACTTCTCGATGCCCAGGCCGGCGGTCACGGCGAACATGCCGATGTAGTCCTTGATGCCCGACGCTTTCGGCGCGATGAAATCGGCCAGGCACTGGTTCGGGCGCTGCACGCCGTCCACCACCGGCTTGACGCCTTGCTGGCGCAGGCCGTAGTAGGTGAAGTCCACGGTGTCGCGGGTGTCGTCGGTGTAGATCTCGATGTCGTCGTCGTTGACCGTGTTGGCCGGCAGCAGGGAGACCACGCCGTTGGCGGTCAGCCAGCGGCCGTCGATCAGCTTTTTCAACAGCGCCTGGCCTTCGGCATACACCTTGGTCGCCGCCTCGCCGACCACTTCATCGGTCAGGATGGCGGGGAAGGGACCGGCCAGGTCCCAGGTCTGGAAGAACGGACCCCAGTCGATGTACTTGGCGATGGTGGCCAGGTCGACATTCTTGAACTCGCGGCGGCCGATGAACTTCGGCTTGACCGGCGCGGCCGCGCCGGTGAACGGCACCACCATCTTGTTGGCGCGCGCGTCCTTCAGCGACAGCATCGGCAGCGCCTTCTTGTTGGCGTGCTGCTCGCGGATGCGCACGTAGTCCTGCTGGATGTCGTCGATGTATTGCTGGCGGCTTTCCGGCGTCAGCAGCGACTGCGCCACCGATACCGAACGCGAAGCATCCGGCACGTACACCACCGGACCCTCGTAGTTGTGGGCGATCTTGACGGCGGTGTGGGCGCGGCTGGTGGTGGCGCCGCCGATCAGCAGCGGGATCTTCAGCATGCGGAAGTGCTCGTCGCGCTGCATTTCCTTGGCCACGTGGGCCATCTCTTCCAGCGACGGCGTGATCAGGCCGGACAGGCCGATGATGTCGGCGTTTTCCAGCTTGGCGCGCGCCAGGATCTCGGAGCAGGGCACCATCACGCCCATGTTCACCACTTCGAAGTTATTACACTGCAGGACCACCGAGACGATGTTCTTGCCGATGTCGTGCACGTCGCCCTTGACGGTGGCGATGACGATCTTGCCCTTCGGCTTGGCGACGATGCCGGTGCGCGCTTCCTCGGCCTTTTTCTCTTCCTCGATGTACGGGATCAGATGGGCCACGGCCTGCTTCATCACGCGCGCCGACTTGACCACCTGCGGCAGGAACATCTTGCCCTGTCCGAACAGGTCGCCGACGATGTTCATGCCGTCCATCAGCGGGCCTTCGATCACGTGGATCGGACGGCCGTTGGCCGCCAGCACCTGCTGGCGCATCTCTTCGGTGTCGTCGGTGATGAACTGGGTGATGCCGTGCACCAGCGCGTGCGCCAGGCGCTTCTCGACCGGGGCGTTGCGCCATTCCAGGTTCTGCGCGTCCTGCTTGCCGGCGCCGGCCTTCAAGGTGCCGGCGATGTCGATCATGCGTTCGGTGGCGTCGTCGCGGCGGTTCAGCACCACGTCCTCGACGCGTTCGCGCAGCTCGGCCGGCAGGTCGTCATACACGCCGACCATGCCGGCGTTGACGATACCCATGGTCATGCCGGCCTTGATGGCGTGGTACAGGAACACGGTGTGGATCGCCTCGCGCGCCGGGTCGTTGCCGCGGAAGGAGAACGACACGTTGGACACGCCGCCCGAGATCTTCGCGTGCGGCAGGTTGTCCTTGATCCAGCGGGTGGCGTTGATGAAGTCCACCGCGTAGTTGTTGTGCTCTTCGATGCCGGTGGCGATGGCGAAGATGTTCGGGTCGAAGATGATGTCTTCCGGCGGGAAGCCGACGGTGTTCACCAGCAGCTTGTAGGCGCGCTCGCAGATTTCGGTCTTGCGCTCGAAGGTGTCGGCTTGGCCTTTTTCGTCGAAGGCCATGACGATGACGGCGGCGCCGTAGCTGCGGCACAGCTTGGCCTGGCGGATGAATTCCTCTTCGCCTTCCTTCATCGAGATCGAGTTGACGATGGACTTGCCCTGCACGCACTTCAGGCCCGCTTCGATCACCGACCATTTCGACGAGTCGATCATGATGGGCACGCGCGAGATGTCCGGCTCGGAGGCGATCAGGTTCAGGAAGCGCGTCATGGCCGCCAGCGAATCGAGCATCGCCTCGTCCATGTTGATGTCGATCACCTGGGCGCCGTTTTCCACCTGCTGGCGGGCCACGCTGAGCGCCTCGTCGTACTGCTCGTTGAGGATCATGCGGGCGAAGGCCTTGGAGCCGGTGACGTTGGTGCGCTCGCCGACGTTGACGAACAGCGAGTCGTCGTCGATGGTGAACGGCTCCAGGCCGGACAGGCGCTGCGCCACCGGCACGTGCGGTACCACACGCGGCTTGACCTTGGCGAGGATCTCGCCGATGGCCTGGATGTGGTCGGGCGTGGTGCCGCAGCAGCCGCCGGCGATGTTGATGAAGCCCGCTTCGGCGAACTCCTTCAGCAGCGCCGAGGTGTCGGCCGGCAGTTCGTCGAAGCCGGTGTCGCTCATCGGGTTGGGCAGGCCGGCGTTGGGGTAGATGCAGACGAAGGTGTCGGCGATCTGCGACAGCTCTTCGGCGTAGGGGCGCATCAGCGCCGCGCCCAGCGCGCAATTGAGGCCGATGGTCAGCGGCCTGGCGTGGCGCACCGAGTTCCAGAAGGCCGGCACGGTCTGGCCGGACAGGATGCGGCCGGAGGCGTCGGTCACGGTGCCGGAGATCATCAGCGGCAGGCGTGGTACGCCGGGGTTCTCTTCGTAGAATTTGTCGATGGCGAACAGCGCGGCCTTGCAGTTCAGCGTGTCGAAGATGGTTTCGACCAGCAGCACGTCGACGCCGCCTTCGATCAGGCCCTTGGTCTGCTGGTGGTAGGCGTCGACCAGCTGGTCGAAGGTGATGTTGCGGGCGGCCGGGTCGTTGACGTCCGGCGAGATCGACGCGGTTTTTGGCGTCGGTCCGAGCGCGCCGGCGACGAAGCGCGGCTTGTCGGCGCTGCTGTACTTGTCGCAGGCGGCGCGCGCCAGCTTGGCCGCTTGCACGTTCATCTCGTAGGCCAGGTGGCCCATGTGATAGTCGTCCTGGGCGATGGTGGTGGCGCCGAAGGTGTTGGTCTCGATCAGGTCGGCGCCGCCGGCCAGGTAGCGCTCGTGGATCTCCTGGATCACGTGCGGCTGGGTCAGCGTCAGCAGCTCGTTGTTACCCTTGACGAACAGTTCGCGCGCGCCGGAATCGACCGGGGCGGCGAAATCGATGAAACGGCCGTTGGGGCCGCCGCGGTATGCGGTTTCATCCAGCTTGTACTGCTGGATGATGGTGCCCATCGCGCCGTCGAGGATCATGATGCGGCGCGCAAGGATCTCGCGCAGTTGGGCATCGGTCTTGGACATGACGGGGCGGGACACGTTGTTATTCATTTGTTACTTTCTGTGGTCGTGGACGAGCGCGCTGGAAGTTGCTGGCGGTCTAAAATTATACGGCATCACGGAACTTGCTTCAGCCGACTGCCGCGGCGCAGCAACAATCTGCCAAATTTGCCTGTTTTTTCGTCACGCAGCTTTACGACACACAGCGATACTCAGGCGCGCGCAGGACGGACGTGATCCCGCGATGCTCGCCCAGCGCAACGCCTTCGGCGGCTCCAACAGCTGCGCCATGCTGCTGCGCGGTCTATACTTGGAAGGTCGTCGCCGTCGGAGGAGAAACGATATGAACGAGGCTATTGATTTCAGCGACATTCCCGAGCTTGATGACGAGTTCTGCAAGGACGCCAAGATGCGGCCGCCACTGACGCAAAAAGACACGGTACTTTTGGACCACGATATCTATGAGTGGTTCAAAAGTAAGGGCCCGGACTATCAGCAGCGGATTAATTTGCTCCTGCGTAGCCACATGAACAAGCCTTAAGCCTGCCTGCAACGCAACTAACTCCCCGTTACCAGCGGCCTAGGCGTCGCGCCGGCGAAGAACATGTCGGTGGCGCGCTTGACCACTTGCCGGATTTCTTGCGGCGACAGCGGTGGCGGGGCGCGCTGGTACAGCCGCACATCCACTTCCGCCGTCAGCAGCGACAGGAACTGCTGCGCAGTGACCTTGGGGTCGGCCTGGCGGATGTCGCCGCGCTCCATGGCGCCCGCCAGCACCGCCGCCAGCGTCTCCACCGAGGTGCGCGGACCGGCGTCATAAAACAGCTGGCCGACATTGGAGCGGCCCGCCTCAGCCACCACCATGCGGTAGACCGCCAGCGCGCTCTTGTCGTTGGCCAGCACGCCCAGCATCCGCTCGCCAAAATGCTCCAGCGCCGATTCCAGCCCGGCGCGACCCATCGGCGCGGTCGACAGTTCCTGCGTTGCATCGGCCAGGTGGCCGGTGGCGCAGGATTGCACCACCGCGACAAACAGCGCTTCCTTGGACGGGAAGTAGCCGTACAGCGTGACTTTCGATCCGCCCCAGCGCTTCGCCACCTCATTCATCGACGCGCCGTCATAGCCGGCTTCCTGAAACAGCGCGTCGGCGGCCTCAATGATGGCCTGGCGGCGCGCCTCGGTACGTACCTTCATTGCTACTCCATATCTGAACGCTACCGTACATTTTAT
This sequence comes from Duganella sp. GW822-FHT06D06, assembly GCF_058799615.1. Taxonomy (NCBI): domain Bacteria; kingdom Pseudomonadati; phylum Pseudomonadota; class Betaproteobacteria; order Burkholderiales; family Oxalobacteraceae; genus Duganella; species Duganella sp. GW822-FHT06D06. Next base: position 22,730 of record NZ_JBXALQ010000005.1, read on the forward strand.
GCGAAAACACGCTTGACAGTGGTGGCTAATCACTCAATACTGTACCAGTGTGTTCAGTTATGGAATTCTCCGACGCTTACTTCTCCCCTCACAAATAAGGCCATGCCATGCACTCCTCACTCAAATCACAGCTTCCCTTTCTGTTAGCCCTGTGCGGCGCAATCGCCGGTTGTGCCAGCACCCAGCCGGTCGCTTATGGCGGCCTTGCTTCGGCAGCCCACCTGCGTCCGAACGTGGATGACAAGTCCGGGCGCGTTCCCTACAGCTATTCGACGGCGGTGACGCTGCGCGACTATTCGAGCATCATCATCGATCCGGTGCTGGTCTATCGCGGCCAGGACAGCCAGTTCGAGGAGGTCAGCGATGACCAGAAGGACATGCTGGCCGCTTACATGCGGGGCGAGTTCGAGTCCAAGCTGCGCAACCGCTTGCGGATCAGCAGGGACGCGGGTTGGAAAACGCTGCGCCTGAAGCTGACGCTGACCGGCGCCAAGTCGAGCACGCGTTTCCTCAGCACGGTGACGCGCTTCGACCTGGTCGGCGGCCCGTACAACATCGTGCAGAGCATACGGGGCAAGGAGGGCACCTTCACCGGATCGGTGAGCTATGCGGTGGAGCTGTACGACGCCAGCACCAACCTGCTGGTGAGCGCTTATGTCGCCAAACAGTATCCCAGCCCGATGAATATCTCGGCCAGCCTGGGGCCGATGGATGCGTCCAAGGCCGGCATACGGAACGGCGCGGACGAGTTGCTGGCCGCGTTCAATTGAAAACATCTATACTTGCTGTTTGAAAAAAACCGAGGATATCCAATGCCTGTTTCCCTACCAATCCGCCTCATCGCCGCCGCCGGCGCGCTGGGCATGGCGCTGCAAGCGAATGCCGATAGTTTCGCCTCGTCGGCGTCGAGTGCCGGTTCCGCCTCCAGCGGCAGCATCTCCGATTCGCTCAACGGTTCGAGCAACAGCTCGAGCGGCGACAAGCGCAAGGTCGCCGACGGCGAGTACCGCATCATCCAGATCGCCGCCACGCCGGAGCACGCCGACCGCACCCGCGTCACGATGCAGGCCAGCGATCCGGCACAGCGCATCGTGCTCGATCTGCCGCAGACCACCTTCGACAAGCAGCAGCTCGCCGTTGGCGATGCGATGTATGCGCAGAACCGCGCGTACGGCATCGAGTTCGGTCGCGGCAATCCGCATCAGCCGTTCTACCTGGTGCTGGCCGACGAGTGGTACGGCGAGCTGGCCTCGCGTCCGGTCAGCCTTTGAAGCCAGGCCGCGCGCTGGCGCTGGTCGCGTTGACCTGCGCGGCGCTCGGTGCGGGCGGGGCGGCGCAGGCCGCCGGCTCGTCCGCATCCTCCGGCTCGTCGCGCTTCTGCGATCGCGGCGAGCCGCTGTCCGCCGCCGAGCAAGACCGCCTGCTGCGCTTTGCCGCCGTGTTGCGCGAGGAACTGGCGGGCGTTGGTGATGGCGTGGCGCTGGTCAGCCGCTCCGGCTTGGACTTGTCGCGCTTCGATATCCGCTATTCGCATGCGGCGCTGGCATGGCGTTCGGAGGCCGGCGTCTGGTCCGCGCGTCAGCTGTACTATGCCTGCGATGAAAGCCGTCCCCGCATTTTCGACCAGGGCCTGGCCGGTTTCGCGCTCGGCACCGACGATCCGGCGCTGGGCTATGTTTCCGTGGTGCGGCTGCCGGCCGAGGCGATCGCCGCGCTGCGTCCGGCGCTGCTCGACGGGCCGCGCGTGCAGCATCTGCTGGCGTCCCAGTACAGCGCCAGCGCCTACGCGTTCAGCGTGCGCTACCAGAATTGCAATCAATGGGTGATGGAGATGTTGGCCGCCGGCTGGGGCGATCTGCCCGACGGCGACGACCTGCGCGTACGCGCGCAAACCTGGCTGCGCGACGCGCGCTACACGCCGCAACCGGTGCAGGTGGGCTCGCGCTTGCTGATGCTGGCTTCGCACTTCGTGCCGCTGCTGCATCTGGACGACCATCCGGATGAGGACCGCTCGGCCATGCAGCTGCGTGTCAGCCTGCCGTCCACGGTGGAGGCGTTCGTGTACCAGCGCTATCCGGCCAGCGAGCGCGTCGAGCTATGCCACGACGATGAGCATATCGTCATCCATCGTGGCTGGACGCCCATCGCCGCAGGCTGCAAGTCGGGCGAGGGCGACCGTGTGGTGTCGCTGCGCGATTAAGCCACTTCGGTGATCAGGTTGGGACGCGAACGGCGCACCTTCTTCAGGTTGACCAGCCAGTCGCCTTCCGGCTGGCGATAGCCGATCGGCAGCAACACCACGCTGCGCAGCTTGCGCTCCTTCAGCGACAGGATTTCGTCGACGGCAGCAGGATCGAAGCCTTCCATCGGCGTGGCGTCGACGCCTTCAAACGCGGCGGCCACCATGGCCACGCCCAGCGCGATGTACGCCTGGCGCGCGGCCGAATCGAAATTGCCCTGCTGGCCGCGGGCGGCGACGATGCCCAGCAGCTGCTTGCGATATGCTTCCCAGCCTTCGTTGATGAAGCCGCGCTGCTCGTTGGTCAGGTCGAACATCATGTTGACGCGATCGGCGGTGATGTCGTCCCACGCCGCGAACACCAGCAGGTGCGAGCTTTCGCTGATCTGCGCCTGGTTCCAGCCCACCGCCTGGATCTTGGCGCGGATGTCCGGGTTGGTGACGACGAAGACTTCAAACGGCTGCAGGCCGCTGGAGGTCGGCGCCAGGCGGATCGCTTCCAGGATGCGTTCCAGTTTTTCGTCGCTTACCTGCTTGGCGGGATCGAACTTCTTGGTGGCGTAGCGCCAGTTCAGTTTGTCAATTACATCGGTCATTTGTGAACTCCAGTGTGAAATCGTGAATGCGCCCCCAGTTAGCAAGCTCTGGAGTACCGTTCTATAATAAGTTTCAAGCTAACTTGAGAGTCAAGGCGCAAATTGACGTCCTCTCCGCGCTAAAGAGCGGAGATTCCTACCGCTAGCGTCGCACGTCCGCGACGGAGAATATTGACCGCAGCATTGAGATCACGATCATGTACAGCACCGCAATCGCTACAGCACCACTCTCTTACTCCAAGGTCTGCGATACCTTTCGGCCTCGTATCGGGCAAAGCACCACAATGCGAGCAGGCCTGGGTGGTGAAACGTTCGTCGACTTCCTCGAACCAGGCGCCATGCTTAACAGCCTTGTACGCCAGTTGTGTACGGAAGGACGACCAGCCGACATCGTAGACCGACTTCGCCATGCTGGTTTGGGCGAGGCCCTGTGCGTTGACGTTGCCGACCACGATATAGTCGAAGGCGGCGATGATCGCGCTGGTATGGGTGTGCAGAAAATTGAGCCTGCGGTTGGCGATCTTGGCGTGGATGGCCTTGGTCCGCCGTTTCTTGCGCGCGCGCTGGGCACACGCCAGCGCCGCCTCGCCTTCCCGCTAAAAGCGAGGCGCTTCGATGGTGCTGCCATCGCTCAAAGTCGCCAGCATCTTCAGGCCAAGATCGATTCCGACCCCGCGCACAGGGGCGCGCACCGCTGCGGGTTCCACCTCGACGACAATATTGAGAAACCAGTTGCCGCGCCGGTCGCGCGAAAAGTTGGTGCCATCGAGGATTTTCCCTTCCGGCAGAGGGCGCGAATAAAACACACGAAACGTACGGCCGGCGAACCGGAAGGCGTTGCCTTCACGCTTGAGTTCACGTCCCTTCAACGGTACCCAGCCCATCGCTTTGCGGCCGCGATAGCGCAGGTAAGGCCGGTGCGAGCTGGCGCGCGAGCTGGCGTAGCGCTGGCAGATGTCGTTGACTGTGCCCGAATGCAGACCAAGCTCTTTGGAGCAACCGGTGGTCAGTTTGATCAGGTCAAATCCCGTATGCCAGCGCCGGCCGAAGCGCAACGCATCCTTTTGCCGGTCGTTGCAGTAATTCCAGACGAAATTGACCGTCCGTGCTTGCTGGTTCAGCAGGCCGGTCAAGGATTTGACGCGATATCGGTAGACCAGTTTCATATTTATTTGACCACTGCCGAACGCATGAGTTCCATGTTCTCTTCCCTCGCATCGACTCCTGCGGAGTCGATTCCTTTCACTCCTCGTCCTGAAGGACGAGATTTCTTGGAACAATTCTGATGAAAATAGGTGAATTGGCCCGTAAAACGGGCTTGACCCCGTCCACCATCCGGTTTTACGAGGAGCAGGGTCTGTTGTCGCCCATTTCGCGCACCGCCGCTGGTTATCGCGAATACTCCAACTATGCAATGGAGCGGCTGCACGTGATCCAGGTGTCGAAGCGTTTGGGATTCTCGCTCGACGTCATCCGGGGCATGTTTGGCGCCAACGGCCAATGTCTGAAAACGGAGATACTGGAGCGTACCGAAACCCGCCTGCGGGAAGTCGAGGAGCAGCAGCTGGCGCTGGCGAGCCAGCAACGGGAGCTGCTGGCACTGCGCGCCATACTGCTCGATGAGAGTATCAGCCGGCCGTTTTGCGCGGACCTTGCGGTGAACTGAGCGCCATCGCCAGCGCGTCGTCCAGCCGGTCGTTCCCCCAGAACATGGCGTCGCCGACCATGAAGGTGGGCGCGCCGAAGAGGTGGCGGGCCTTGGCCTGTTCGGTGCGTTCGCGCAGCCTGGCCTTGTTTTGGTCCGCTTGCGCGGCGTGCAGGATGGCCGCCGCGTCCTGGCCCAGCGCGGACAATATCTCCGTCATGCATAGGTCGCTGGCGATGTCGCGGTCCTCGGCGAAATTGGCCAGCATGGTGAGTTCGCAGAAGTCGGTCATCCAAGGCTGCTCTTCGCACAGGATGCCGATGCGCGCCGCCAGCAGCGAGTTGCGCGGGAAGGTGGACGGCTGCCGCCACGGCAGGCCGTACTTGGCGCACTGGCGCGGCATGTCCTGCCATACGTAGGCGCCTTTGTCCTTTTGCAGCACGAAGGGCGAGTTGTTCCAGCCGGCGTCCTTGAAGATGGGGCCGAGCAGGAAGGGCCGCCACACTACACCGTCCGGCGCCAGCTGACGGATGCGCATCACGCTCAGGTAGCTGTAGTTGCTGGCGAAGTCGAACCAGAATTCCATATTCATTTTCAATTCCCCTTGTAGATCAGCAGGCAGCGGATTTCTATGCTTTCCCGTAGCGGTGCGTCGGGTGGCGCGTCGGCGTGTTCGAAGGCTGCGTGCGGCGTGTACCTGGCCACCGGCCCGGGCGCCGAATCGAACTGCTTGAACACCAGTACCTCGTCGCGCGACATCGCCGGGAAGTACGACCATGCATGATCCGTATTGTGCACTGCCTGGTAGATTTCGCCGTTCCGCTCCGGATAAAAAATATCGCTGGCGACCAGGTCGGCGGGTGTGGCGCTGCGGGCGTCGCACACGGCCAGCGGGGCGTCGAGCACCGGGTGGCGGATCGAGCGCCACAGGTTGATGATGCTGTAGCGCTGCACGGAGGCGGTGTCGCCTTGCAGTTCCAGCTCCAGCCTGCGCCGCGCCGATGTTGGCGTGAAGTCGCAATGCACGCGGCCCGCCGCGCCGGGGCGCTGGCCTTCGATGCGGCCGAAGGCTTGTGGCGAGCCGGGCGTGCGCTTGCGCACCAGGTGGTCGAACACGAAGGCTTCGCTGGCGCCTGTCAGCGCCAGGGCCAGCTCGGCGACTTCGGGGTAGTAGAGTCGCACGACCTCTTCCTTGTCGGTGAAGTCGTGCACGGCGCTGGGGGCGTGGTGCAGCAGATAGCCTTCGCGGTCCAGCGACAAGTGAGTGTCGTCGCGGGCGTCGCGTATCGTCACCGGCACACGCTGGTAGCTGGCGTTCTGCCACGGCTGGCCGTCCGGCGGCGGGTACATATAGGTGTACGGACGGTCCGATGTCGGCCGCAGGTACTCCAGCGCGGCGGTGGTTGTGTGTGTCATGGCGTTCTCCCTGAAAGCTCCATTGAATCCGATCGCCATGCCGCGCTCAAACGATATTCTCGGCGCTTTCGCATTCCTATTTCGCATGCGTGATACATTCATGGCATGGCTAATCGACTTCTGGATCTTCCTCCTTTGGACTTGCTGCGCAGCCTGGTCGCAGTCGGCCGGCGCATGAGTATCACGCTCGCTGCGCAGGATATGTGCGTGACGCAATCGGCGCTCAGCCGGCAGATACAGGCGCTGGAGGCCACGCTGGGCTATCGCGTGCTGGTGCGCGGCCACCGCTCCATCGAGTTCACGGCCGAGGGGCGGCGGCTGTTTCGGCATGCCGATGCGATGCTGGAGCAGTTGGGTGAAGTGGTCGCCAGCTTGCGGCCCGGCGATGCGCGCCAGGCGGTGACCATCAGCGCCAGTATCGGTGTGACCGCCTTGTGGATACTGCCTCGCTTGAATGCCTTCCAGCAGGCCGCGCCGCAGATCGATGTGCGTGTGGCGGCCAGCAATCGCTTTGTCGACCTGGAGCGGGAGCTGGTGGATTTGTCGCTGCGCTATTGCCGGCCGCAGGATGCGCCCGAAGGCGCGCTGCGTCTGTTCGACGAGGCGCTGGTGCCGGTGGCGCATCCTGCGCTGGCGGTGGCGGCGATTGAGGATGCGGCGCAGCTGCGGCGACAGGTGCTGCTGGAGTTTGACGACGTGTCGCGTCCGTGGCTGCAATGGCCTGCGTGGTTGCGCGACGCAGGTGCGGGGCGCGTGAAGCCGAAGGGCGTGCTGCGTTTCAATCAGTACGATCAGGTGGTGCAGGCGGCGTTGGCGGGGCAGGGCGTGGCGCTGGGCCGCTTGGAATTGGTGCGGCCCTTGCTGGAGCAGGGCAAGCTGGCGCTGGCCAGCGCGCTACAGGCAACGGCCAGCGATTACGCGTACTGGCTGATCGCCCGCAGCGCGCTCAGCGCGGATGCGGTCGTGGTGCGGGATTGGATACGGGAAGAGGCGGCGCGCAGCAAGGCCAAGGCCAGGCCACGCGTCCGCTAAGCCATCAGGCGAAGCTCAAACCTTCGAGCGGGAAGCCTTTGATGAACTCCGCCGCCGGCAAGCGCTTGCCGCCCGGCTTTTGCAGTTCCGTCAGACGCAGCGAGCCGCTGCCGCAGGACACCACGATGCCATGTTGCGCATCGGCCGCCAGCACCTGGCCGGCCGGCGCCTTGCTGTCGGCTTCCAGCACTTCGGCGCCCCACAGCTTGACGTTGACGCCGTTGACCGCGCCATGCGCGCCGGGGAAGGGATTGAAGGCGCGGATCTTGCGGCTGATCTCCAGCGCCGATTGCGTAAAGTCCAGCACCGCTTCTTCCTTGCTGATCTTGGCGGCGTAGTTGACGCCCGCTTCCGGCTGCGGCACGGCTTCCAGCTGGCCGTGCTGCATCTTGCGCAGCGCTTCGACGATCATCCTGCCGCCCATTGCGGCCAGCTTGTCGTGCACCATGCCGGTGGTGTCCTGCTCGCCGATGGCGATGCGCTCGATCAGCAGCATCGGACCGGTGTCCAGGCCTTCTTCCATTTCCATGATGGTGATGCCGGTCTCGCTGTCGCCAGCCTCGATGGCGCGGTGGATCGGTGCGGCGCCGCGCCAGCGCGGCAGCAGCGAACCGTGGATGTTCAGGCAGGGCTTGATGTCCAGCGTGGCGCGCGGCAGGATCAGGCCATAGGCCGCCACCACCATCACGTCATACGGCGTGGACAGCAAACGCGCATGCGCTTCCTTCGCCTGCTCGGCGCGCACCGGATCCTTGCTGTCGGTGCGCAGCGACAGCGGCTGCAGCACCTCGATGCCTTGCGCCAGCGCGTACTGCTTGACGGCCGACGGTTGCAGATGCATGCCGCGACCGGCCGGGCGGTCCGGCTGGGTCAGCACCAGCGGAATCTCGAAGCCCGCCTCGTGCAAGGCTTGCAGCGCTACCGCGGCGAATTCCGGCGTGCCGGCGAAGATGACTTTCATGCGTTGTCCTTGTGCTGCTTAGAAACGGCGGCCGGCGGCGCGCAGCTGGGCTTCGCGCGCCATGCCGCGCTCTTCCTTGACGAGCTTGGCCTTGATGCGGTTGCGCTTCAGCGGCGACAGGTATTCGACGAAGACCTTGCCCAGCAGGTGATCCATTTCGTGCTGGATGCAGACCGCCAGCAGGCCATCGGCTTCCACTTCGAAAGGCTGGCCCTTGACGTCCAGCGCGCGCACCTTGATCTGGGAGTGGCGCTCGACGCCGTCGTAAATGCCCGGCACCGACAGGCAACCTTCGTCGTAGACCTGCTTCTCTTCGCTGGCCCAGACGATTTCCGGATTGATGTAGGCGACCAGCGCATCCTTGGTTTCGGAGATGTCGATCACGACCAGTTGTTCGTGCACGTCGACCTGCGACGCGGCCAGGCCGATGCCCGGCGCTTCGTACATGGTCTCGGCCATGTCGGCGACCAGTTGTTCCAGTTTGGCGTCGAAGACGGTGACTGGGGTGGCGACTTTATGCAGACGCGGATCGGGGTAACGCAAAATATTTAAGATGGCCATATGCAGTAACTGTGTTGATAACTATGTGAAAACTAAGTGAGTGCCTTGATAACGCGCGCCGCGTCGAGGGCGTCGCCGCCGTCATTTTCCCGATCAAAAATGCAACAACCGCGCGGGCTGTCATTGCGCGGTTTCTCTTGCTAGTTCAGGGTTTTATGGGCAGAATTTGATTCAATTTAGCAAGCCTTTTCCGTTGATTGGGCGCTTCTTGCTATCGTGTGCCTGCGCAATTTATGGCGCATTTACTGGATCTACTAATGAAAAATTTTAGCACAGTCGGCACCCGCTTAGTATTGGCAGCTCTTTTTTCGGGCTTGACGGCGGCTTCCGCCGAACCACTGAAATGCGAGTTTCGCGCCGATGCGCCGGATCAGCACCTGGTGGTCAGGGGCGATACGCTGTGGGATATTTCCGGTAAATTCCTTGAGCGCCCCTGGTGCTGGCCCACCGTCTGGGGCATGAATCGCGACGAAATCGCCAATCCGCACTGGATCTATCCGGGCCAGATCATCTGGTTCGATCGCAGCGCCGGGCGCCTGCGCCTGGGCAACAAGATCGACGCCAGCAACGACGCCAGCAACAGCGCCTCCAATCTGCGGCTGAAGCCGCAATTGCGGACCGAGGGCCTGGGCAAGGATGCCGTGACGTCGATCCCGGCCGGCGTGATCGAACCCTTCCTGACCCAGCCGTTGATCATCGAAAACGACGAACTGGCCGGCGCGCCGCGCGTGGTGGCCACGCAGGACGGCCACGTGTTCCTGGGCAAGGACGACAAGGCCTATGTACGCGGCGATCTGAAGGGCGGCACCTCGTTCCAGGTGTTCCGTCCCGGCAACCCGCTGAAAGACCCGATCACCAAGGCCGTCATCGGCTACGAGGCGTTTTACCTCGGCACGCTGAAATTACAGGCCGAAGCCCGGCCCGGCGCCGCCAGCGACGTCCACACCTTCGTGGTCGCCAGCGCCAAGGAGGAGATGGGCAAGGGCGACCAGTTGCGCGCGATACCGCCGATGCCGATGCAAAACTACGTGCCGCATCCGCCCGAGCAGAAGGTGGGCGCGCGGGTGGTGGCGATTTACGGCGGCGTCACGCACGCCGGCCAGAACCAGGTAGTCAGCATTAATCGCGGAAAGCTTGATGGACTCGACATCGGCTCCGTGCTGCAGCTGTACCATGCGGGGAAGACTGTCAGCGATACCACGGCCTCCAAAAGCTGGTTGGGCATGCGCGAACAGCAGGTCAAGCTGCCGGACGAGGAAGTGGGCAGCTTGTTTATCTTCCGCGTGTTTAAGCATATTTCCTACGGCTTGATCATGCAGGTGTCGGCGCCGGTGGAAGTGGGCGACGTCGCCAAGTCGCCGGAGTGACCCGCGCCGTGCAAGCCACGGATACCCCTGCCGCCACGTTCCAGCCCGTCAGCGCCGCCGCGCTGGCGGGCTGGCTGCGTCTGGAGATGACGGACGGCGTCGGCCTGGGCACGGCGCACCGGCTGCTGGAGCGCTTCGTCACGCCGGAGGCGATCTTCAGCGCCGGCCGCGGCGCGCTGCTGGAAGAGGTCAAGCCCGAACAGGCCGATGCGCTGCTGCAAGCGCCGCCGGACCGGCTGGCGGCCCTGGTCGACGCCACGCTGGCCTGGCAGCAACAACCGGGCAACCGGCTGCTGAGCTACGACCATCCCGACTATCCCGAGGCGCTGCGCCATATCGCCGCCGCGCCGCTGCTGCTGTACCTGAAGGGACGGGCTGAGCTGTTGGGGCGCCCGTCGCTGGCCGTGGTGGGCGCGCGCAACGCCAGCGCCCAGGGCATGCTGAACGCCGACCGCATGGCGCAGGCCTTGTCCGAGGCCGGGTTGACCATCGTTTCCGGGCTGGCGCTGGGGATCGACGCGGCGGCGCACGCCGGCGGCCTGAACGGGCCAGGCAGCACGATCGCCGTGATCGGCACCGGTCCCGACCGGATCTATCCGGCCCGCAACAAGGAGTTGGCGCGCCGCATCGCCGAGGAGGGCTGCATCGTCAGCGAATACGCGCTGGGCACGCCGCCGCTGCGCGACAACTTCCCGCGCCGCAACCGCGTCATCAGCGGCCTGGCGCGCGGCGTGCTGGTGGTGGAGGCGGCTGCCAAGTCCGGTTCCTTGATCACGGCGCAGTTGGCGATAGACCAGGGCAAGGAGCTGTATGCTATCCCCGGTTCGATCCACGCCACGCTGGCCAAGGGCTGCCATGCGCTGATACGCGAGAGCGGCGCCAAGCTGGTCGAGACGGCGGCCGACATCCTGACCGACCTCAAACTGCTCAAGCCCGGCGCGCACGGTACGCGGCCGTCGCTGGACGATACCTTTGTCGACCGGGTGCTGACGGCGCTGGGCGAGCATCCGGCCGGCGCCGACCTGCTGGCGCTGCGGCTGAACCAGTCCGCCGCCGACTTGCAGGGGCAGTTGCTGGCGCTGGAGCTGGCAGGCCTGGTCGAGCGATTGCCTGGTGGCATGTTTCAGCGTTTGCGCGCATGATGGTGGGAAGAAAAGGCGAACCGTCCGGCACTTGTGTCCGATCTGTTTTAACTGATAGAGTAGAGCCATGTTCGACATCCTTGTTTATCTCTACGAGACTTATTATCGTCCCGATGCCTGCCCGGAACCGGCCGCATTGGCCAAGAAACTGTCGGCTGTCGGTTTTGACGATGTCGAGATTTCCGAGGCGCTGGTCTGGCTGACCGACCTGAACGCCATGGCCGGGGTGGAACACACGCTGACCGCATCCTCCACCGGCACCCGTTTCTACGTGGAAGAAGAGCAAGATGTGCTGGGCTCGGCCGCGATCGGCTTCATCCAGTTCCTCGAGTCGGCCAAGGTGCTGTCGCCGCTGCAGCGCGAAATCGTCATCGAGCGCGCGCTGGCGCTGGAAGAGGCGCCGGTCTCGCTGGGCAAGCTCAAGGTCATCGTGCTGATGTTGCTCTGGAGCCAAGGAAAAGAGCCGGACGCGCTGATGTTCGACGACCTGTTCGGTTCCGACGAGGACCAGGCGCCCCGCCTGCTGCACTAATATAAGCCGCCGCAGCGGCCGGTGCTTCCTTTTGAGTAACGAATTAAGCAACATTCTGCTGCGCGATACGCTGTATTGCCGCTGTCCTGCGCGGTTTGCTTGCAGTCTTGCCGGCAACGCGCTTATCATTGGCGCTTTGACAAGACTGTGACGCCTCGGCCTTGCCATCCGCATCGCAAAAGTGCAGACTGCGACACGATCCATGTATGATGCGCATGCTGCACCCATCCCAAGTGTTAAAAAACGAGATACAAAATATGACCAAAACCCTCATCATCGCCGAGAAGCCTTCTGTCGCGAACGACATCGCGAAGACGCTTGGCGGCTTTACCAAGCACGATGAGTACTTTGAATCCGACGAGTACGTGCTGTCCTCCGCCGTCGGTCACCTGCTGGAAATCGCCGTACCGGAAGAACACGACGTCAAGCGCGGCAAATGGAGCTTCGCCCACCTGCCGATGATTCCGCCGTACTTCGCGCTGAACCCGATCGCCAAGACCGAGGCGCGCCTCAAGGTGCTCAACAAGCTGATCAAGCGCAAAGATGTCACCACCCTGATCAACGCATGTGACGCGGGCCGCGAAGGCGAGTTGATTTTCCGTTTGATCGCGCAGAACGCCAAGGCCAAGCAACCGGTCAAGCGCCTGTGGCTGCAATCGATGACGCCCGGCGCGATCCGCGAAGGCTTCACCAAGTTGCGGACCGACGAAGACATGATGCCGCTGGCCGACGCCGCCCGTTGCCGCTCGGAGGCGGACTGGTTGATCGGCATCAACGGCACCCGTGCGATGACCGCGTTCAACTCGAAAGAGGGCGGTTTCTACCTGACCACCGTGGGCCGCGTGCAGACGCCGACCCTGTCGATCGTGGTCGAGCGCGAAGAGAAGATCAAGAAATTCGTCTCGCGCGACTTCTGGGAAGTGCGCGCCGAGTTCGTCTGCGCGGCCGGCATCTACGAAGGCCGCTGGCTGGACACCAAGTTCAAGAAGGACGAGACCGACCCGGAAAAACGCGCCGAGCGCCTGTGGAGCAAGGCCGCGGCCGACTCCATCGCGCTGGCCGTGCGCGGCAAGCAGGGCGCCGTCACCGAAGAATCCAAGCCGACCACGTCGATGGCGCCCGCGCTGTTCGATCTGACCAGCTTGCAGCGCGAAGCCAACTCGCGCTTCGGTTTCTCGGCCAAGAACACGCTGGGCCTGGCGCAGGCGCTGTATGAAAAGCACAAGGCGCTGACCTACCCGCGTACCGATTCGCGTCATCTGCCGGAAGATTACATTCCGACCGTGATGCAGGCGCTGGAAGTGGTCAAGGAAAACCCGAACTACCACCAGTTCGCCAAGCAGATCCTGGACAAGAAGTGGGTCAAGCCGAACAAGCGCATCTTCGACAACACCAAGATCTCGGATCACTTCGCGATCATTCCGACCACCATCGCGCCGAAGAACCTGTCCGAGCCGGAACAGAAGCTGTACGACCTGGTCACGCGCCGCTTCATGGCCGTGTTCTTCCCGCCTGCCGAGTTCCAGGTCACCACCCGCTACACCGAAGTGTCCGGCCATCAGTTCAAGACTGAGGGCAAGGTCATGACTAATCCGGGCTGGCTGGCGATCTACGGCAAGGAAGCCTCGACCGACGACGACAAGGACGGCAACGCCAACGGCAACCTGGTGCCGGTCGCCAAGGGCGAGAAGGTGCTGACCGACACGGTCAACGCCAACGGCCTGGTCACCAAGCCGCCCGCCCGCTACACGGAAGCGACGCTGCTGTCGGCGATGGAAGGCGCGGGCAAGCTGGTCGAGGACGACGAACTGCGCGATGCGATGGCCGGCAAGGGCCTGGGCACGCCAGCGACGCGCGCCGCCACCATCGAGGGCCTGCTGACCGAGCGCTACCTGCTGCGCGAAGGCCGCGAGCTGATGCCGACCGCGAAAGCGTTCCAGCTGATGACGCTGCTGCGCGGCCTGGGCGTCAACGAACTGACCGCGCCGGAACTGACCGGCGAGTGGGAATACAAGCTGTCGCAGATGGAGAAGGGCAAGATCTCGCGTGACGAGTTCATGCGTGAAATCGCGCAGATGACGCAGATCATCGTCAAGCGCGCCAAGGAATACGACAACGATACGATCCCGGGTGACTACCACACCCTGCACACGCCGTGCCCGAACTGCGGCAGCGTGGTCAAGGAAAACTATCGCCGCTTCGCCTGCACCAAGTGCGAATTCTCGATGAGCAAAACGCCGGGCAGCCGCCAGTTTGAAATCGAGGAAGTGGAGCAGTTGCTGAAGGACCGCACCATCGGCCCGCTGCAAGGTTTCCGCTCGAAGATGGGACGTCCGTTCGCGGCCATCCTGCGCATCGTGCGCGACGAAGAGATCAAGAACTTCAAGCTGGAGTTCGACTTCGGCCAGAACGACGATTCGGAAGATGCCGAGCCGGTCGACTTCACCGGCCAGACCGCCTTGGGCCCGTGCCCGAAGTGCGCCGGCGGCGTGTACGAGATGGGCCTGGCGTATGTTTGCGAAAACAGCGTCGCCAAGCCGAAGACTTGCGATTTCCGCAGCGGCCGCATCATCCTGCAACAGGAGATTTTGCCGGAGCAGATGGTCAAGCTGCTGAACGATGGCAAGACCGACTTGCTGCCGGGCTTTGTCTCGCAGCGCACGCGTCGTCCGTTCAAGGCCTTCCTGACCAAGGGCAAGGATGGCAAGATCAGCTTCGAGTTCGAAGAGCGCAAGGCCAAGGCTCCGGCCAAAGGCAAGGCGGCCAAGGTAGCGGACGAGGGCGCGGACGGTGCAGCGGAAGACGCGGCGCCGGCGAAGAAAGCTCCGGCCAAGAAGGCGGCGGCAGCCAAGGCTCCGGCCAAGGCGGCAGCGGCCAAAAAGCCGGCGGCCAAGAAAGCGCCAGCCAAGAAAGCGGCGCCTAAAAAAGCTGCCGCCACCGCTGAGTAATTTTCAGCGGAGCCAATAAAAACGGGACCTTATGGTCCCGTTTTTTTTATGCCTTCGACCGACGCCTTGCGAAAGCGACGACTACCAGACCGCCCAGGAACATGGCATAAGTTTCAGGCTCCGGCACCGGCGCTGCGAAGCTTTGGCCGGATGTGCTTGTAGAAAAACCGAGCCGGCCATCGAGTTCGGCATTCCCGGCGATGACTGTCACGTTGAGGACCCTGCTTTGTTGCGGGCCACGGTATGAATAAAGGCTATCGTCAAGATAGGTTTCATACAGATCGGCTGGATTTGCCTTATACGACGCAAAGACCCCAGCGTATGCGTTGACCACGGCATCAGATGTTTGTTGTGAGGAAATGCTACCGTAACCCATGATGACTGCTGCAGTGTGTGGTGTCAGCGCGAAGTCCCATTGAACTATGGTATCGGCGGAAAATCGCGGCGATGTCCCGCTTACATGGGTAAAGGAAAACGCGAGAGTGTCGACGTAAAGGGAGGTGGCGCCGCCGGTGCCGTCAGTGACGGAGGCTCCACCAGGGTGGTTAATAATGTCCACCGGATTAGGATGCCCAGACGAGTCTGGGTACGCGGCGGCTGCGATCCAATACGAAGGATTGGTTAACGTCAGGCTGGGGGCGATTCCATCGCCAGGATTAAGATCGATGAGTGTGTAGGTAAATCCAGTCAGCTGGGCATTAGCGATACTCTCAGCATGACTTGTCGGCGCAGCAGCGGCCAACAAACAAAAACTTGCAAGACTGACGATTTTTTTCCAATTCATGTGACATCCCTAGATCATTGTGGTTGTAATAACGGCATGCAATATTACATAGCATTATCTAGTTGTCAATAATATTTTCCTTTCGGTATTAATTATTGCAGATCGCCGGTGGCGAAGTAGATGGCGCCGGCGGCTGCCAAGGCTCCGGCCAAGGCGGCAGCGGTCAAAAAGCCGGCGGCCAAGAAGCGCCAGCCAAAAAAGCAGCACCTAAGAAAGCTGCAGCCACCGCTGAGTAATTTTCAGCGGAGCCAATAAAAAACGGGACCTTGATGGTCCCGTTTTTATTTCAAAATATACTGCAATGAGTTCCTTTAGCCGGCGAGTAGAAAATACAGCTCGCATCTCTACATCAGGAGTGATCATGGCCGATCGTGTTGCCGAACTTGCCGCTTTGGGCTGCGCGCTCCCTGCCCATGAGCGGCTACGCTTGCTGTCCTTACTTCTCCAGTCCTTGCATAGCGATGCGTTGGGCGAGGTCGATGCCGTATGGATGGTGGAAATCGAACGTCGCGTCGCCTCCCATGAGCGCGGGGACGGCGAGTTATTCGAGGTGGATGACGTGATGAATGATGCCGCCCGTATAGCACCTTGAACCAGAAACGCCTCCGCATACGAGCCGAAGCCCGCGCCGAGTTGCTGCGCGAGACGGAGTACTACGAGAAGCTGCAACCCGGAGCCGGCCGGCGTTTTCGAACTGCCGTGCAAGCGACGTTCAATCTGATCTTGAAGTTCCCTACAGGTGGACCATTGGGACTGCTGGTACGCGTAAGACCAAGGTTAAGGGCTTTCCATTTACGGTGGTGTACCGCGAAGAGACGGCCGAGATTATTATCTTTGCGATTGCGCACGACAAGAAACGACCTGGCTACTGGATGAAATCCCTCTAGTCGAAGCTGGACCTATGCAAAGCCGCTGTTCGGTCGCGGCTTCCGACCAAACTATCCTTCGAGCCATTTGCTAAGGCGCCGTTTGACATCGTCCTGCGAAAGTGTTCCCTCAGCTTTTACGCGCTCGTCGCTTTTCTCGATCTTGGTGAGCACGTAAAGATGATACTGGATATCGTCTAGCGAACAGTCGTCTGGCAGAGACTCCAGAAGACTGATTACTCGTTGTTTGGCTGGTGACATGGCTTGGCTCCAGAATCTGATGTCCTTGTATGACTTTAGTATATCGCGTGGATGCGATGCTTGATCTTGCCGAAAGTAGAGTGCGTGCCGGCTGGAGCTAAACGCGCCAGGTCTTGCCCGGCTTCATGGGGATTTCGACTGGTTCGCCGGCCTGCCATTGCAGCACGTCTTCCTTGCTGAGCGCGACTGCGGGTGTGGCCGTGGCCAGGTTGGTGGCGATGGCGATCCATTGCGGCTGTTCGCTCCGATAGATTGTGATCTCGCACGCGCCACTTGGACTGCCGCAAGCCCAGGCCAGCCAGTCGTCGCTGATCAACAGATAAGCCAAGTGGTCGCTATGCGGATCTGCCAGCCGCAGGCCGTGCATGGCGCCGCTGGGCTCGCGATACCAATCTTCCTCGTAGCTGTTGTCGAGGCCGGTTTCGTGGACGTGGTCAGCGTCGTCGAAGCGCATCCAGCCGGCGTCGAGCTCGCCGCTGAGGGCGGGGTAGGCGATGGCGGGATGCCAGGTGCAGCGCTCGCCTTCCACCACGGTCTCGCCGGCGAAGCCGTTGATGCCGATGCGGTCGACGGGAATGCGCAGGTCGATGTGATAGCGCTCCGCCTGGAGCCACCACACTTGCGTGGTCAGGTCGCTGCTGCCGTTGCTGCGCCAGATGCCGCTGCGGCGCCACAGGCCTTGGTATTCTGCTGGAACCATGTCACTTCAAATCGTCGGTGTAAAAATAGACCGTACCACGAATCGCGCTGGCGGGCACATGCAGCGCGGCGGCCAGCGCTTGCACGTCCGGCTGCCGCAAGGCTTGCTTGTTCAGCGTGATCGCCGCCGTCGATGCGCCGCCGGCCGCCGCGTAGGAAACGATGTGATCGAAATCCGGTCGGCTGTCGATCTGCTTGACCAGGTAGCGCTGCTTGCCGCTGCCGATCTGCACGTAGCGGGCGTCGGCACTGGCCTTCTGCGCCGGCGACAACTGGCGGTACATCAGCACCTTGTCGACCACGACAGTGGAGGCGGCGAACTGCGTCTTGCCGCCTTGCTCGAAATGGCCCAGCACCAGGTCGGCCTTGAACTGTCGCAGCGGCGCGGCGCTCGCAGGCGCCAGGCGCGACAGCTCGAACTTCTCCGGCGCGATGGTCCACAGCGCGGTCTTGCCGTCGAGGCGCTGGCGCAGCGCCGCGTCGGTGGCGGGATCGGCCACGTGCACTTGCAGGATCACCTGATAGTCGTGCGGCGCATGGAACATCGGCAGGTGCGATGCGTACAGGCCCTCCTTGCCGCCGAACAGCGCCATGCCGTGCTCGCCGTAGCTGGCGTCGGCCGCACCGGCGCCGCCGGCGATCAAGGCCAGCGCAAGTAGTGCGGCCCTCATGCCTTCACCAGCAGCTTGCCGCGATGCTCGCCGGTGAACAGCGAGTTCAGCGCGGACGGCAATTGCGCGAAGCCGTCGATTACGGTTTCCTCGAACACGATCTCGCCCGCCTTCACCCACGGCGCGACGATGTTGATCATTTCGTCCGTGCGGTGCAGATAGTCGCGCGCCAGCATGCCCTGGATGGTGGCGCGCTGGTACAGCATGTGATGCAGCAGGCGCGGCCCCAGTTCCGGCGTCTCCAGGCCGCCGCTGTACTGGCTGATCTGGCCGCAGATGACGATGCGCGCGCGGCGGTTGATCAGCGGGATCACCGCATCGGTCACCATGCCGCCGACGTTATCGAAATACACGTCGACGCCGCCGGTCAGTCGCTTGATTTCCGCGCCCAGCGACCCTGCGTCGGCGTAGGCCTTGTAGTCGATGGCCCAGTCCGCGTACAGCGTGTTGCGCAGCCAGTCGCACTTGGCGGCGCCGCCGGCGATGCCGAGCACGCGCGCGCCGTGGCGCTTGGCGAATTGCACCACCAGCGAGCCCACCGCGCCGGCCGCGCCGGACACCACCACCACCTCGCCCGCATGCGGCTTGCCCGATTCCGTCAGGCCGAACCAGGCGGTGCGGCCCGGCATGCCCAGCACGCCGAGCGCGGTGGTCACCGGCGCCAGCTCGGGATCGATGCGCTTCAGGCCGCTGGCGTGGATGCGCGCATGCGTCTGCCAGCCGGTGTAGCTCTGCACCCAGTCGCCGGCGGCGAAGCCGGGCGCGTTCGACGCCAGCACCTGCGCCACCACGGCGCCTTGCTGCACGGTGTTGAGCGGATGCGGCTCGGTGTCGTAGGTCGGCTTTGTGGACTGGCCGATGCGCATGTAGGGATCGACGCTGAACCAGCGCGCTTCGATCAGCACCTCGCCGTCGCCCAGCGCGGTCGACAGTGGTTGTTCAACGAGCTGGTAGTGCTCGGCCGTGATCTGGCCGACGGGTTGCCGGCGGTAGATCCATTGTTGTTGGGTGAGAGTCGTCATGCTGCAGATGGTAAGATGCGCTTCGTATCCAGTAAAGCAACTTAAATTCACCTTTCGTATCCTGTTGGGACATCATGAATCTTTCCGACCTGCGTGTTTTCGTCAGCGCCGCGCGCCGTCCATCGCTGGGCGCCGCCGCGCTGGAGTTGCATTTGACGCCGTCGGCGGTGTCCAAGGCGCTCAAGCGGCTGGAAGACAGCCTGGGCAAGCCGCTGTTCGACCGCAGCGCCAAGCAGCTGGTGTTGAACGATAGCGGCCAGCTGTTGCTGGCCCGCGCCCAGAACTTGCTGGCGCTGGCCGACCAGGCCAAGGCCGACCTGATGGGCGAACGCGCCGCCGTGGACAGCCGCGTCGCCGGCCCGGCCATCCTGCTGTGGCGGCATGGACAGATGCTGTCGCAGGCGCTGCGCGCCTACCCGGAGGCCAGCCTGCGCATGCAGGCCATGTTCGAGGATGAAGCGCTGGCGGCGCTGCTGCGCGGCGATATCAACGCCGCCATCGTCACCGGCGACGTCATCGAGGGACGCGGCGAGCACTGGTCGGATGAATGGCAGGTCACGCCTCTGGGCAGCGTGACCTTGCATCTGGTGGCGGGGCAGCGTCATCCGCTGGTGGCGTCGCTGGCGCCGGCGTCGCTGCTGGAGGCGGACACGGCGCAGGTGCTGGCGCATGATTTCGCCTGCCCGTCGAGGTCGCTGTTTTGCGGCGTGCAGCGCGGCGCCCGTTCCGACGGCTGGCGCGACGACCAACTGCCGCGCAAGATCCGCTACTGGACCGACGATCTGCAGCTGTTGCTGGCGCTGGTCAAATCCGGCGAAGCGCTGGCCTATCTGCCGGACTTCGCGCTGGCCGATCCCGAGCTGCGCCGCATCCACGTGGCCGATTGCGGGTTCGAATGCGTGGAGCAGGTGGCGCTGGTGTGGAACCGCGTCAAGGCCAGCGCCTGGCAGCGCGAACTGGCGGCCTCGCTGGCGGGCCACCTAATCCGGGGTCAAGTCTGACATTCGGACACGGCCTCTGCCGTACGATCAGCTACGGCAGAGGCCGTGTCCGAATGTCAGACTTGACCCCCGCTTATTGGCTCTGCAGTTCGACGGGGAGCATGTTGTCGTCGGGCTTGCGGTCGATCAGCTTGTTGTCGGGGTCGATCCCGGCCTTGCCCGGACGGCCGCTGATGATCACGGTGTACAGATTGTCCTTGCGCTCGATCAGCTTGCGCTCGCGGTACAGGCTGTTGCCGTCCTTGTCGTCGATGCCGATGTCGATCCAGTCCTTCAACGGCGTGTCTTTTTCCGCGCCCTGGTCGTTGGCCCGCACCTTGGCGGCGCTGACCGCGAACGTCACTTCATACTTGCCGTCCACCAGCTTGCGCGCGGTGGCCGAGACCGCATGGTTTTCGTACAGCACGATGTGGTTGAACAGGTCGTCGATCAGGTAGGCCTGCTCCGGCGGCGTGATCTTGCGCAGCGCGTCGACCAGCACCGTGACGCTAGGATAGGGCCCGGTCTTGCGGCCATATTGCGCCAGCATCTCCTTCAACGCGGCGTTGACCTTGGCTTCGCCCAGGATGTCCTGCAATTGGTACATCGCCAGGCTGCCCTTGCGGTACTGGATGTAGTTCTGGTTTTCGTTTTCCGCCAGCGGCATTTCTTTCTTGCGCTCCAGCGCGCGGCCCATCAGGTACAGGTCCAGGTCGTAGTGCAGGAAGCGCCGCATCTTGTCCGCGCCGAAGTTCTTTTTCATGACCATCAGCGCCGAGTATTCGGCCAGCGTTTCGCTCAGCACCGTGCCGCCGCGCGTGTTGCCGCCGACCAGCTGGTGGCCCCACCACTGGTGCGCCACTTCGTGCGCGGTGACGTAGAACGGGTAGTCGATGTCCTTCGGGCTCTTGTCGTTGACCTTGGCGATGAAGCCCAGCGATTCCGAATACGGTATCGTGGTCGGCAGCGATTGCGCGAAGGTGGCGTAGCGCGGGAACTCGACGATGCGCACCAGCTTGTGCTGGTAGGGCCCGTAGTTGCGGGTGTAGTAGTCCAGCGATTCCTTGATGCCCTTGTCCATGCGGTCGAGGTTGTACTCGTGGCCGGGATGGTAGTACAGCTCGATGCCCACGTCCTGCCACCAGTCGCGCTTGACCAGGTAGCGCGCCGACTGGATGGCGTAGTTGTTCAGGATGGGCTGGTCCATCTTGTAGTGGTAGTAGTGCCGTCCCTGCTTGCTCCATTCCTTGACCAGCGTGCCCGGCGCGATGGCGATCTGGTCGGCGCTGGTGCTGACGGTAGCGTCAAAGTTGATCCAGTCGGCGTCGTTGCTGATGAGGTTGTTGGCCAGGCCGGCCGGATCGTCGCGCGGCAGCATGCGCTCGCGCGCCGGCAGCTTGTGTTTCCTGCGGTCGCGCACGTCGCTCAGTTCCATCCCTTGCTGGTAGCCGATGTGCGGCAGCACGCCGTTGTTGAAGAAGGTGCCGTTGCCGATCACCGGCGTGTCCTGGCCCATGCCCAGGATGCCGCCGGGCAGGTAGACCACGTCGAAGTCCATCGCCAGCTGCGCGCCCGGCGCCAGCGGCTTGGCCAGCTTGTAGCTGTAGAAGCCGAGCTCGTCATCCTGGAAGCCTGGCCGCGCGTCCTGGCTGAAGCGTACCTTCAACTGGCTGGTGCTGTTGTCCTGGTAGACCAGCACGTCGCTGATCGGCTGCGCGGTTTTGTTCTCCAGCAGATAGCGGCCCTTGACGACCAGGCTGCGCTGTTCCGGCGCGATGGCGACGTCGAGCTTGACGTCGGTGATGCGCGGCTGCGGCACCACGGCGAATTTCTTGTACTTGCGCTCGTAGTCGGCGCGTTCGGCATCCTTCTGGTAGGCCGACTTGAAACAGTGGACGATGTGGGTGTTGTAGAACACCACGCTGCCGGCGCCGACCAGGACCAGCAGGCCGGCCGCCAGCGCGCTCAGCACCGGCACCGTCAGCGCATGGCGCGCCAGTTGCAGGCGCTGGCGCCAGCCGTCGTTGGTGCCGCGCGCCCAGAACAGCAGCGACAGCACGATCAGCAGCAGGGCGGCGCCGGTCCAGTAGAGCTCGAACCAGCGCTCGCGCGCCAGGAAGTGGCCGTAGCCGTTCATGGCGGAATAGATGAAGGTCGGCATGCTGCCGTAGATGAGCATGGGATCGTCGATGCCCACCGTGCCCAGCGTGACGCTGGCCACGTAGTAGACGATCATCGCGAAGTAGGCCAGGTATTTTTGGTTGATCAGCACTTGCAGCGCGATCGCCAGCACCGCCGACAGCGCATAGGCCGGCAGCTGGAGCAGGAACAGGTGGTACAGGTACAGCCCCGGCTCCAGGATGAAATAGCCTTTGGCGATCTGGATCGCCATGCCGCACAGCATCACCACCACCATTAGCAGGGTTTGCAGGCCGATCAGCGCGATCAGCTTGGACAGCAGCGGCAGCCAGCTCGGGATCGGCAGCGCGTCCAGCATCTGCGCCATGCGCGCCTCGCGTTCGCGCCACACCAGCTCGCCCGCGTAGAAGGTGGTGATGACGAACATGAACAGCGTGAAGGTGGCCGACACCGACTCCAGCACCAGGTAGGTGACCGGATAGGTGGTGGTGCCGAACATCGAGCCCATGTCCAGCGCGCTGGCCAGCATCATCAGCACGCCGGCCAGCACCAGCACCAGGAAGTAGATGTTCTTGGTGGTTTCGCGCAGGTTCAGCCAGCTCATCTTGAACAGCAGCGCGGCCAGGCTGCGCGACTGGAAGTCCGGCTTTTCCTGGGTGCTGGTGGACTGGGCCGACAGGTGCAGCGGGGTTTCGCCTTCGCCGCGGCTGGTGCTGCCGGCGCCGCTGTCGATGGTGGCGATGAAGTGGAAGCGCCAGTAGCCCAGCAGCAGGCCGGCCAGCGCGAACGAACACCACAGCACGCGGTTGAGCAGGTACACGCCTTCCGGCCAGAACATGCGGCTGTTGCGCTCGATGATGGGCCAGTACTCGGTCAGGCGGATCACGGCGGTGGTGCCGAAGGGGTCGATCAGCGCGGCCAGGGTTTTGTAGTCGAGGTCGCGCGCCAGGCCGGGGGCGACGATGTAGCCGATCAGCATGACCACGCTGGAGATGTAGACCGGCAGCATGCGCCGCGTCAGCGCGGCCAGGATGAAGAACACCGCGCCGAAGATGAAGATGTTGGGCAGGATGACGATCAGGTAGGGAATCAGATAGCCCGGCACGCCAGGCTGGCCCAGCCGCTCCGGATCGATGCCGGGGATGTAGCTGCCCAGCCAGGCGCCCAGCAGGATGCTGGTGAAGATGATGGCCAAGGTCAGGTAGGCGCCGAGGAAGCGGCCGAACATGTACTGGTGCTTCTTGATCGGCGCCGAGAAGAAGAAGTGCTGCATGTCGTATTCGAAATCCTGCTGCACCGAGCGGCCCATCATGGCGGCCATGACCACCACGCCCAGCGAGGCCAGCACGCTGGTGGTGAACATCAGCGAGCGCGGCGAATTGATCAGCTGGCTGCCGAAGGCGACCGAGCTGCCCTTGAAGACGCCGCCCGCGGCGGCCATCCACAGCAGCGACAGCGCCAGGAAACCGAAGAAATAAACCCAGGTGGACAGCAGCTTGAGGCGCTGACGCGCTTCAAAGTAGGCGATGGAAAACATGGGCCCGCCTTAATCGCAGGTGGCCGCAGCGCTGTGGCGGCCGGCGATGGTGGCGAAATAGACATCCTCGAGGTCGCCGATGGCTTCTTCGAAGCCATCGCCGGGATCGGTCTCGCTGTAGACATGGATCAGGGTGCGGCCGGACAGCAGGCGCGACGAGATGACCGGATGGCGCAGCTGGAACGATTGCAGGTCGCGCTTGTCGATGAAGCGGGCCCAGATCTTGTCGCTGACGTCGTGGATCAATTCCTGGGTCGGGCCGCACAGCAGCAGATGGCCCTTGTTGATGATGGCCATGTTGGCGCACAGGTCGGCCACGTCGCTGACGATGTGGGTCGACAGGATCACGGTCTTGTCGTCGCCGATGTCGGACAGCAGGTTGTGGAAGCGCACCCGTTCCTGCGGGTCGAGGCCGGCGGTCGGCTCGTCGACGATGATCAGCTTGGGGTCGCCCAGCAGCGCCTGGGCGATGCCGAAGCGCTGGCGCATGCCGCCGGAGAAGCCGCCGAGGCGCTGGTTGCGCACGTCGAACAGATTGGTTTGCTGCAGCAGGCCGTCGACCACTTCGCGCCGGCGGTTGCGGTTGGACAGGCCCTTGAGCACGGCGAAATGGTCGAGCAGCTCGTAGGCCGTCACCTTCGGGTACACGCCGAAGTCCTGCGGCAGGTAGCCCAGCAGGCGGCGCACCTCGTCTTTTTCGTCCAGCACGTCGATGTCGTCCAGGAACACCGAACCGGAATCGCATTCCTGCAAGGTCGCCAGCGTGCGCATCAGCGTCGACTTGCCGGCGCCGTTGGGCCCGAGCAAACCGAACATCCCGGCCGGGATGGTGAGCGAGATATTGTCCAGCGCTACGACGCCATTGCCGTAGGTTTTAGACAAGTTGCTGATGCGTAATTCCATGCTAACTCCTGAATGATTCTGCCGGTGCCTGCGCCGCGTTTCTGCACGGCCATACACTTTTCACATGATGGCATTGTATTGAATTTGCTCTATATGTGGGGCGCCATTGCGATAGGCGGCCGAAACCGCGCGCCAGAGTGCAGAAAAGGCCGACCAGACGGCGGCGCGTAGCGGCCCCATCCGTGGCTAGTTGAATAGACAACTTGTTCAATTTCTAAACAAAACCTGCTCCCGGTTGAACCACCAGCGGCACAGGGCCAGCAGGGCGCCGGCGGTCAGGCTGGTCGACAGCAGGATGAGCCAGAACATGCTGTAGTCCATCGTGCCCTTCACCAATTCCTTCATCGCGAGCGAAACATTGGTCATCGGCACCATCGCCCATTTCCAGTTCAGCTCGACGCCGGGCAGCAGCGCCACCAGGGTCGGCAGCACGGTGACGATGATCAGCGGCGAGATCAGCCCGGCCGCTTCCTTGTAGCTTTTGGCGTAGACCGAGATCGACAGCAGGATGGCGGCGAAGATGGCGGCGGTCGGCACCAGCATCAGCGCCACCATGGTCAGGTCGAGCAGGCCGATGGCGCGCACCATCTGCACCAGGTCGCCGCCCATCATGGGGCCGAAGAAATACAGCAGCATGCCCAGGCTGGCTATCATCAGCAGCGCCGAGGTCAGGCCGACGGTGAACAGCATCAGGAACTTGGCCATCACCAGCGCGGTGCGCGAGACCGGCGCCAGCAGCAGGGTTTCCAGGGTGCCGCGTTCCTTCTCGCCGGCGCCGGTGTCGATCGCCGGATACATGGCCGCCATCAGGCACACCATCAGCAGGATGTAGGGCAGCATGCCGCCGACCACGGCGCCCATCTGCTCGCGCTTGTCGGCGGTGGAGTGGTCTTCCAGCGTGATCGGGTCGAGCGCGAAGCGCAGCTGCTCCTTGTTGAGCTTGAGCGCGGACAGCGCCTGTTCGCGCAGCAGGCGGTTCTGGCCGCCGACCACCGACAGCACGCGCTTGCGCGTCAGGTCGACCGTGACGGCGCTGTTGTAGTGCAGCGCGATCACGGCTTGCTGTTGCTGGGCCAGGCTCGCTTCGAAGCCGGCCGGGATCACCAGCGCGAACTTGATGCGGTCGTCGCCGATGGCGGCCTTGATGTCGGCCGGGCCGGCCAGCACCACTTCGCGGAAGCCTTTTTCGCTGGCGAAGCGTTCGGCCAGCTTGGGCGCGTTGTCCTTGCCGAAGATGGAGTAGGTCATCTCGGCCTGGCTGGCCTGCTTGAACATGCTCGACGAGACGTAGCTGAAGCCGGCGAAGATCAGCGGCATGGCGAACACCGGAATGAACACGGTGAAGAAGAAGGTGCGGCGGTCGCGCGCCAGCTCCAGCAACTCCTTGAGGTAGATGATCCACATGGCTCAGGGCTCCTGGTTGATGACGCCGACGAAGGCGTCGTACAGGTCGGCGCTGCCGCCCAGGTGGCGCAGCTGGTCGACCGTGCCGTGGAAGGCGGTCTTGCCGTGGTTGATGATGCAGACGCGGTCGCACAGCTTTTCCACTTCGTGCAGGTGGTGGGTGGAGAAGATCAGCGGCACATGCAGCGCCTTGTAGCTGGCGATGAAGTCCAGCAGGATCTTGGCCGACATCACGTCCAGGCCGGTGGTCGGTTCGTCGAGGATGACGATCTGTGGCTCATGCACCACGGTGCGGGCGATCGAGCATTTCTGTTTCATGCCGGTGGACAGCTGGTCGGCGCGCTTGTTGCCGTACTCGGTCATCTGCAGCAGCTCGAACAACTCGTCGCAGCGGCGCTTCAGGTAGGGCGGGCTCATGCCGTGCAGGCGGCCGAAGTATTCGACGTTTTCGCGCGCGGTCAGGCGGCCGTACAGGCCGGTGGTGCCGGATAAAAAACCGATGTGCTGGCGCGCCGCCAGCGGATCTTGCAGCAGGTCGACGCCGTTGGCGTGTATGCTGCCTGCATCTGGTTTCAGGGCGGTGGACAGCAGGCGCAGGGTGGTGGTTTTGCCGGCGCCGTTGGGCCCGAGCAGGCCCAGCACCTCACCGGGAGCGCAGCGGAAGCTGACGTCGCGCACCGCATGGAACCAGCCGTCGTGGTCGCGCGGATCGCGCGCCTGGGCCGGCTTGCCGCCGCGCGACGACAGGCGAAAACGCTTGGCGAGACCCTTGACCTCGATCATTGTTCTGCCCCTTGTTAAAAAGATTTCAAGAGTAGCATGTAAAAATTCTCGCGCGCAAGCTACTAGCTGTACAAATGTCTTGCTATAGTCGGATATGGGAGAACAACAAAAAATGCATCCTCAATTGCAGGAAAAAATTCTGGCGGTCACCCATTGCGGCGTCGATCGCAGCGAGTCCACCGGCTTCTTTCGCGTGGCGCTGGGCCTGTTTTACCTGTCGGGCCTGATGACCAAGGAAACGCTGGATTTCGGCAAGCTGGACCGCGACTTCAACCGCTTCATCTATCACAGCATCGGCAAGGGCCACAGCATCACTAGCATCCTGCAATACATGAGCGGGGAGAAGGTGGTGCCGGTGGTGGAATCCAAGCGCTTCCTGCGTGCGTTTGCCGAGCACTGCCCGGAAGTTCCGATCGAGAACATCCCCTTCCTGCTGGGCCTGAACCTGAGCGTGGCGAAGGACATTTCCAGGATCGACGTGCGCGGCCCGGTGGCCGACTACATCGAACGCCAGCGCCAGTTGCGCGAAGCGGCCGAGGCAAACTGAGGCTGACGCCTCTATAATATTGCTTTCGTCCGAAATCGAGTTTTCCTATGGCCGCACAGCACCACACTCCGCTGGACCGATTGATCGCCGGCGCCGACAAGGCGCTGCGCGTGATCACCGGCGTCGCCTCGGCATCGCGGCCGACGCCGGCGCAGCACGCGGCCGACGCCCAGATGAGCGAGGCGGAAACCCGCCACAGCGCCGGCTTGATGCGGGTGAACCATGTGGGCGAGGTGTGCGCGCAGGCGCTGTACAACTCGCAGAGCCGCTTCGCCAAGACCGCGGAAATGCGCGCGCAGTTCGAGCAGGCGGGCAGGGAAGAGGAAGACCATCTGGCCTGGACCGCGCAGCGGCTGGCCGAACTGAACTCGCACATCAGCGTGCTCAATCCGCTGTTCTATGCCGGCGCGTATGCGCTGGGCACGGTGGCGGCGGTGCTGGGCGATGCGCGCAGCCTGGGCTTTGTGGTGGAGACCGAGCGGCAGGTGGAGGCGCACCTGGCCAGCCATCTGGATAAGCTGCCGCCGCAGGACGCCAAGTCGCGCGCCATCGTCGAGCAGATGCGGCAGGATGAGATCGAACACGGTGCCGCCGCGCAGGCGCTGGGCGCCTCGCAGACGCCGGCCCCGGTGCAGGCCGTGATGGCGGTGATGGGCAAGGTTATGACCAGCACCGCGTATTACGTCTAAGCCTCGATAATCTCGAACGAGTGGGTGATCTCGGCGGTCTTGCCGAGCATGATGGACGCCGAGCAGTACTTGTCGTGCGACAGCGTGATCGCCCGTTCCACCGCTTCCGGCTTCAAGTCCTTGCCGGTCACGGTGAAGTGGAAATTAATCTTGGTGAACACCTTCGGCTCGGTGTCCGCGCGCTCGGCGGTCAAGGTGCATTCGCAGCCGCGGATGTCGGCGCGGCCCTTCTTCAGGATCAGCACCACGTCGTACGCCGTGCAGCCGCCGGTGCCCAGCAACACCATCTCCATCGGCCGCGGCGCCAGGTTGTGGCCGCCGCCCTCGGGCGCGCCATCCATGTTGACCATGTGGCCGGAACCGGTCTGGGCCAAGAAACTCATGCCCGACGGGCCATTCCAGCTGACTTTGCATTCCATCATTCTCTCCGTTAAAAAGCGTTGCGCATATTGTAAAGGAGTCCGGCCGGACTGGCTTGCATGAGGTTTTTTAACTTGCAGCGACCGCGAACGAATCGCATACTTTATGACTTAGATCAAGGAGGGTGCGATGAATCAGGCCATCAAATACCTTTGTTCCTATGGCGAGTTGACCGCGCCCGGCACCACGCCCCTGGGTCCGCTGCCCGACGATTTCACGCTCAATTCGCCGGTCGGCGTGCATGCCGATAGTTTCGGAAGGCTGTGGGTGTGCGATACAGGCAACAGTCGCGTGCTGGTGTTTGACGCCGATTTGTCCGAACTGCTGCATGTGATCGAGGGCCCGGGCGACGACACGCCCGACGCGCCGCGCCTGCTGATGCCCTTCCACGTGTGCCCGCATCCGACACACCAGTTGATGTACTGCACCGACATGGGCCACGGCCGCGTGGTGGTCTTCGCCTACGACGAGCACGAGATCTGGTTCAGCTATGTCTTCGGCGAAGGCGACAGCCATTACCTGCCGCTGTCCGATCCGAACGGCATCACCGTGGTGCGCGAGCGCGACGGCGTCGACTACCTGTATGTCTGCGACGAGTTCTTCCACACGGTCGACGACCTGGCCAGCCGCTGCGTCAAGTTCACGCTGGAGGGCGAATTCATCAGCCAGTTCCGCCACGTCGGCGGGCCCGGCGTCAGGCATGAATTGCTGTGGCCGCAGGGCCTGGCCAGCGACACACAAGGCAATCTCTACCTCGCCAACACCGGCCACTACGAAATACTGAAGATTAGCACCGACTGGCCCATCGTCGACGAGTGCGTGCAGGCGCCGCATGACACGGTGATGCTGCACCAGCACGGCAAGCCCACCGGCATCGGCAAGTTCAATGTGATGCGTTCGGTGTGCGTGATCGGCGACCGCGTGTTCGTGCCCGGGCATATCGAGAACGCCATCACGGTGTACGACCTGGCGGGCAATCAGGTCAGCGTGGTCGACGGCCTGCTGCCTATGTGGAATCACACGCTGGAGCCGGTGCACAGCCTGTCCGATTTCGTCTATGGCGCGCTGGAGGACGTGGTGTTCGTCGGGCCGTACCAGATCTGCGCGGCGGAAGGCGAGCAGGATGTGTATTTCATCAGCGAGCCGTTCGCCTCCAGCGTGATCAAGGTGCGCATCCCGCGCATGATGGGCAACGGCGGCGAGGAGGATGCGCTGCTGATCGAATCGGTCGGCCACCGGCGCGACGACCAGAACCAACTGCGCTCGAGCTCGCAATTCAATTGCATGACCTCGGTGATCGGCTTCAATCGCGAACGCCGCACCGTGCCGCGCGAGCCCCAGGCCGGCGGCAACTGGATCGACCAATGGGCGCTGGCCACGACCAGCATCTACAAGTACTGGTACGAGCAGTTCCGCAGCCACATGGGCATCGATCCGCTGGCGCGCATGGAGAATGCGTCGCTGAACATCGATTCCGGCAACTGGTGCATTAAGACTTTCAACACCGAGAGCGCCCCCTACCACCAGCTGCAGGACATGATGCGCGGCTTCTTCGTGCCGGGCGACCTGGCGATGGACGTCTACTATCCGCACGCGGCGCCGCTGGGGCAGATCTGCCCCGGCACGCCGATCGTGTTCGTCACCAACTTCAATATGGGTACGGTGGCGATGTACCAGTTCAATCCGGCCGGCTACCTGATCAACTACGGCATGCCCTTCGGCCGCGAGGGCGTGGGCGGCGACGGCACGCTGAAGGCGCCGCAGGGCATCGCCATCAACGGCCAGGGCGAGATCTATATCGCCGATTCGCTCAACAACCGCATTTCGATGTGGCAGATCCAGCCGACCGGCTACGTCGCCTTCCGCAAAAACTTCCGCTGGCAGTCGGACGACGACTTCACGCCCTGCGACGTCGCCATCGACGCCCGGGACCGCCTGTTCGTCTGCGACCAGTTCAACAACTGCCTGCGGGTGTTCGACCGCGAGGGCAATAGCCTGTGGACGTACGGCAAGCTCGGTTATTGCGACGATGTCAATGTCGACTACGAAAAATTCATGCTGCCGGCCAGCGTCTGCATCGACGGCGACCGCCTGATCGTCAACGACCTGGTCAACCGCGCGCTGAAAGTGTTCCGCATCGGCGAGCACACGCTGACTTACGAAACCGGCATTTCCGTGTTCAAGAAGTACCCGGACGCGGGCGGCGTCTGGATGCCGTACTTCATTTACGCCGACCGTGGCCGCCTGTACGTGCCCGATACCACTTTCAATGTGGTCAATGTTTTCCGTTATGGGGCCGCGGGGCCTGATTCCGCCGGCATTGCGGCTTGACTCGGCGGGTGTTTCCCGCTTATACTTGTCGGCTTTCCGTTCGCTCAGGAAAGTAAATAAGAAGGCCGAGTCCGCTGAAACAATGGCGGAACCACCATTTGAGCGTGTTTTATTATTTAGGAAGTCAACATGAAAACTTTTTCCGCTAAGGGCCATGAAGTCCAGCGCGATTGGTTCGTGATTGACGCGACGGACAAAGTCCTCGGACGTGTTGCCAGCGAAGTGGCACTCCGACTGCGCGGCAAACACAAGCCAGAATTTACTCCTCACGTCGATACCGGCGATTTCATCGTCATCGTCAATGCAGGCAAACTGCGCGTGACCGGCACCAAAGCAACCGAGAAGACCTATTACCGTCACTCGGGCTACCCAGGTGGCATCTATGAGACCAACTTCCTGAAAATGCAACAGCGTTTCCCAGGTCGTGCTCTGGAAAAAGCCGTCAAGGGCATGCTGCCGAAGGGCCCACTGGGCTACGCAATGATCAAGAAGCTGAAAGTGTACGCTGAAGGTTCGCACCCGCACGCTGCTCAGCAACCTAAAGCACTCGAAATCTAAGGAACTGACATGATCGGTAACTACAATTACGGCACCGGCCGTCGCAAGAGTGCAGTAGCTCGTGTGTTTATCAAAGTTGGCACTGGCCAAATCATCGTTAACGGCAAGCCAGCGGCTGAGTACTTCTCCCGCGAAACCGGCCTGATGGTTATTCGTCAACCACTGGAACTGACCGGCAACGTTGAGCGTTTTGACATCAAAGTCAACGTTCACGGCGGCGGCGAGTCCGGCCAGGCAGGTGCTGTGCGTCACGGCATCACCCGCGCCCTGATCGACTACGATGCAGCGCTGAAACCGGATCTGGCACGCGCCGGCTTCGTTACCCGCGATGCACGTGAAGTTGAACGTAAAAAAGTTGGTCTGCGCAAAGCACGTCGCGCAAAGCAATTCTCGAAGCGTT
Organism: Duganella sp. GW822-FHT06D06; assembly: GCF_058799615.1. Classification (NCBI taxonomy): domain Bacteria; kingdom Pseudomonadati; phylum Pseudomonadota; class Betaproteobacteria; order Burkholderiales; family Oxalobacteraceae; genus Duganella; species Duganella sp. GW822-FHT06D06. The sequence continues at coordinate 54,163 of NZ_JBXALQ010000005.1, forward strand.
AATTTTTACGCTGTGGTGCGCTGCTTGCGGCGCACCAAGAAAAAAGCCGCCGGCCCTGTGTCGGGCGGCTTTTTTGCTATCTGGCGGGCGCGCAGTGGTACGTCACGCGTCTGTCGCATATGCCTGATAAAATGGCAGTCCCCTCTACGCACTACCTCATTCAAGGAAAGAACATGATCAAAGTTGGCATCGTCGGCGGCACCGGATACACCGGAGTGGAATTGCTGCGACTGTTGGCAGTCCACCCTGATGTGCAGCTGACGGCTATCACGTCGCGCAAGGAAGATGGCTTGCCGGTTGCCGATATGTTCCCTTCGCTGCGCGGCCGCGTGGACCTCGCCTTCTCGTCGCCGGACAAGGCCGACCTGAGCAAGTGCGACGTGGTGTTCTTCGCCACCCCGCACGGCGTGGCCATGGCGCAGGCGCCGGCGCTGCTGGCGGCCGGCGTCAAGGTGATCGACCTGGCGGCGGATTTCCGCATCAAGGACAAGGCCGTCTTTGAAAAATGGTACAAGATCGACCACACCTGCCCGGAACTGCTGGAAGAAGCGGCCTACGGCCTGGCCGAACTGAACCGCGACGCAATCAAGGGCGCGCGCCTGGTCGCCAACCCGGGCTGCTACCCGACCACCATGCAGCTGGGCTACTACCCGCTGCTGAAGGCCGGCCTGATCGATGCAGGCTCGCTGATCGCCGACTGCAAGTCGGGCGTGTCCGGCGCCGGCCGCAAGGCCGAGATCGGCACGCTGTTCTCCGAATCGAGCGACAACTTCAAGGCCTACGGCGTGGCCGGTCACCGCCACACGCCGGAAACCTCGGCGCAGTTGCAAAAGTTCACCGCCGACCAGGTCGGCCTGGTGTTCACGCCGCACCTGGTGCCGATGATACGCGGCATGCACTCGACCTTGTACGGCCGCCTGACCAGGGATGTCGGCAACGAAGAGCTGCAGGCGCTGTTCGAGGCGCAGTACCAGGATGCGCCGTTCGTCGACGTGATGCCGTTCGGTTCGCATCCGGAAACCCGTTCCACCCGTGGCTCCAACATGTTGCGCCTGGCGCTGCACCGCCCGGACAACGGCAACACCGTGATCGTGCTGGTGGTGCAGGACAACCTGGTCAAGGGCGCGTCCGGCCAGGCGGTGCAGTGCATGAACCTGATGTTCGGCCTGGAAGAAACCACCGGCCTGACCCAGATCGCGCTGCTGCCGTAAATCAAAGTGCGGCAGGGCGGGGATAGTAGATTAGGAATTCCCGCCCACTCCGCCAGCAGAAAGCCGCACATGATCGATTTGGACAGCCTGATCGGCGCCGCCACCCGCGTGCAAGGTAATTTGCTGTTTCGCGGCGGGATGCGCATTGATGGCGAGGTCATCGGCAATATTGTCGCGGAGGCAGGACATCCCAGCTATCTGGTCATTGCCGAGCATGCTCGTGTGGAAGGCGAGATACGTTGCGACCACCTGGTGGTCAATGGCGAGGTTCAGGGTTGTGTTTTCAGCGCGGATTTGCTTGAAATCCAGCCGAGTGCCCGTATCATTGGAGATGTCAGTTATAAAGTACTGGAAATGCACGGCGGCGCGCAGGTGTTGGGCACATTGACCCATCGTGACAGCTCCGGCGTGGAGCCGCTTTTGGCGGTCTCTGGAGCATGAATTACGCCAACGGTCTATAATGGATCAAATGTTTTCACGTAGGAGTCTGAAATGAATGCTGTCGCCGAATCGCTAGATGTAATCCCGTCGCCTATTATCTTCACCGATAGCGCGGCTGAAAAGGTCGCCCAACTGATCGAGGAAGAGGGCAATCCAGACCTGAAGCTGCGCGTATTCGTGCAGGGTGGCGGCTGCTCCGGCTTCCAGTACGGCTTCACGTTTGACGAAATCGTCAACGAAGACGACACCACCATGGTCAAGAACGGCGTCCAGCTGTTGATCGATTCGATGAGCTACCAGTACCTGGTCGGCGCGGAAATCGACTACAAGGACGACCTGGAAGGCGCGCAGTTCGTCATCAAGAACCCAACCGCCACCTCGACCTGCGGCTGCGGCTCTTCGTTCTCGGTATAAGTTGCGCACGACCGGCCCTGGCCGGTTGCGCTAAACGGCGGACAACTCCGGTTGTGCCGCCGTTTTTGTTTTAGCGCGGGTACAGCGCACCCAGCACGCGGTCGCCACTGGCGCCCGTCACGCTCGGCAGGTTGCCCGCCAGCCGCTCGGTGAAACGGTAGCCCAGCCAGGCGAAGGCCATCGCCTCGACCCGGTTCGGCGCCACGCCCAGCGCCTGCGTCGACGCCACCGTCACCTGCCGGCCCAGCGCCGCGCCCAGCTCATCCATCAGCACGCCGTTGTAGGCGCCGCCACCGCAGACGTAGACCGCGTCCGTGCCCGCACCATAGGCCTGGATCGCCCGCGCCAGCGTGAGGGCCGTCAGGCGCGTCAGCGTGCGCTGCACGTCTTGCGGCTGCGCGCCGGCGAACGCCGCCAGATGCTGGTCCAGCCAATCGATGTGGAACAGGTCGCGGCCCGTGCTCTTGGGCGCCGCCAGCGCGAAATACGGCTCGGCCAGCAGATTCGCCAGCAGGCCGGGGATTTCCTTGCCGCTGGCCGCCCAGGCGCCGTCCTGGTCGAATTCCTTGCCCTGGTGGCGGGCGATCCACGCATCCATCAGCACATTGCCCGGCCCGGTGTCGAAGCCGATCACCTTGCCATCCGTCAGCACGCTGATGTTCGAGATGCCGCCGATATTCGCCACCACCCGCGTCTGCCCGGGCTTGCCGAACAGCGCCTGGTGGAAGGCCGGCACCAGCGGCGCGCCCTGGCCGCCGGCGGCGATGTCGCGGCTGCGGAAGTCGGCGATCACGTCGATGCCGCACAGCTCGGCCAGCAGGGCGGGATTATTGGTCTGGCGCGTGAAGCCCAGCTCGGGACGGTGGCGGACCGTCTGTCCATGCACCGCCACCGCGCGCACGTCCTGCGCTTGCAGCGAGGCGTCGTCCAGCAGCGCCTTGACGCACTCGGCGTAGAAGCGCGCCAGCTGATTGGCGGCCAGCGCCTCGCGCTCGATCTCGTTGTGGCCGGCGGCTTGCAGGGCCAGCAGGTCGGCGCGCAGGGCGGGCGGGAAGGGCACGTAGGCGGCCGCCAGCGTGTCGATGGCGTCGCCGGTGAAGCGCGCCAGCGCGCCGTCCACGCCGTCCAGGCTGGTGCCGGACATCAAACCGATATACAGAGACATTGTGGTATCCCGAAGCAGAAAAACGTATTCTGCCTGAGTCGGCGTGCGCTGTCGCACAGAAGAAGCGGCCTGGCCGGCGCATGCTGATAAAAAAACAGGCCGCTGGCGCGACCTGTCTTGGATGAAGCTGAATTGAAACCTTATTTCGCGGCGACGCGGGTGCCGCCGGAGCCGCCCGGCTGCAGCAGCGCGAAGCGGTGCGACATGTCGGAAGCGTAGGACTTGAAGCGGGACATCTCGGCTGCCGTCAGCGGCGCCTGGGCCTGCACATTCATCTTGCCCGGATCCTTGGCTTCGCCGCCGACGCGGAATTCGTAGTGCAAGTGGGCGCCGGTCGACCAGCCGGTGGTGCCGACGTAGCCGATCACGTCGCCCTGGCTGACCTTGCTGCCTTTTTTCAGGCCAGGCGCGAAGCGGCTCATGTGGGCGTAGGCGGTGGTGTAGTTGGCCCAGTGCTTGATCATGACGAAATTGCCGTAGCCGCTTTGGGTGCCGGCGAAATCGATCACGCCGTCGCCCGAGGCGCGGATAGGAGTGCCGGTCGGCGCCGGGAAGTCGATGCCTTTGTGGGCTTTCCACTGGCCGGAAATCGGATGCACGCGCATCGCGAAGCCAGAAGAGATACGGGAGAATTCAACCGGGGATTTGAGGAAGGCTTTCTTGAGGGCTTTGCCGTCGAAGCTGTAGTAACCGCCGCCCTGCTTGCTTTGTGGATCTTCGAACCAGACCGATTGATAGGTCGTGCCCTTGTTGGTGAACTCGCCCGCCAGGATGCGGCCCGCTCGCACAAACTCTCCATCCTGCCAGAACGTTTCGTAGACCACATTAAAATGGTCGCCGCGCTTCAGGTCGCCGCGGAAGTCGATGCTGGTCGAGAACATCTCGACGATCTGCTTGACGATGGTGTCCGGCAGCTTGGCGCCGTCTTCGCTCGAATCGGTTGCCGCATACAAGGTCGAGCTGATGGTGCGCGCATGCATTTCCACGCGGCGTTCCAGCTTGGCCGCTTCTTCTTCCGCGACAAAGCCGTCGCCCTTGCGGGTGACCTTGATGTTCTTGACCGGAATGTCCTTGCCATCCACCACCACGGCGCGCAGCCATTGCAGATTGCCCTCGTCGTCGGTCTGCGCCTGTACCCGCTTGCCGGTCTTGAGCTGCATCACGCCTTTCGCGACTTTATCTTTTTTGATAAAGTTCTCGGCCGCGTCGTCGTCGATGCCCAGACGGGTCAGCAGCGCGGCCAGCGTATCGCCGGCGCGGATTTTTTCTTCGTGGACGAAGTGTTCGTTGGAGGATTGCTGTTCCAGCGCGGAGATCTGCGAGCTGAGATCCGGCAGTGCGACCGATTCCTGCACCGATTTGACCGGCAGGTCGGAGGCGTCTGGGGCGAGCGGAGCTACGCCGGCGGCGCCAAAAGCACAGACTGCCAGAAACAATGCAGACGTGCTGATGATGCGCGCTTTGCGCGTGGAACCTAGCAGACTGAACAAGCGTGAGCTCGTGAATTTATGTATTTGGTTCATGCAATCAGTTAAAATTTGCCGCTTGAACTATTCAGGAACGTTTTATTTCTTCTAATTATTGTTTAAGTTCGTTTTCGTACGGCAAGATTGATGGATCGAGGATTATAACAAACTCCTGAAGCTGCCTGCCTTTTTCTGAAATATACCGCAAAAAAACTATGACTACCTCTACTTCGACATCGCCGGCCCCATCGAAAGTCCTGCCGTTGACCGACAGCGTTCTGGAGGCCCTCGCCATCACCAAGCGCGGTGTCGACGAGCTGCTGATTGAAAGCGAGTTTGCGCAAAAGCTGGCGCGCTCCGAGCAAAGCGGCGTACCGCTGCGCATCAAGCTGGGCCTGGATCCTACCGCACCCGACCTGCACCTTGGCCACACCGTTGTGCTGAACAAGATGCGCCAGCTGCAGGACCTGGGCCATCAGGTGATCTTCCTGATCGGCGATTTCACGTCGATGATCGGCGACCCGTCCGGCCGCAACGCCACCCGCCCGCCGCTGACGCGCGAGCAGGTCGAGCAAAACGCCATGACCTATTTCAAGCAGGCCTCGCTGGTGCTGGACCCGGCCAAGACCGAAATCCGCTACAACTCCGAGTGGTGCGATCCGCTGGGCGCGCGCGGCCTGATCAAGCTGGCCTCGCACTACACGGTGGCGCGCATGATGGAGCGCGACGATTTCAGCAAACGCTTCAAGAGTGGGACCCCGATCGCGGTCCACGAGTTCCTCTACCCGTTGATGCAGGGCTACGATTCGGTCGCTTTGAAGGCGGACCTTGAGCTAGGTGGAACAGACCAGAAATTTAACTTGCTTGTTGGCCGCGAGCTGCAGAAGGACTACGACCAGGAACCGCAGTGCATTTTGACGATGCCGCTGCTGGAAGGCCTGGACGGCGTCGACAAGATGTCCAAGTCGAAGAACAACTACATCGGCATCACCGAGCCGGCCAACACCATGTTCGCCAAGATCATGAGTATTTCCGACGTGATGATGTGGAAATATTACGAACTGCTGTCGTTCCGCTCGCTCGCCGACCTGGCCGCGCTGAAGGCCAGCGTCGACGGCGGCGCCAATCCGCGCGACGCCAAGGTGGCGCTGGCGCAGGAAATCGTCGCCCGCTTCCACTCGCAGGCGGCGGCGGAAGAGGCGCTGAACGACTTCGTCAACCGCTCCAAAGGCGGGATTCCGGACGACGTCGCGGAAATCACGCTGCCGGGCGCGCCGGCCGGCATCCAGCAATTGCTGAAATCGGCGGGCCTGTGCGCTTCGGTGTCGGAAGCGGGCCGCATGATCGAGCAGGGCGGCGTGCGCATCGACGGCGCCGTGGTCAGCGACAAGGCGGTGAAGATCGAAGCCGGCGTCTTCGTGCTGCAAGTGGGCAAGCGCAAGTTCGCGCGCGTCACGCTGACGGCATGATAGGCCTGCTGCAACGCGTCAGCGGCGCCAGCGTGGTGGTTGACGGCGCCACGGTCGGCGCCATCGACGCCGGCCTGATGGTGCTGGTATGCGCCGAACGTGGCGATACCGACAAGGAAGCCGATGCGCTGCTGACCAAATTGCTGGGCTATCGCGTGTTCGCCGACGACGCCGGCAAGATGAACCGCAGCGTCACCGACGTCGAGGGCGGCCTGCTGCTGGTGCCGCAGTTCACGCTGGCGGCCGACACCAAATCCGGCACGCGGCCCTCGTTCACGCCGGCCGCGGCGCCGGCCGACGGTCTGCGCCTGTTCAATTATTTTGTGGAACAGGCGCGCCAAAAGCATAAAGTAGTGGAAACCGGCCAGTTTGGCGCGGATATGAAGGTCACGCTGACCAATGACGGTCCGGTGACGTTCTGGCTGCAAACAAACGCAAAATAAAACAGGCGGTTGGGAGATGAGCATGAAACTTTCGAGCGACAGCTTTCGCGATGGCGGCGTCATTCCGGCTGAGTACGCCTTTGGCAAGCTGGATGCGGACGGACAAGTCGTCCTGTCCGCCAACCGCAACCCCCATCTGGCGTGGCGCGACGTGCCGGCCGGCACCGAGTCGCTGGCGTTGCTGTGCATCGACGGCGACGCGCCGCGGGACGCCGGCAATGTCAACCGCGCCGGCTGCTCGCTGCCGGACAGCCAGCCGCGCGGCGACTTCTTTCACTGGAGCCTGGTCGATATTCCGCCCGGCCTGCAAGCGATCGCGGACGGCGCGCTGGCGCGCGGCGTGACCGCGCGCGGCAAGCCCGGCCCGGACGTGGCGCTGGACGGGCTGGCGCTGCGCCAGGGCGTCAACGACTACAGCGGCTGGTTTTCGGCCGATCCGGCGATGACCGGCGACTATTACGGGTATGATGGCCCCTGTCCGCCGTTTAACGATGAGCGCCTGCACCACTATATTTTCCGGCTGTATGCGCTCGATACTCCGCGCCTGGCGCTGGACGGGTGTTTCAGCTGCGCCGACGTGCTCAACGCCCTGCACGGCCACATCATCGATGAAGCCCAATTGATCGGCATATACACCCTGAACCCGGCCCTGGCCGCCCAGCTGCGCCGGTCCAGAAAAAAGATTGCATGAAGAACACCACTATTTTGCTGATCCGCCACGGCGAGACTTCCTGGAACGCCGGGCGCCGCCTGCAGGGCCATACCGATATCCCGCTGAATGACGAGGGCGCCCGTCAGGCCGGCGCGCTGGCGCAGGCGCTGGCCGCCGAGCAGGTGGAGGTGCTGGTCTCGAGCGACCTGCAACGGGCGATGCAGACGGCGCAGGCCGTGGCCGACCAGTACGACGGCCTGGACGTGCAAACCGACGACCAGCTGCGCGAACGCTGCTACGGCGTGTTCGAAGGCATGCTGTACGCCGACATCGAGCGGCAATACCCGTCCGAGTACGCGTTGTGGCAGGCGCGCGATGTCGACGCCGTCATGCCGGCCGGTGTGCGGGCGGCGGAAAGCTTCCGCCAGTTCTATCAGCGTTCCACCGACGGCATCGCCGAGTGGGCGCAACGCCACCCCGGCCGCACCATCGCCATCGTCGCCCACGGCGGCGTGCTGGAGTGCGCCTACCGCGCGGCGGTCGGCATGTCGCTCGACAGCCCGCGCGATTTCCAGGTCAAGAACGCCAGCATCAACCGTTTTACTTGGGCCGACGGTAAGTTGGCGCTCACCAGCTGGGGTGAAGTCGACCACCTGAGCCTGGCTGCGATGGACGACATTATCTGACGACCGTGCTTATAGTTTATGCATGGAAATGTTCGTTCATAACGGCACGGCTGCACATTTGCCGAATACATAAAAAATAGTGCTTATTATTTGAGCAGTCCTTCGGTTAAAATAGAGGGTTCCTTCTTCACGTTCAGGTACCGCCAGTGCAAATCGGCCCTCATTTACTGCGCAACAACGTTTTCGTCGCCCCCATGGCCGGCGTCACCGATCGCCCCTTCCGCCAGCTGTGCAAACAGCTCGGAGCAGGCTATGCGGTGTCCGAAATGGCGGCCTCGAACCCGCGCTTGTGGGCGACCGAAAAAAGCTCGCGCCGTACCGACCACACCGGCGAGATGGAGCCGAAAGCGGTGCAGATCGCCGGCGCCGATCCCAAGGACCTGGCCGATTGCGCCCGCTTCAACGTCGAGCGCGGCGCCCAGATCATCGACATCAACATGGGTTGCCCGGTCAAGAAAGTCTGCAACGCCTGGTGCGGTTCGGCGCTGTTACAGGACGAGTTGCTGGTCAAGCAAATCCTCGACGCCGTGGTCGGCGCGGTCGACGTGCCCGTCACGCTGAAATTCCGCACCGGCTGGAACCGCGCCAATAAAAACGCGCTGAACATCGCGCGCATCGCCGAGGACGCCGGCATCGCCATGCTGACCCTGCACGGCCGCACCCGCGCCGACGGCTACACCGGCGACGCCGAGTACGACACCATCGCGGCGGTCAAGCGCTCGGTTGGCATTCCGGTGGTGGCCAACGGCGACATCACCACGCCGGAGAAGGCCAGGTTCGTGCTCGACTACACCGGCGCCGACGCCGTCATGGTCGGCCGCGCCGCCCAGGGCCGTCCGTGGATCTTTCGCGAGATCGACCATTACCTGCGCACCGGCACCCACCTGCCGGCGCCGTACGTGGACGAAGTGCGCGCGCTGATGGATGAACACCTGCGCGCCCACTACGCCTTCTACGGCGAATTCCTGGGCGTGCGCACCGCGCGCAAACACATAGGCTGGTATGTGCGCGACCTGCAGGGCGGCGAGGAATTCCGCCAGAAAATGAACCTGCTGGAGTCCACCGAAGAACAACTGATTGCCGTTGATCAATTTTTCGAATCCCAGTGGAGTTACGGCGAGCGGTTACAATACCGCCTCCCCGAAGAATTGGAAGCAGCGTAAGACGGCGTAGAGAGCCCAAAAAAGTCGGATCAGAAGGGTGAGCGCCAGGGTCATAAGCCCCGCAGCGATTTACCAGCGTCAACAGATTAAAAGCGAACGATATAAAATGAGCAAAGAAAGCATCCAGGAAGTAGTCCAGAAGAGCCTTGAAGATTACTTCAACGACCTGGGCGAGCAGCAGGCATCGAATATCTACGACATGGTCGTGCTGACCGTGGAGAAACCGATCCTGGAAGTGGTCATGACGCGCGCCGACGGCAACCAGTCGCATGCCGCGCAGATGCTGGGCATCAACCGCAACACCTTGCGCAAAAAACTGCAAGAACACGGCCTGCTGTAACAGCGCGCGTTTTTCCGGCATGAGTGGCTGGGGACGGCCGCTGTTGCCGCACCCGCAATACCGAATACGTCATCCCCTCATATTCAACCACTAGCCCCTCTCAAGCCATGATTAAACAAGCTCTCATCTCCGTCTCCGACAAAACCGGTGTGCTGGACTTCGCTCGCGCGCTGTCCGCCATGGGCGTCAACATCCTGTCGACCGGCGGCACCGCCAAACTGCTGGCCGACAACGGCGTGGCCGTGACCGAAGTGGCCGACTACACCGGTTTCCCGGAGATGCTCGACGGCCGCGTCAAGACGCTGCACCCGAAAGTCCACGGCGGCATCCTGGCCCGCCGCGATTTCCCGGAGCACATGGCCAAGCTGGAAGAGCACAACATCCCGACCATCGACATGGTGGTGGTCAACCTGTACCCGTTCCAGGCCACCGTGGCCAAGGATAGCTGCACGCTGGAAGACGCGATCGAGAACATCGACATCGGCGGCCCGGCCATGCTGCGTTCCTCCGCCAAGAACCACAAGGACGTGGTGGTCATCTGCGATCCGGCCGACTACGGCGTGGTGCTGGCTGAAATGAAGGCCAGCGACAACGCCCCGGGCCACGTCAGCTACGACACCCGTTTCAAGCTGGCCACCAAGGTCTACGCGCACACCGCGCAGTACGACGGCGCCATCGCCAACTACCTGACCAGCCTGGACGCGACCCGCGCCCACGCCAGCCGCAACACCTATCCGGACACGCTGAACGTGGCGTTTGAAAAAGTGCAGGACATGCGCTACGGCGAAAACCCGCACCAGTCGGCCGCGTTCTACCGCGACGTCACCCAGACCGAAGGCGCGCTGGCCAACTACCGCCAGCTGCAGGGCAAGGAACTGTCGTTCAACAACATCGCCGATGCGGACGCCGCATGGGAATGCGTGAAGAGCATGGGCAGCTTCGACCAGAGCGCCGCCTGCGTGATCGTCAAGCACGCCAATCCGTGCGGCGTGGCGCTGGGCGCCAACGCGGCCGACGCCTACAAGCGCGCGCTGCAGACCGATCCGACCTCGGCGTTCGGCGGCATCATCGCCTTCAACGTCGAAGTGGACGCCGCCGCCGCGACCGAGCTGGCCAAGCTGTTCGTCGAAGTGCTGATCGCGCCGACCTTCACCGCTGAAGCCAAGCAGATCCTGTCGGCCAAGCAGAACGTGCGCCTGCTGGAAATCCCGTTGGGTAACGGTGTCAACGCGATGGACTTCAAGCGCGTCGGCGGCGGCCTGCTGGTGCAGTCGGCCGACTCGAAGAACGTGCTGATCGGCGAACTGAAAGTGGTCAGCAAGCTGCAGCCTACGCCGCAGCAGTTGCAGGACCTGATGTTCGCCTGGCGCGTGGCCAAGTACGTCAAGTCCAACGCCATCGTCTTCTGCGGTAACAATATGACGCTGGGCGTGGGCGCCGGCCAGATGAGCCGTATCGACTCGGCCCGCATCGCTTCGATCAAGGCGCAGAACGCCGGCCTGTCGCTGACCGGTTCGGTCGTGGCGTCGGACGCCTTCTTCCCGTTCCGCGACGGCCTGGACGTGGTGGTCGATGCCGGCGCGACCTGCGTGATCCATCCGGGCGGCTCGATGCGCGACCAGGAAGTGATCGACGCCGCCGACGAGCGCGGCGTGGTCATGCTGTACACCGGCACCCGCCACTTCCGCCACTAATCGGTCGCTGAAACGCGGCCGCAGCTTCGTTGCAGCGCCTTGCCGTGCTAGCGCACTGTCTTCGGCGCCGCGCCTCGCTGCGACCACGTTTCAGCAACCTCATTTAGCACTAGAAGGCCCGCAGGTTTGCACCGTGCGGCGGATCTGCGGATCCGCCGCACTGTTTTTATATACAGCATTCAATGTTCCCGGTTACAATCCGGGAATGATTATTCTCGGCATCGACCCCGGCTTGCGCACGACCGGCTTTGGCGTCATCCACAAGCAGGGCGCCAAGCTGCGCTACATCGCTTCCGGCACCATCAAGAGCGGCGAGGGCAGCCTGCCGGAGCGCCTCAAGGTGATCCTGGTCGGCGTGGCCGAGGTGGCCCGCACCTACCAACCCGACTACGCCGCCATCGAGCAGGTGTTCGTCAACGTCAATCCGCAATCGACTCTGCTGCTGGGCCAGGCGCGCGGCGCGGCCATCTGCGCGCTGGTGTCGGCCGACCTGAGCGTGGCCGAGTATTCGCCGACCCAGGTCAAGCAGGCGGTGGTCGGCACCGGGCGCGCGGTCAAGGCGCAGGTGCAGGACATGGTGGCGCGGCTGCTGGCGCTGCCCGGCCTGCCCGGCAGCGACGCCGCCGATGCGCTGGGCGTCGCCATCTGCCACGCCCACAGTCGCGAAACGCTGACCCTGATCGCCGGCGCCGGCCAGGGAACGACCACGGCCGCGCGCGGTCCGCTGGCCGGCCTGCGCATGAAAAACGGCCGCCTGGTCGGCTAAACCTCCCTCTTTAAAGGCAATCACACGATGATCGGTCGTCTCTCCGGTATTCTGCTTGAAAAAAATCCGCCGCAACTGCTGGTTGACTGCGGCGGTGTCGGCTACGAAGTCGATGTGCCGATGAGCACCTTCTACAACCTGCCCGGCGTCGGCGAGAAAGTGGTGCTGTTCACGCACCAGGCGATCCGCGAGGATGCGCACCTGCTGTTCGGCTTCGGCAACGCCGAGGAGCGCGCGGTGTTCCGCCAGCTGATCAAGATCACCGGCGTCGGCGCGCGCACCGCGCTGTCCATCCTGTCGGGCATGTCGATCGCCGACCTGGCGCAGGCGGTGACGTTGCAGGAGTCGGGCCGCCTGGTCAAGGTGCCGGGCATCGGCAAGAAGACCGCCGAGCGGCTGCTGCTGGAACTGAAGGGTAAGTTGGGCGCGGACCTCGGCGCCGGCGGCGTACACGCGGTGCCGGACTCGCAGTCCGATATCCTGAACGCGCTGCTGGCGCTGGGCTATTCCGACAAGGAAGCGCTGCTGGCACTGAAGACCGTTCCCGCCGGCAGCGGCGTCTCGGACGGCATCAAGCAGGCGCTGAAAGCGCTGTCCAAAGGCTGATCCGCCTCAATTGAATCGCCGGCGGCCCCGCCTATGCTCGACCAACGAGCCAAGCGGAGCCGCCGATATGGACCAGCCGACACGTTTTCCGTGGGGTGATTTTCCAGACGTTTTGATCCAAGCATCAGAACAACACGTCAAACAGCATTTCAACTATCAGCAGGCCAAGACGGGCGACGTTTTCGCATCGGTCAATCTCGTATTGGATTCGCTTTCGCATGAGACGGTAAATTGCATGAACGGGGAGTTTGGCCTTCATGCGCCGATCTTGCTTCCCGTGCTAGCCGAAGAATCCGCAGGTATGAATGCGATCCCCAGGGTGATGGCCGAAGTACTTGGGCACCTATTGCGATGGGATGTCGAAGGACGTGTTTTTCAGACCAACGTTGTAGGGCATACTGGCGCGAGCGGGTTTGTTCGCCTGGCGCATCAACCTATTTTCAAGGGACGCGTGGAATCTGGCCTACACTATGTGTTGATCGATGACTTTATTGGTCAGGGTGGAACACTGGCCAATCTGCGAGGTCATATTCTGGCGCAGGGCAGCCAAGTCTTGGGGGCGAGTGTTCTGACCGGAAAGGCATATTCGGCGACGCTGGCCCCGACTGGCTATCAGCTCGCTGAGTTAAGGGGGAAGCATGGAACAATCGAATTCTGGTGGCGACAGCATTTTGGCTTCGGCTTCGATTGCCTCACCGCTTCAGAAGCCCGATATCTCATCCAGACTGCAACAAGCGAAAGAGTCATTGAACGCTTGGAGGAAGCTGGTCGAGGAAGGTAAAGTTGAACCTTTGGTTGTACGGTTGGACAGTCTGCCTGAGCTGACGGGAAAAGTCCGTATGCTGAGCCAAGCCGAGCAGGAACAGCTTCTTGCCGGGAACGAAATGATAGGGGATTATGTGCGCCGGATATTAAACGCTGCACAGCCTCAGTTGAATGACAAGAACTAGTGATTGAGTATTGATGAGCATCCAGACCGACAGCTTCACCGAACAACGCATCATCGACGCGGCGCCGTCGTCGCCGAATGAGGAGGCGATCGAGCGCGCCTTGCGCCCCAAGCATCTGGATGAATACGTCGGCCAGTCCAAGATCCGCGACCAGCTGGAGATCTTCATCGCCGCCGCCCGCAACCGCAAGGAGGCGCTGGACCACACGCTGCTGTTCGGCCCGCCCGGCCTGGGCAAGACCACGCTGGCCAACATCATCGCGCGCGAGATGGGCGTCAACCTGCGCCAGACGTCCGGCCCGGTGCTGGAGCGTCCGGGCGACCTGGCCGCCATCCTGACCAACCTGGAAGCGAACGACGTGCTGTTCATCGACGAAATCCACCGCCTGTCGCCGGTGGTCGAGGAGATCCTGTACCCGGCGCTGGAAGACTACCAGATCGACATCATGATCGGCGAGGGCCCGGCCGCGCGCTCCGTCAAGCTGGACCTGCAACCGTTCACGCTGGTCGGCGCCACCACCCGCGCCGGCATGCTGACCAACCCGCTGCGCGACCGCTTCGGCATCGTCGCCCGGCTGGAGTTCTACAACACCGAGGAACTGACCAAGATCGTCACCCGCAGCGCCGCGCTGCTGAAGGCTAATATCGCCCCCGACGGCGCGGTGGAGATCGCCCGCCGCGCGCGCGGCACGCCGCGCATCGCCAACCGCCTGCTGCGCCGCGTGCGCGACTACGCCGAAGTCAAGAGCAACGGCGACATCACCAAGGCCACCGCCGACGCCGCGCTGGTCATGCTCGACGTCGACACCGTCGGCTTCGACGTCATGGACCGCAAGCTGCTCGAAGCGGTGCTGTTCAAGTTCGGCGGCGGCCCGGTCGGCATCGGCAACCTGGCGGCGGCCATCGGCGAAGCGGCCGACACCATCGAAGACGTGCTGGAGCCCTATCTGATCCAGCAAGGCTTCTTGCAGCGCACGCCGCGCGGCCGCGTCGCCACGCCGGCCGCCTACACGCACTTCGGCGTGACGCCGCCGCGCACCAGCCCCAACGGCGAATTGTGGGACTTGTGATGCAGATCTGGGTCGACGCCGACGCCTGTCCGGCGGTCATCAAGGACATCCTCTATCGCGTGGCCGACCGCGTGCCGCTGCAAGTCACGCTGGTGGCCAACCAGTTGCTGCGGGTGCCGCCGTCGCGCCACATCCGTTCGGTGCAAGTGCCGTCCGGCGCCGACGTCGCCGACCAGGAAATCGTGCGCCTGCTGGCGCCGGGCGACCTGGTCGTCACCGGCGACATCCCGCTGGCGTCGGACGTGCTGAAGAAGGGGGGCTACGCGCTCAACCCGCGCGGCGAGTTCTACACCAACGACAACATCGCGCAGATGCTGACCATGCGCGCCTTCATGGACGAGCTGCGCGGCAGCGGCGTCGACACCGGCGGTCCGGCCGCCTTCAACCAGGGCGACCGACAGAACTTCGCCAACAGCCTGGACCGGCACATCAGCAAGATCCAGCGCGAGTCCGCCGGCCGCGGTTGACCGCGGACGATTTCGATGGCCCCCTCAGACGTCGGCGCGTCAGCCGCGCGCGGAGCCGGGACGACGGACACTGATCGCCTTCTGTTCAGCCAGGATGCGTTGAGCCGTCGCACGTAGAATTACCGGGTGCAGCATCGTCAATTGCCGCATCCGTCCTTGCAGCATCTCTCTGTCTAAATGCATCGCGTCGCCTTTGGGCGCGAAGGCGATCACATTCAAAGAGTCAAGCGCGTTGATCATAATGACTGATTCGCCAAAGCTATTCCGCATGCGATTTAGATAGATATTTGTCTGCCACAAGTCGCCGCCAAGCAGATTAACCACCATTACGCCATTTGGCGCCAAAGCTTTATGGCAGTCCTGATAAAATTCCTGGCTGCATAATTGGTCCGGTTGCCCATTATTATCAAAACCATCAACCAGCAGCACATCAAACTCGGCTTCCGCGCGCCGCACGAAGTCGGCGCCATCCACGCAAACCACATTAAATCGTTCGTCATCTTTCGGAACGAAGAATTGCTCGCGTAAATCGATCACCTGTCGATCAATTTCTGCGACGGCGATGACGGATTCGGGGAGATGGCGATAGCAAAATTTTGCCAAGGAGCCTCCACCCAGACCGATCATGCCGATTTTATTTGGATTTCGCTTAAACAACAGAAAACCCATCATGGCTTGGGTATATGCCAACACCAGATCATCCGGCTTGTCCAGATTCATTTCGCTCTGGATTGAGACGGCGTCGAACATCAGGGCCAGCGAGTTTCGGTCTTTGTGGAGAATTGGTTTATCGGGGGAGGAAAGGAGAAGTAAATCCGACAGTTTCTCCAAAAGCATGATTACGCAGTCCTGACGGGGTGGAAGTCTTTCGGCGAGCAGCGTGGACGAAATATAAAACCCCAAACTCCGCATTAAATGTGACGAAGGGGAGGCGTGCAGAGATCGGAGCAAAAATCTCGTGAGTACGGCTTTTACCTGCAGCTCAAAAAAGGGCGATGAACAGGGCTTTTGCATGTGCCGGTATAGCATTTTCAAGGCGTATATGTGAAATCAGCAGGTGGAGCTGGCGACTTCGCAGCGGTGCTCTTCGCAAAGATATTCACAACTGATCATTAGCATACGTCTGCCGTGTTCCCTGATGGTAAGGGGCCTGACTTGCCAAACGCTCTCGCTTGCCCTGTACCTGGGACACGCGGCGATAGTGTGGGCTGTTGTGGGGCGGTTCTCGGATTTTTTCATTTTTAGACGTTTTTATGCTGTATTGATGTCAAAACTCGGCGCCCTATCGTTGACCAGATAGAGCGGCGGCTGGTCCGTGTACATTACCATAGTATGATAATGTATTTATCATCAAAGTGGTGTAAGATGATGTTTTGCTACGCATGCTTTCCGATCGGATAAGACGTAGCAGGTGGACTGCGGGGGATTTCTAGTGCTGGCTGGAATCAAGTGTTGAACTTAAACGAGGACTATGCGATGTCTTCCAATCGTTTTGCCGAGACGCTGGCGTACAGCCAAGGCAAGCCCTTTGCGTTCGATCATGGCGGCATGCGTACGCTGCATTTCGACGGGCGCTATATTCAGAGCGCCATGAGCATTGCCGCACCTGATGAATTGCTGTTGAGTTACACGCGGGCCATGATGGCTTTCCTGCTGACCAAACCGTCACCCCGTCATATATTGATGATCGGTTTGGGCGGAGGTTCGTTGGCCAAGTTCTGCTATCGCCACTTGCCTGCCGCGCGCATCACCGTGCTGGAATTGGATCATCATGTCATCGCGCTCAGGCGGCAATTCATGCTGCCGGAGGACGATGAACGCTTCCAGATCGTTCATGCCGATGCCGAAGCCTATCTGTTCGGCATGCAACAGACTGTCGACGTCATTTTGCACGATGGTTTCGTGGCGGATGGGCTGGCGCCCGAACTCAGCACAGAAATATTTTATCGGCGTTGCAGCGAGGTGCTGGACTGGGATGGCGTCCTGGTGTCGAATGTATTCGGCACAACAGATGATTTAATGCCTGTGATGACGCGATTGCGCAACGTATTTGGGGCGCGGATGTGGTGGGGCGATCCCTCCGGTTGCATCAATCGCATCATCCTTGCAGCGAAAGATGCGGGCCATATGGCGCATCGCCCGGCGCTGGTAAAGCGTGCTGAACAACTTGACCTGCGGCATGGCCTCGCATTGGGCGACTTTGTCGACCGGCTGAAAACCGTTCACGACAAGGATGGCGCGGAGTTTGATGTAATCGCTGACTATGATGCGGACGCGGCCTTTATTCCCTATTGACACCTCATCGAGATTCCGGGGCCGGGCCTTTACCGCCGCCGTAGGGGTGGGCATTTTGGGGAATGAAATGCTCATTCAATTATAATATCGGCATTTTCAGCAGCTTAGGATATGATCATGGAAAGCAAAACGGCGCGGATGACCGTGCTGGTCGACCCGGTGAAAAAACAAGCGTTCGAACGCTTGTGCGCGAGCCAGGATCTAACGCCCTCTCAAGTATTGCGTCAGCTCATGCGGGACTATATGGAGAGCTTTGGTATCGACTATAGTACCAAAAGTCGAATTAGCAAGAAGCAAGCCGAAGAAGAGGCGTTGTAGTCTTGGTTGGCGCGAAGCCCAAGGTCTTGCGCCCAGATGCCCCACAATCGCGCCGATGATCCGCACAGACCGATGGAAACCAAATCCGCCCGCATGACCATTTTGCTCGATCCCGCCAAGAAGAGGGCATTCGAGGAGTTGTGTGCGGCGCAGGATCTGACGCCATCCCAGGTCTTGCGCCGGCTGATGCGCGAGTACCTTGAACAGCATGGCATACCTTCCAGTACCCCCAATACCCCCGGCTTGCCCCCGCAAAAAAAATAAACACGGTCTATGGCATGGATGGACATAGTCAAAAAATCAAATTCTTTCGCAGCAGGATACCGGAGTTCGAGTGCGTTCCGGGCTGCCACGATTGCTGCGGGCCGGTACGTACTTCGACCGTGGAGATCGCCAGGCTGCCGATAAAGAGCGCGGCGCAGCATGAAGCTGCGCTCGCCGCCTGGAGCTGCCCCTATCTGGGCAGTGGGGGGTGTGAGGTGTATGCCGAGCGTCCCTTGATTTGCCGGCTGTTCGGTACCACACCGCAACTGGTGTGCCCTAACGGCAGGCGGCCGGCGGACCTGATTTCGCCGCTCATCGAGCAAGAAATATTTACCTACTTCAGCGAAGTACGTCACGTACTGCTTTGACGGTCGCCGCGGACGGCTGGTGTTTTTTGCCCGACATGCTGGCAGCGGAGATTGCCGTCATCAAACATGAACGGCTGGCCGTGATTATTGCGGAAGGCGCATGGTGGGCACGAAGCGGACCAGATAGATGGTGACGCAGGCGCCGATGAGCAGCAGCATGATCTGCAATCCGAGCTTGTCCACCCGCCACATCGAATACCCCAGCGACGACCACATGAAGATCAACACCCAGATCTTGCCGCGCAAGGGGATGCCCTTGCCGTTTTCGTAGTCGCGCAGGTATTTGCCGAACACGCGGTTGGTCTGCAGCCAGTGGTGCAGGTGGGTCGAGCCGCGCGCGAAGCAGGCCGAGGCCAGCAGCAGAAAAGGGGTGGTCGGCAGCAGCGGCAAGAAGATGCCGAGGATGCCCAGCGCAACGGCCAGGCAGCCGACCAGATTCAGGAATATTTTCATTCAATCAGCCTGGTGGAGGACCGCCCCATTATCCACGCTCTGCCACAGCGTGGATAGTAGGGGCGTTCCGCCCGGGCTTACTTGGCGACGGTGCGGGTGCCCACCACTTCGACCGTCACCCGGCGGTTCTTGGCGCGGCCTTCGGCGGTGCGGTTGTCGGCCAGCGGCTGAGTCTCGCCCTTGCCCTCGGTGTAGATGCGCGCGGCGTCCACGCCCTTGCTTACCAGATAGCCCTTGACCGCCTCGGCGCGGCGCAGCGACAGCTTCTGGTTGTAGTCGCCGGCGCCCACCGAGTCGGTATGGCCGACGGTGACCATCACCTCGGTGTCCATGCCTTGCAGCTTGGTCAGCAAGTCGTCCAGCGCGGCCTTGCCGTCCGGCTTGACGGCCGATTTGTCGAAATCAAACAGCGCTTCGGCGGCGAACGAGACTTTCTCCGAGGTCGGCTGCGGCGCTTTCGGCGGCGGCGGTGGCAGCGGCGTCAGCGCTGGAGGCGGCGGCGCCGGTTCGGCGGCCGGCGGCGGCACATACTCCGGCGCGCTGCGCGCCGGCCGGCCCAGCTTGTAGACCAGGCTGACCGACAGCAGATCGACATTGCCGCGATTGCCGACGGCGTCGTTGACGCGGTAGCGCTCGACTTCGCCGCGCAGCGCCAGTGCTTCGTTCAGCTTGTATTCCAGGCCCAGGCCGGCCTTGGCGTTGAGCTTGCGCTCGCTACGATCGGGACCGGTGACCGCCGCCAGGCGGTTGCCGCCGAAATGGGTGCTGGTCTTGGCGTAGTTGGCGCCGACCCGGCCCAGCAGCGACAGCCGCTCGGTCAGGGGGAGTTGCGCCAGCAAGTCCAGGTTGCCGCCGCGGAAGCCGGCTTCGCCGTTGAGCGTGCCGTTGCCGGAGGTGGTGGCGTTGAAGCCGAATTGTCCCAGATCGAAGTAACCCAGCTCCAATGCCAGATAGCGGTTCAGCTGCTTGCCGACGAACAGCTTGTAGCCGGTGTCGCGTTGGTCCGTGTTGAAGGCGGTGACGGTGGCGCCGTTCGCTTGCAGGCTGGTGGTCAGGCGCTGCTGGTCGATATTGGCGCGCGAGCGGCCGACGCCGGCGCCCAGGTACCAGGCGCTGTTGGCCCAGTCCGGGTTGACGAAGGGTTCCGCCGCTTGCGCGGCCTGCATGGCAAGCATGGCGCACGCGAGCGCGCTCAGTGTTCCGATTTTTTTGGCGATGGTCATGATGAGGTCCCTGAGAGGTGAGCGTTTATTTGGCGATCTGGTTGTTGCGCAGCGTGACGGCGGCGGCGGTCAGCACGCGGCCGTTGAGCAGCGTGGTGTTGTCGCCCACCGTGATCGCCGCCGACTGGCCCAGGATGTTGCCCTTAAAGACGCTGTTGGCGCCCAGCGTGGTCGGGCCGACCGGCAGCCAGCTGACATTGGCCGCGGTGGCGCCGTTGCTCAGGGCGACGATCGAATTGGCGGTCGAGTCCAGCGTCAGCGCGGTGCGGAAGATGTACACGCCGGTACCGCTCAAGGTCAGGGTGCCGGTGATGTTGATGGCGCCGGCGTAGCAGTAGACGCCCGGGGCGAAGGTCTGGCCGCCGAGATCGACGTCGCCGGCGAAGCTGACGTCGCAAGTGCGGCCGTTGGCGTTGCTGATGGCCACTTGCAGGTCGGCCAGGGCGCCGGCCAGGATGGCGCCGGATTTGTAGTTGGTGAAGCCGGCCGCCAGGGTTGGATCGGTGGTTTGCGACGGCGAACCGACATTGCCGGTGATTAGCGTGGTGCCGCCGGAGTTATTGGTCAACGAGGTGCCGGCCAGGACGGCGAAGCTGGCGGCGTTGCCCAGCGGGACCGGCTGGGCCACCGGTGGCACTGGCGGCAACACGCCGGCGGTCACGGTCAGCGCGGCGCTGCCCGATTTGGCGCCGACGGTGGCGGTGACGGTGGTGGTGCCGACGGCGACGCCGGTGGCCATGCCGGCGGTGGCGATGGTGGCGACGGCCGGGCCGCTTGAACTCCAGGTGGCGCTGCCGGTGACGAAGGCGGTGCTGTTATCCGAGTAGGTGGCGGTGGCGACGAATTGCTGCTGGCCGCCGATCAACACGGTAGGGTTGGCCGGCGTGACGGCGATGCTGGTGAGCGTGGCGCCCGGTACGGTGACGGTGGTGCTGGCGCTCTTGCCGTTGCTGGTGGCGGTGACCACCGAGCTGCCGAGTGCGACGCCGGTGACCAGGCCGCCGGCGTTGATGGTGGCGCTGGCCGGCGTGGCCGACACGAAGGTCGAGCTGGCGGTCAGGTCCTGGGTGCTGGCGTCCGAATAGGTGCCGATGACGGCCAGCTGGCGCGTGGCGGCGACCTGCACGGTCGGCGCTTGCGGCGCGACGGCGATGCTGCTGAGTGTGGCGGCGGGCACGGTGACGGTGGTGCTGGCGCTCTTGCCGTTGTTGGTGGCGGTGACCACCGACGTGCCGAGCGCGACGCCGGTGATCCGGCCGCCGGCGTTGACGGTGGCGCTGGCCGGCGTGGCCGAGGCGAAGGTCGAGCTGGCGGTCAGGTCCTGGGTGGAAGCGTCAGTATAGGTGCCGACGACGACCAGCTGGCGGGTGGCGGCGATCTGCACGGTCGGCGCTTGCGGCGCGACGGCGATCGACAACAGCGCCGGCGGCGTGACAGTCAGCGTGGCCGAGGCGGTCTTGCCGTTGAAGGCGGCGCTGATCACCGAGCTGCCGACGCTGGCGCTGGTGGCGAGGCCGGTCGCGGCAACGACGCTGGCGACGGCCGGGGTGGCGGAGCTCCAGGCGGCGCTGACGGCCTGGGTGGAGCCGTCGCTATAGGTCGCGCTGGCGCTGAACTGCTGGGTGGTGCCGAGGGCGATGCTGGCCGCCGGCGGCGTCACCGCCAGCGACACCAGCGTGGCGGCCGGCAGGCCGAGGATGGGATCGCGCCCCTGGTCGCCGCCGCCGCAGCCTGCCAGCAGGGTGGCGGCAAGCAGGCCGACGGAACAGATGAGGGACTGGGTGGATCTTTGCAGGAATTTCATGATGTTTCCTTTGGGCTGAAACAGTGGGCTAACTAGCAGCCTTCGCAATGTGCGATAGGCAAGTGTTCCACGGTCTCATGCGCCCAAGGACGGGTATGTACGCTAGCGCTCTTAGTCGAGGCCGCTGCGGCATCCTTACAACGGATACCAGAAATATAAAAATGAAATGATTGTAATGATGGCGTGATGTCATGTGACCAACACGAGCCGCGCAACCGCGCCGCATCCTGTTCACCTCACCAAGGAAGACCTCAAATGAAACCTAACATTCTCGCCAAGGCCTTGCTGGCCGCCAGCGTCAGCCTGTCCGCCTGCGCCGCCCAGGCGGCCGACGTCACCTTCACCTTTACCAACACCGGGCCGGTGGGCGGTGTCGGCGTCGCGCCGTTGTGGCTGGGCTTGCATGACGGCAGCTTCGACAGCTTCGATGTGGGCGGCGCGTCCTCGGTGGCGATCGAGCGCGCCGCCGAGGACGGCAATGCCGGCGTGTTGACCTCCAATTTCGCCAGCCAGGTCGCAGGCGGCCGCCAGACCAGGCTGCCGAACGGCCCGCGCTTTCCGGGCGCCAGCAGCACGTTCACGCTGCACAACGTCGACCTGAACGGCGCCAACCGCTACCTGAGCTACGCCGCGATGGTCGTGCTCAGCAACGATTTCTTTATCGGGAATGACAACGCCAAGGCGATCGACCTGTCGTCGCTGGCGGCGGGCGGCCGGCTGTCGCTGGCGCTGGGCGGCGCCGGCCAGGTGTACGACGCCGGCACCGAGCAGAACAACTTTGCCTACTCGCTGGCCAACGGCGCCTACGGCATCGGCGGCGGCCAGAGCGGACCGAACCAGGGGATCGACGAGCTTGGCGTGGTGCATGTCGCGACCGGCAATCCCTACCTGAGCTTTGTCGACGACGGCAACTACGTGCCGGCCAATTTCGACTGGACACCGCTGAACTTCAATAACCAGCAAGCCTTTGGCCGCCTGGATATCGCGGTGGCGGCGGTGCCGGAGCCGGAAACGTATGCGATGCTGTTCGCCGGCCTCGGCATGCTGGGCGTTATCGCCCGCCGCCGCCGGCGGACCGGCGCCTAAGCTAAGGCAGCGCCGGGAATGTCATGTGCGTTGATTGATGAGCGTTATTCCTGGCGCACCCACACCTGCGAACGGCCCAGCATCGGCACGCCGATGTAGCCGCGCATGCTCAGCTTCTTGCCGCCGTCGGTCAGGTGCAGCTTGCACTTGTAGGTCTCGCCGTTGTCCGGGTCGAGGATCTGGCCGCCGCTGTAGCCGTCGCCGTCCTTCTTCAGGTTGGACATGATGACCATGCCGATCACCGGCTTGCCCTTGCGCGCGTCCTGGCACTTTTCGCAGTTGGGCGTCTGGTCTTCGCTGGGCTCGCGGAACAGTTTCTCGATCTGGCCTTGCAGCACGCCGTTGGTCTCGGTGACGCGGATCAGCGCTTTCGGCTTGCCGGTCTTGTCGTCGATATTTTTCCACAGGCCGATCGGCGAGGCGTCGTCGGCGAAGGCGGGGGCGATGGACAGGAAGGCGGCAACCGCCAGGCCGAGGAATTTCAAAGTACGCATGCGAGTCTCCAGGTTATTTTTTGTCTGACGAGTGTAGCAAAAAAATGACCGGTCGTACTATTTTCGTGGTTTTTACACAAATAATCTAAAACAAGATAATATGTGTAAATGAAAAAGACACCCGAACAGCACAATCTGCTTGAACAGATGCGGCAGGTCGCCGACGGCCTGGGCAAGACCCTGGCGCCGTTCTGCGAAGTGGTGCTGCACGATCTGACCGATCCCGAACACGCCATCCTGGCGATCCACAACAACCTGTCCGGCCGCGCCATCGGCGCGCCGGCCACCGAGCTGGGTCTGGCGCGCGCCGCCGATCCCGACGTCGCCCAGGTGATCGCCAACTACCCCAACACCTTCGCCGACGGCCGCCGCGCCAAGAGCACCTCGATCGGCATCAAGGACAGCGAAGGCAAGTATGTCGCCGCGCTGTGCATGAATGTCGACCTGACGGTGTTCCGCAGCCTGAACACCTTGTTGACCCAGTTCAGCGCGGTCGACAACGATAGCGCCGTGCGCGAGACGCTGGAGCCGGCCGGCGCCGACGCCATCCGCGCCCGCATCGACCAGTTCGCCGCGCGCCTGGCCACCACGCCGCGCGCGCTGAAAGCCGAGGAGCGCAAGGCGCTGATGCGCGAGCTGAAGGAATCGGGCCTGGGCGATGTGCGCCGCGCCATGGATATCGTCGCCAATTATTTGAACGTCTCACGCGCCACGGTGTACAACGATGCCAGATAACGCCCAACTGCTGTTACTGGACCGCGACCAGGCCGCCGCGCTGTTGCAGCCGGACGAAGTGCTGGCCGCCGTGCGCGAGTCCTTCCAGCTGCACGCCAGCGGCGACGGCCGTATCTTCCCGCTGGTGCGCGAGGCGCTGCCGGCCGGCGTGTTCGGCATCAAGTCCGGCGGCGTGATGACGCAGGACCTGCTGGGCATGAAGGCGGCCGGCTTCTGGCCCGGCAACCGCCAGCACGGCGCCGACGGCCACCAGGCCACGATCATGCTGTTCGATCCCGCCAGCGGCCGGCCGCAATGCCTGATCGACGGCAACGCCGTCACCACCACGCGCACCGCCGCCGCCGGCGCCCTGGGCTTGCTGGCGCTGGCGCGGCCCGACAGCACCAGCCTGTGCGTATTCGGCACCGGGGTGCAGGGCACGGCCCATGTCGAGTACGCGCTGCGCGTGCTGCCCGGCCTGCGGCGCGTGCGCTACCTGACCTCCGACGGCCGCCGCGACCCGCAGTTTGAAGCGCGCTTCGCGCCGCGCTGCGACATCGCCCCCGGCGCCAGCGCCGACGCGGCGGTGGCGGCGAGCGACATCGTCATCACCGCCACCACCGGACGCGGCGCGCTGTTCGCGGCGCAGGCGGTGCGCCCCGGCACCCATGTGAACTGCGTCGGCAGCGACACGCGCGGCAAGCGCGAACTGCCGGAAGGCATGCTGGCGCTGGCCCACACCTGGGTCGACGATCTGGCGCAGGCGCTCAGCATCGGCGAGCTGCAATGGGCGCCGCAAACGCCGGTGCAGGAATTCGGCGCGCTGCTGGCGGCCGAGGCGCCCGCGCGCCACGGCATCGCGGCGGACGCCATCACCATCTTCGACATGACGGGCATCGCCCTGCAGGATCTTTCGGTGGCGCGCATGCTGCAACGGCGCGCTTTGGCAACTGGCACGGGCACCAATATCGCCTGGCCCTGGTAATGACAAGGAATACCATGAACGAACTGAAGCTCCCAACCTACGCCGACGTGCTGGCCGCGTCGGAACGCATCGCCGGCCACGCCCACCACACGCCGGTGGCCACCTCGCGCACCGCCAATGAAGAACTGGGCGCCGAGGTGTTCTTCAAATGCGAGAACATGCAGCGCATGGGCGCGTTCAAATTCCGCGGCGGCTACAACGCCTTGGCGCGCTTCACGCCCGAGCAGCGCCGCGCCGGCGTGGTGGCGTTCTCGTCGGGCAACCATGCGCAGGCGATCGCGCTGGCCGCCAGGCTGCTGGGCATTCCGGCCACCATCGTCATGCCGCTGGACGCGCCGGCCTCCAAGGTCGCCGCCACCCGCGGCTACGGCGCGCAAGTGGTGAGCTACGACCGTTACACCGAAGACCGCGAACAGATCGGCCGCGACCTGGCGCAGCAACACGGCCTGACGCTGATCCCGCCCTACGACCACCCGGACGTGATCGCCGGGCAGGGCACGGCGGCCAAGGAATTGCTGGAGACGGTGGGCCATCTGGACGCGCTGTTCGTGTGCCTGGGCGGCGGCGGTTTGCTGAGCGGCTCGGCGCTGGCGGCGCGCGCGATTTCGCCGTCGACCAGGATCTACGGCGTGGAGCCGGAAGCGGGCAACGACGGCCAGCAATCGTTCCGCAGCGGCAGCATCGTGCACATCGAAACGCCGAAGACCATCGCCGACGGCGCGCAGACCCAGCACCTGGGCAACCTGACCTTCCCCATCATCCAGCGCGATGTGGACGATATCCTGACCGTCAGCGACGAGCAGCTGCGCCACGAGATGCGCTTCATCGCGGCGCGCATGAAGATGGTGGTGGAGCCGACCGGCTGCCTGGGCTTCGCCGCCGCGCGGGCGATGAAGGACCAGTTGCAAGGCAAGCGGATCGGCGTCATCATCAGCGGCGGCAACGTCGACATCGACCGTTACGCCGCCTTGCTGGCGCATTAACTACGCGTATTTTTTCTGCTTGAAGTCGCGCAGGATTTCGTGGGCCGCGTTGTGTCCCGGCGCGCCGGTCACGCCGCCGCCCGGGTGGGTGCCGGCGCCGCAGGTGTACAGCCCGGCGATCGGGCCGCGATAGTCGGCGTGGCCCAGCATCGGCCGCGCCGAGAACAGCTGGTCCAGTCCCAGCGCGCCGTGGAAGATGTCGCCGCCGACCAGGCCGAAGGTGCGTTCCAGGTCGAGTGGGCTCATGATCTGCCGTCCCAGCACCGACTGCTTGAAGTTGGGCGCGTAGTGGTTGACGGTGTCGATCATCAAGTCGGCGACGGTGTCGCGGTGCTGATCCCAGCTGGCGCCGTCGGGCAACTGCGGCGCCACGTGCTGGCAGAACAGGCTGGCCACGTGTTGGCCGGGCGGCGCCAAAGTCGGATCCAGCGTCGAAGGGATCAGCACTTCGACGATGGGCTTGCGCGCCCAGCCCAGCGCGCGGGCGTCGTGGTAGGCCCGCTCCATGTAGTCGAGGCTGGGGGCGATGATGATGCCGCTGCCATGATGTTCCGCCATCGTCTTGCCGGGCAGGCAGCTGAAGTCCGGCAGTTCCGACAGCGCCACGTTCATGCGGAAGGTGCCGGAGCCGCAGCGCCAGCCTTCCATGCGGCGCAGGAAGTCGGCGGGCAGGGCGGCCGGATCGACCAATGACGTGTACAGCAGGCGTGGATTGAGGTTGGACACCACCACCCGCGCGTCGAGCCGCTCGCCTTGCGTGGTGACCACGCCCACGGCGCGGCCTTTATCCAGCAGCACTTCCCTGACGCCGCAGCCGGTGCGGATCTCGACTCCGCGCACCTCGGCCGCCCTGGCCATCGCCTGCGTGATGGCGCCCATGCCACCGATGGCGTGGCCCCATGCGCCTTTCTTGCCGTTCACCTCGCCGAACACATGGTGCAGCAGCACGTAGGCCGAACCTGGCGTGTACGGGCTGGCGTAATTGCCGACGATGCTGTCGAAGCCGAAGGCGGCCTTGATCGGCGCGCTCTCGAACCAGCCGTCCAGGTAGTCGCCGGCCGATTTGGTGAACAGGTCGAGCAGCTCGCGCTGGGTGGCCAGCGGCAGCTTGCGCATGCGGTTGCCCAGGCCGCCGGCCTTGATCAGTTCCGGCAGCGCGCTGAGCCAGTTGCCCTGTACCAGGTTGGGCGGCGTTTGCAGCACCGTGTCGCGCAACAGCTCGGCGGCGACTTCCAGATGTTCGCCATAGGCTTGCAGGCGGTCGGCGTCGCGCTGGGAGAACTTGGCGACTTCCCCGGCGGTCTTGCCGGGGCCGATTTTCAGATAGCGGCCGTCGTCCAGCGGCAGGAAGTTCGACAGCGGGCGTTCGACGATCTTCAATCCATGCTTGACCAGCTCCAGGTCGCGGATCACCTTGGGATTGAGCAGCGA
Source organism: Duganella sp. GW822-FHT06D06 (assembly GCF_058799615.1). Taxonomy (NCBI): domain Bacteria; kingdom Pseudomonadati; phylum Pseudomonadota; class Betaproteobacteria; order Burkholderiales; family Oxalobacteraceae; genus Duganella; species Duganella sp. GW822-FHT06D06. The sequence continues at coordinate 81,583 of NZ_JBXALQ010000005.1, forward strand.
CACGGTGTACGCGGCCACGGAATTGCGGAAGCCCGGATGGAATTCCTCGGTCACCGCCGCGCCGCCGACCACGCCGCGCTGCTCCAGCACCGTGACTTTCAAGCCGGTTTTGGCCAGATAGTGGGCACACACCAGGCCGTTGTGGCCGCCGCCGATAATGATTACGTCGCGCATCGCTACTCTCCTTGGATTCAGTAGCATCATTGTGCGGACGGCGTCGGCAAATTGCATTGCGCAAGCCGACGAATTGCGGGAATATACTGAGCAAAGTGACGAATAACTCGGCAAAAGGAAAAGATGGACGACATCGACCAGCAATTGCTTGCTTTGCTGCGCGAAAATGCGCGCGCCACCACCAGCGAGCTGGCGCGCAAGCTTGGCCTGTCGCGCACGACGGTGCAAAGCCGGATTGACCGGCTGCAGCGTTCCGGCGTCGTGATCGGCTACACGGTGCGTACCAGCGCCGACTATCGCGCCGGACTGGTGCGGGCGCTGGTGATGATCACGGCCACGCCCAAACTGACGCCCGGCATCGAAAGCGCCTTGCGCAAGGTCGCGCACGTGCGCACGCTGCATTCTGTAAACGGTATATACGATTTCATCGCCGGCGTGGAAGCCGGCTCGGTGGAGGAGCTGGACGGCGTGGTCGACCGCATCGGCGCGCTCGACGGCGTGGAGCGCACCGCCACCTCGATCCTGATGACGACCCGCATCGACCGCTAAAAAAACGGGGGTCAAGTCTGACATTCGGACACGGGCTCTGCCGTAGCGCTTGGCTACGGCAGAGCCCGTGTCCGAATGTCAGACTTGACCCCCTTGGTTTTTGACTAGGCAGCCGGCAGCTTGGCGAACTGCTCGCGCATCTTGTCCAGCGTGGCCGAGAAGTTGGCGACGCGTTCCTTTTCCTGCGCCACCACCTCGGCCGGCGCGCGGGCGACGAAGCTTTCGTTCGACAGCTTGCCGTTGGCCTTGTTGATCTCGCCTTCAACGCGGGCGATCTCCTTGGCCAGGCGCTCGCGCTCGGCCTTCACGTCGATCTCCACCTTCAGCATCAGCTTGGTCGTGCCGACGATCGACACGGCGGCCGGCGATTCCGGCAGCGCGTCGACGATCTGCACTTCGGCCAGCTTGCCCAGCGACTGGATGTACGGTGCGAACACCTCCATCGCCGCCTTGTCGGCCGCATTGGTCGGCTCGACGATCAGCGGTACGCGCAGCGACGGCGCCAGCTGCATTTCGCCGCGCAGGTTGCGGGTCGCGTCGGTCAGCGCCTTCAGCTGCTGCATCCAGGCCTCGGCCGATTCGTCGATGGCGGCGGTGTTGGCGATCGGGTAGGGCTGCATCATGATCGAGTCGCCCGTCTTGCCGGCCAGCGGCGCGACAGCCTGCCACAGCGCTTCGGTGACGAACGGAATGATCGGATGCGCCAGGCGCAGCACCACTTCCAGCACGCGCAGCAGCGTGTGGCGGGTGGCGCGCTGCTGGCCTTCGGTGCCGCTCTGGACCTGGACCTTGGCCACTTCCAGATACCAGTCGCAGTACTCGTCCCAGACGAACTTGTAGATGGTCGAGGCGATGTTGTCGAAGCGGTAGTCTTCGAAGCCCTTGGCCACGTCCAATTCGGCTTTTTGCAGCAGCGAGATGATCCACTTGTCGGCGTTCGACAGGTCGGCCACGCTGGCCGAGCAATCCTTGTCCTCGGTGTTCATCAGCACGAAGCGGGTGGCGTTCCACAGCTTGTTGCAGAAGTTGCGGTAGCCTTCGGCCCGGCCCAGGTCGAAGTTGATGTTGCGGCCCAGCGAGGCGTAGGACGCCATCGTGAAGCGCACCGCATCGGTGCCGTAGGCGGCGATCCCCTCCGGGAACTCCTTGCGGGTGGCTTTTTCGATCTTGGCGGCATCTCTCGGGTTCATCAGGCCGGTGGTGCGTTTCTGCACCAGCGCATCGATGCCGATGCCGTCGATCAGGTCGATCGGGTCCAGCGTGTTGCCCTTGGACTTGGACATCTTCTGGCCGGTCGAGTCGCGCACCAGGCCGTGCACGTACACCGTTTCAAATGGTACTTTGCCGGTGAAGTGCGCGGTCATCATGACCATGCGCGCCACCCAGAAGAAGATGATGTCGAAGCCGGTCACCAGCACCGACGACGGCAGGAAGGCCTTGATGTCGGGCGTTTCTTCCGGCCAGCCGAGCGTGGAGAACGGCACCAGCGCGGACGAGAACCACGTGTCGAGCACGTCGTTGTCGCGGCGCAGCGGGCCGGTGCTGCCCTTGGCGGCCGCTTGCGCGATCGCTTCGGCCTCGGTCTTGGCGACGAAGATGTTGCCGGCGTCGTCGTACCAGGCCGGGATCTGGTGGCCCCACCACAGCTGGCGCGAGATGCACCAGTCCTGGATGTTGTTGAGCCACTGGTTGTAGGTGGTGCTCCAGTTTTCCGGCACGAACTTGATCTCGCCGTTGGCGACCTTGTCCAGCGCGGTTTCGGCGATCGACTTGCCCGGGAAGAAAGTGCCTTCCGGCGCCGGCTTGCTCATGGCGACGAACCATTGGTCGGTCAGCAGCGGTTCGATGATGACGCCGGTGCGGTCGCCGCGCGGCACCATCAGCTTGTGCGGCTTGACTTGTTCCAGCAGGCCCAGCGCGTCGAGGTCGGCGACGATCTGCTTGCGCGCCACGAAACGGTCCATGCCGCGGTAGGCCACCGGTGCTTCGTCGTTGATCTTGGCTTCCAAGGTCATGATGGTCAGCAGCGGCAACTGGTGACGCTGGCCGACCGCGTAGTCGTTCAGGTCGTGCGCAGGGGTGATCTTGACGCAGCCGGTGCCGAATTCCTTGTCGACGTATTCGTCGGCGATGATCGGGATTTCGCGCTCCGTCAGCGGCAGCTTGAGCATCTTGCCGACCAGCGGCAGGTAGCGCTCGTCGGTCGGGTCCACCGCCACGGCGACGTCGCCCAGCATGGTTTCAGGACGGGTGGTGGCCACGGTCAGCGTGCCGCTGCCGTCGGCCAGCGGGTACTTGATGTACCACATCGAACCGTCTTCTTCCTCCGACACCACTTCCAGGTCGGAGACGGCGGTGCCCAGCACCGGATCCCAGTTGACCAGGCGCTTGCCGCGGTAGATCAGGCCTTGCTCGTGCAGGCGCACGAAGACGTCGGTGACGACCTTCGAGCGCGGCTCGTCCATCGTGAAGTATTCGCGCTGCCAGTCCGGCGAGGTGCCCAGGCGGCGCATCTGGCCGGTGATGGTGGAGCCGGATTTCTCTTTCCACTCCCAGACTTTCTTGACGAACGCTTCGCGGCCGAGGTCGTGGCGCGAGATTTTCTGCGCGTCCAGCTGGCGCTCCACCACGATCTGGGTGGCGATGCCGGCGTGGTCGGTGCCCGGGATCCAGGCGGTGTTATGGCCCAGCATGCGATGGTAGCGGGTCAGGCCGTCCATGATGGTCTGGTTGAAGGCATGGCCCATGTGCAGGGTGCCGGTCACGTTCGGCGGCGGCAGCTGGGTGCTGAAAGAAGGTTTGCCGGCGTCGAGGGTGGCGGTGTAGTAACCGCGCTGTTCCCACTCGGTACGCCAGAATTGTTCAATGTCGGCAGGCTCGAAAGACTTGGCTAATTCCATGATTTGGCAGATTAAATTTGGGAAAACAGCCATTATAGATGACCCGGCAAGCCATGAGCAGATCGCCGCTTGTTAAACTCTGGACATTTCCCGCCCGGATGTCGAATTACGCAAGTTTTTTGACTCGCCTCCACGAAGAGCATAACGTTGCCCCTCCTAATAATGTTTTTTTAATATGGAGACGGAAATGACAACTCGCATCATTGCTGTGCTGATCGCTGGCTTATTCGCCGGCGCATCGGCCTCCGCGCTGGCCCAATCCGACAAGATCTGGATCAGCGTCGGCGACGCCGCCTATGCGCAATTGCAGAAAGTGGCGCCACGGGCGCTGGCGCGCGAAAGCCGCGCCAGCTTCGCGGCCTCGGCCGGCCAGGAGAAACTGCACCTGGTCGAAGTCGACGAGCAGCAGATGCTGGCGCTGTCGGCCGCCGTGCACCGCAAGCTGCGCCGCTGCGGCGGCTTCATGTTCCACGCCAGCGAGGCGGCCGGCATCGCCGCGCTGAGTCCGGCCAAGGCCGTGGACCAGGCCCGCGTCGCGCAACTGGCCGCCGTGCGGCCGTCCTACGTGATCGACCAGCAGAGCGTGGTCAACCCCATGCTGACGCAAATGCAGGCCAGTAACATCGGCCAGACCATCGTCGACATGTCGTCCTACGCCAACCGCTACTACACCACCAACAACGGCGTCAACGCGTCGAACTGGCTCAAGCAGCGCTGGACCAGCATGGCGGCCGGCCGCAGCGACATCGCCGTCAGCCAGTACACGCACTCGGCCTACCCGCAGAAGTCGGTGATCCTGACCATCACCGGCAGCGACAACCCGAACGAAGTGGTGGTGCTGGGCGGCCACCTCGATTCGATCAACCAGTCCGGCACCAGCGAGACCACCCGGGCCCCCGGCGCCGACGACGACGCCTCCGGCATCGCCACCATGACCGAGGTGCTGCGGGTGATGGTCGCCAGCGGCTACAAGCCGCGCCGCACCATCAAGATGATCGGCTACGCCGCCGAGGAAGTGGGCCTGCGCGGCTCGCAGGACATCGCCCAGAACCACAAGGCCAACAACGTCAACGTGGTCGGCGTGATGCAGCTCGACATGACCAACTACAAGGGCTCGGTCAACGACATCTACCTGTACACCGACTACACCGACAGCGCGCAGAACACCTTCCTCGGCAACCTGATCACGACCTACCTGCCGACCCTGAAGATCGGCTACGACCGCTGCGGCTACGCCTGCTCCGACCATGCGTCGTGGACCTCGGCCGGCTACTGGTCGTCGATGCCGTTCGAGGCGGCGATGGGCGAGGACGATCCCTACATCCACACTGCCAACGACACCTACGCCAACACCGGCAACCAGGCCGACCACGCGCTCAAGTTCGCGCGCATGGCGCTGGCCTACGCGGTCGAGCTGGGCAGCGACGGCGGCGGCGTGACGCCGCCGGCCGACCGCACCGAAACCTTCACCGGCAGCCTGAGCAGGGGCCAGACCCGCGCCTACGGCCCGTACAAGGTGGCCGCCAACGGCAGCTTCAAGGCCACGCTCAGCGGCACCGGCGACACCGACCTGTATGTGCGCAAGGCCGGCCCCGCCAGCACCACCAGCTACGACTGCAAGTCCGACGGCCCGACCAGCACCGAGAGCTGCACCCTGTCCTACGCCGCCAACGGCAACGCCTATGTGCTGCTGAACGGCTACACGGCCTCCAGCTACACGCTGACCGTGACCTACACGCCGCAGTAGTAATGTCGCCCAATGGGCGGCATTACGGGACGGGGCGGCCGGCTTGTTGCGGCCGCCCCATCTGGAGTATTCTTGAGCAATACACAACAGGAGACCCCGATGCCCAGCTTTGAAACCTTGACCCTCAGCGTTGCCGACCATATCGCCACCGTGCGCCTGAACCGTCCCGAGAAATTGAACGCCATGAACCTGGCGATGTGGCACGACATCCGCAGCGTGTTCCAGCACATCGACGCCACGCCGGAGATCCGGGTGGCGGTGCTGGAGGGCGAGGGCAAGGCCTTCACCGCCGGCATCGACCTGCAGATGATGATGGGCCTGGGTCCGCAGATCCGCGACGACTGCGACGGCCGCACGCGCGAGAACCTGCGGCGCGTGATCCTCGACCTGCAGGACACGCTGACCAGCCTGGAACGCTGCCGCAAGCCGGTGCTGGCGGCCGTGCACGGCGCCTGCGTCGGCGGCGGCATCGACCTGATCTGCTGCGCCGACATGCGCTACTGCTCGGCCGACGCCTGGTTCACCATCAAGGAAATCGACATCGGCATGACCGCCGACGTCGGCACCTTGCAGCGCCTGCCCAAGCTGATCGGCGACGGCATGGCGCGCGAGCTGGCCTACACCGCGCGCAAGGTCGATGCCGCCGAGGCGAAGGATATCCGCCTGGTCAACCGCGTGTTCGACACGCCGGAGGCGCTGGGCGCCGGCGTGCGCGCGCTCGCCGCCGAGATCGCGGCCAAGGCGCCGCTGGCGATCCGCGGCGTGAAGGAAATGATCTCCTACGCGCGCGACCACTCGGTGGCGGACGGCCTCAACTACAACGCCACCTGGAACGCGGCCATGCTGATGTCGGCCGACCTGCAGGAAGCCATGATGTCGGGCATGAGCAAGCGGCCGCCGACGTTCAAGGACTAGCGCGGCGCGCCTTACCCGGCCTTCCGGTTTTTCCGGCTGTGCGGAGCAGGGATGGGCAGGTTCTCAGCCCGCAAGGCTTCAATGGTCGCGGCCAGTGCGTCGCGACCGTTGATGATGGCTTCTTCGACGGTCTCGCCATCGGAGAAACATCCCCAGAAATCGGTATAGGTGATCAGGAATCCGCCTCCCTCGTCGTGGGTCAGCGGACGGATCTCGTAAGGGTACTCGTCAAGGATGTCCATGTTCACATTCCCTCGGCAAACAAAACGAACTGGCGCAAGTAAAACGCTTTGATGATGCGATGGGTCGGAATCGATAGTATCTCGCCGTCCGGCCGTCTGAACACGCAATGGCTTCCGGCCATATGCCAAGTCATATTACGCCGTTTTGCGACCATTTGAAGGTCGCGCAGATGCCAGTTTTGTGGGTTTGCGCGCATGGCGGCAAACAGTTTTTCCGCAGTGTTCATCACATGGCTCTCGATGCGAGGTTAACTCTCGATATCAGAGCCGATTTTTCGGTTGGATGTTTTGCTGCCGCGCAGAGGGGCGTGGACCGTCGACCGCTAGCGGAGCAGGTCGCCGGGCTTGCCCTCCAGTTGGCAGGGCAAGCCGGGAGGACGCGTTTACGGCTTGAGGTTGAAGTTGACGTTGCTCTGGTTGAGCAGCGAGATGTCGACCAGCGGCACGCTGGCCGTGGTGTAGCCCTCGGCGCTGGCCTCGGCCATGTATTTGCCGGCGCCCGGCAGCACCGTGGCGGCGCTGGCGAATTGCAGCGGCAGCGTGGCGCTGTACGGCGCGTACTGTGGCGCGCCGACCGGCAGGCCGGCCAGCGTGTAGCTGCCGCTGGCCAGGTCGGCGCCCTGGTACTTGACGGTCACGGTCGGCCCGGCCGCGAAGCTTTGCTTGGCCGCGACATAGGCGGTGGCGGTGCTGCTGGCCGGGGTCAGCGTGACGGCGCCGGCGATGCTGCCGGTGACGCTGGCCGGCAGCGCGATCGGCGCGGCGGCGGTGCTGATGGCGACCGTGGCCGAGGTGCTGGTGACCGGCACCGCGCCGACCACGGCGGCGGCGCTGCTGTCGGCCGTGACCACCACGTCGTAATTGCCCAGCGGCAGGCGGCTCAGCGTGAATTCACCGGTGGTGGCGTTGGGCGTGGTGGCGCTGACGATGGCGCCGTTCTGCTGCGCCGACACCATCACGTGCCTGCCCAGCAGCGCGGTCGAGACAAAGCCGCCGATGCCGTTGAGCGTGGTCGGAATGACCTTCACCACCGGCTTCAGCGCGTACTTGCCGTTGCCCTTGGTGACGATGGATTTGCAGGCGTCGAAGTCCAGCACCAGGTCGACCCGCTGGCCGGCGGCGACATCGAAGGAATTGACCAGCTTGATGCCGCTCTGCACCGCGCTCGGCGTGTCGAGCGAAACCTCGGTGGTGCCGCCGCTGACGATCACGGAGTTGGCCAGGCCGGTGCCGGTGTTGGGATCGAGCACCAGCCGCAGCTGCGTGTAGCGGCCGGCGCTGAGCGAGGTTTGCCCCAGCGACTCCAGCGCGCCGTTGGTCAAGGTGAGCAGGTTGATCTTGCGGGACGGGGCCAGCGTGATGTCGGCCCAGCCGGCGTCGGTGTCGCTGGCGCTGCTGCTCTGGTGGACCCGCACCTTGCTGACGGTGACGTTGACGGCGTCGAAACCGCACGCCGGCGCGTCCGTCATCGACACCGACAGCGTGCCCAGCGTGCTGACCGGCGTGCTGGCGCCGCTGCTGCCGCCGCCACCGCCACAGGCGCTCAGGCCGGCCGCGGTGAAGGCCGCGACGGCGGCCAGGTAAATGCTTGGGTGTGCTGACTTCATGATGGTTCTCCCGATAATCGCGCGTAGGGCGCTTGTTGTGGCGACGCAGGTGTCGCTGTGTGGATATTGTGTATTCCTTTTGGAAACTCCTATGTTGGATGCCTCACATAGCGCCCGCCTCTTACATTTGTTACACATCAGCTCGTTGAATTTGGGCGACGGCTGCCGGGCATGATGCAATCCACCCCGCCGGCTGTTGTTTCGTGGTGACAGCGGCAGCGGTTTCCGGCGGGCGCCGGGCTGGCCGGCATGATCGGCGCGTCGCCGCCGTTGCGCCGCGCCGGCGGCGGCACTAGACTAGCTAACAGGCCAAGCCCGGCGGCGCGGCCATCCTGTTGATACCACCACGGAGGCGATGATGACGCGAACGACATGGGTGTGCGCAGTAGCGGCGGCGGTGTTGGCGGGCGCCGCCCTGGCCCAGCAGAACCTGCCGGGCGCGATGGAGGCGATGCGCGGGCGCCACTGGCACGGCACCGAGTGTTGCGGCTGGACCTGGGATTGGGTGCAGCAATCCGGCCCCAATTTCAGCGGCACTTTCCGCAATCCCAACGGCCAGCAGTTGCAGGAACCTAGCATCATTATTTCCATCTCCGGCAACCAGGTGCAGATCACCCGCGCCGGCGGTTCCGCCGCCGGCGGCTGCACCTATACCGGCACCATCCGCGTCGGCAGCGCCGAGGGCACTTACGCCTGCGCCGGCCGGCCGGCCGGCCCGTGGGCGGCGACCATTTATCAGACCGCGCCGTCGCGCTAGTGCCGGCCTGTACGCCGTCGGTCGCGCGCCGTGCGCCTGTTCTTGTCCGGCTTGTTGTGGGCGCTGTGCTGGTGCGCGGCGGCCGGCGCGCAACCGGCTTTTTCGGTGCGGCCCGCAGCGATCGAAGCGCTGCAATTGACCGTGACGCGGCAGGACAGCGCCAGCGCCGCGGAAACCGAGCAAGTCTATTTTCGACGGCGCGCGGCCGATGCCGTCGTGCTGCCGTCCGAGCCTGGCGCCGTGCTGGCCGGGCTGGTCGGCGGCGCGCAGCCTGCGTTCGGCGTGCGGCGCTGCGATGCCGATCCGGCCGGCGCCGCGCAGGCACCGCTGTATCTGGCGGTCGAGTTGCGCATCTGGATCGCGGACCAGCCGCCGCTGAGGCTGCGCTCGGACAGTCGCTGCGCCTTCATGCTGCCGTGGCAGGTGACGGACGGCGGCCGTCTGGCGGTGTTGGACCGGCGCGCTGACGGCCTGGCGTTGATGCGCTTGATCCAGGGCTGGTGCGGCGCCTGTCTGCCGGAGTGGCGGCAGGCGCCGCCGGACGTGCCGGCGGCGGTGCCGCACGGCGAGTTCGACGCGCATTACGAGGCCTTGCTGGCCGCATGGCGGCAACTGGGCCGCCGCCTCGGCGCCACCGACATCAAGCTCGCCACGCTGCCATTGACCGATGCGCTCGACTGGATGGACCATGACCGCTTCGAGCGTACGCTGCGCGCCACGGCGCACGGCGGGAAGGGCACGCGCGCCGTGCTGGCGGCGGACCTGCTGCGCACCTTGCAGGTGGCGCGCTGGGGCTATGTCGATCGGCAGGGACGGCTGAAACTGCCGCGCCGCTACGAGCGAGCCACGTCCTTTGCGGCGGGGCAGGCGATGGTCCGCGTCGACGGCGGCTGGCAGCAGATCGACCGGCTCGGCCAGCGCGTGGCGGCGCCGGCGGCCGGCGGGCCGCTGGCGCCGCCGTCCGCGTCCAGCGCCTCCGCCGTATCCCCCGAGGGCGCCGCCGCGTCCGTCACCTGCGGCGGCGGGCAGCGGGTCGACGCCGTGCGTCCCTATGCCGATGGCCTGGCGGCCGCCCGCTGCGGCCTGCTGTGGGGTTATCTCGACCGCGACGGACGGTTCGTCATTCCACCTCGTTACATGGAGGCCGGCGACTTCGCCGACGGCCTGGCGCCGGTGCGGTGAAGCGCCTGGCCGGTCTCTCCATAGTATTTCTAAATGACACTGATTATTGTCAACTGACAAGAATTTATGGGCGTTAAGCAGGCATCCCCCGTCGCAGCACCCACCCAAAGGAGTCCAGCATGAAACTGCAACTTGCCCTGTGTCTGTTCGTGGCCGCCAGCGCCGCGCCCATGGTCCAAGCGGTCGAGCCCGTCTCGTTGTACCAGGGCTTGATCTCGTTCCGCGACGGCCCCGACCCGGCCGGCAAGACGCCGGTGTACTGGGCCACCAGCAAGACCCTGCACACGATCAACGGCCCGCGCGCCGCCGCACTCAAATTCGGCGCCAACTGGGTGGCGGAAATCCGCTGGTGCGGCGACCGCAACGGCCGGCCGCTGCCGGGCGAATGCTCGGACATTTATCACAATTTCCGGCATGGCGTCGACATCACGGAAACCACCGTCAACCTGCTGCATCCCTGACCCACCCACCATGCCCGGAGACCGTGATGAAAAAGCCGCTATCGATGTTGGCCGCGCTGCTGGTGCTGCCTTGCCTGTGCGCCGCCCAAGGCGCCGAGCCGTGGGGAGTGTGGGCCAACCGCATGAATCCCAACTTGCCGTGGAGTGAACCCTGCAATATCCAGTACGTGATCTCGCCCAGCCCGGCCCGCTATGATCGCCAGCCCGAGTACGTGCGGGTGCGCAGCGCCGCCAATCATCACGACGCCGACCAGTTCCAGCGTCTGTTCAGCCCCTTTTTTGACGATATGCCGGACAAGGTGGTCAAGCTGGCGCGCTGCCATGGCGGGGGCGCGGGCACGGATGGGGGGGCGGGCGGTGGTGGCGGCGGCTCGATGCAGCGCTTGCAGTCCGGGATCAACCGTTACGGCGGCGACTACAACGATGCCTGGAGCGAGCCCGGCGGCGGCGACGCCGGCAGCTGCGCCGCGCGCTGCGAACAGGATGCCCAGTGCCGCAGTTTCAGCTGGGTCAGGCCGGGCGTGCAGGGACGGGTCTCGCGCTGCTGGTTGAAACACACGGTGCCACAAGCGAGCAATAACGACTGCTGCGTTTCCGGCGCCAAATCGTCCGACTGAGCGCGAGGAGAACATCATGAGCTTCGTCGTCGCGCCCCGTTGGCTGGCGGGCTTGAAACGCCTGGCCGCGTTCTTGCTGGCAGGTTGTTTCTTCCTGCCGCTGTATAGCTGCGGCACGCAGGGCCAGCCGCCCGGCCTGGCGCGTTCGGCGTCCGCGCCGGCCCTGGCGACGGTCCGGGCCCCGGCCGCCGTTGCGCCGCGCGCCGGATCGCCGGCGCCGTCGAAGCTGCCCGGGCGGCTGGAATTTATCCCTTACGAGATGTTTTCCTGGGGCGATTCCTACAGCATGGCCGGCTTGCTGGTGTTCTTCTGGCCGGCCGCGCTGCAACTTGCCGTGGCGGTGGCGCCTGCGGCGGGCGTCCGCGCGGCGCGGGCCGAGCCGTTGCTGTGTCTGGGCAGCGCGGCCGCCTTGGCCTGGCTGTTGTGGCGCGCGCATTTCCTGCCGGGCTATCAGCTGGAAGTGGGCATGCCGCTGGCGGCGCTGGCGTTGTTGCTGTACGCCGTGCCGCGCTTGGCGCGCGGCGCCCCGCCCGCATCCGGCTAGCCCGCGTGGCCTGATACCGGGTATGGCGGTTTTTTTTGCGCGGACATGGTCCGCGCGGCGCGGCGCGGCGTATAATCAGCCCGCTGCCGCAAGGCGGCACACGCTAGGGGTCCTGCGCATTGCGATGCGCGGGTGAGAAATACCCTCCGAACCTGATCTGGATAATGCCAGCGAAGGGAAGCTTAGGACATCGCCGCCACGCATCGCTCCATCTGTGGCCCGGCGCCGTCCAATCTCCTTTGCTGGCTCCTGTAGCTAACGAAGGAGCCACATGAACGCCAACGCCAAATTCCTCTCCGCCACCGCCACGGTGGACGAGGCAGCCATCAAGCCCTTGCCGAATTCCCGCAAAGTTTACGTCGAAGGCAGCCGTCCCGACATCCGCGTGCCGATGCGCCAGATCACCCAGTCCGACACGCCGGCCTCGTTCGGCTTCGAGGCCAATCCGCCGATCTACGTGTACGACACCTCCGGCCCGTACACCGACCCGGAAGCGCTGATCGACATCCGCTCCGGCCTGGCCGCGACGCCGCGCCTGCCGTGGATACTCGAGCGCGACGACACCGAAGAACTGGATGGCCCGAGCTCCGAATACGGCCAGGCCCGCCTGGCGGACCCGGCGCTGGCCGAGCTGCGCTTCAACCTGCTCCGCAAGCCGCGCCGCGCCCGTGACGGCAAGAACGTCACGCAGATGCACTACGCGCGCCAGGGCATCGTCACGCCCGAGATGGAGTTCGTCGCCATCCGCGAAAACCTGCGCCGCCAGGAGTACATGGAAGACCTGAAGCACTCCGGCCCGATGGGCCAGCGCCTGGCCGACCTGATGGGCCGCCAGCATCCGGGCCAGTCGTTCGGCGCCAGCATCCCGGCCGTCATCACGCCCGAATTCGTGCGCGAGGAAATCGCCCGCGGCCGCGCCATCATCCCGGCCAACATCAACCACCCGGAAATCGAGCCGATGATCATCGGCCGCAACTTCCTGGTGAAGATCAACGCCAACATCGGCAACTCCGCCGTCACCTCGTCGATCGGCGAGGAAGTCGAGAAGATGACCTGGGCCATCCGCTGGGGCGGCGACAACGTCATGGACCTGTCGACCGGCAAGCACATCCATGAAACCCGCGAGTGGATCATCCGCAACAGCCCGGTCCCGATCGGCACCGTGCCGATCTACCAGGCGCTGGAGAAGGTCAACGGCAAGGCCGAGGACCTGACCTGGGAGATCTTCCGCGACACCCTGATCGAGCAGGCCGAGCAGGGCGTCGACTACTTCACCATCCACGCCGGCGTGCTGCTGCGCTACGTGCCGATGACGGCCAAGCGCCTGACCGGCATCGTCTCGCGCGGCGGCTCGATCATGGCCAAGTGGTGCCTGGCGCACCACCAGGAATCGTTCCTGTACACGCACTTCGAAGAGATCTGCGCCATCATGAAGGCCTACGACGTCTCGTTCTCCCTGGGCGACGGCCTGCGTCCCGGCTCGATCTACGACGCCAACGACGAAGCGCAGCTGGGCGAGCTGAAGACGCTGGGCGAACTGACCCAGATCGCCTGGAAGCACGACGTGCAGGTGATGATCGAAGGCCCGGGCCACGTGCCGATGCAGCTGATCAAGGAGAACATGGACCTGCAGCTGGAACAGTGCCACGAAGCGCCGTTCTACACGCTGGGCCCCTTGACCACCGACATCGCGCCCGGCTACGACCACATCACCTCCGGCATCGGCGCCGCGCAGATCGGCTGGTACGGCACCGCCATGCTGTGCTACGTCACGCCGAAAGAGCACCTGGGCCTGCCCGACAAGAACGACGTCAAGGACGGCATCATCACCTACAAGATCGCCGCCCACGCGGCCGACCTGGCCAAGGGCCATCCGGGCGCGCAGATCCGCGACAACGCGCTGTCCAAGGCGCGCTTCGAGTTCCGCTGGGACGACCAGTTCAACATCGGCCTCGATCCGGACAAGGCGCGCGAATTCCACGACGAGACCCTGCCCAAGGATTCGGCCAAGGTGGCGCACTTCTGCTCGATGTGCGGCCCGCATTTCTGCTCGATGAAGATCACCCAGGAAGTGCGCGAGTACGCCAAGGCCAACGGCGTGTCCGACGGCGCGGCGCTGCAGCAGGGCATGCAGGTGAAGGCGGTGGAGTTCATCAAGAACGGCGCCGAGCTGTATCGCAAGCTGTGAGGCCGGCATGATCGACATCGAATTGAACGGCGCCCCCTACCAGGTGCCGCCGCGGCAGACGCTAGCCCAGCTGGTCGCCGCGCTGTCGCTGACCGGGCAGGCGCTGGCGCTGGCGGTCAACCGCGCCGTGGTGCCGCGCCAGCAGTGGCCGCAGCGCGAGCTGCAGCCGCAGGACCAGGTCGACATCGTGCGCGCCATCGGCGGCGGCTAATTTTAATGGGGTCAAGTCTGACATTCGGACACGGCCTCTGCCGTAGCGGCCGCTAGGGCAGAGGCCGTGTCCGAATGTCAGACTTGACCCCCAAGGATAAGGAACCATCATGGACCATCAAGACTTGCTCACCATCGCAGGCAAGAGCTACAAATCGCGGCTGCTGGTCGGCAGCGGCAAGTACAAGGACCTGCCGCAGACCCGCGCGGCGACCGACGCCGCCGAAGCGGAAATCATCACCGTGGCGATCCGCCGCGTCAACATCGGCCAGGACCCGAAGGCACCCAGCCTGCTGGACGTGCTGCCGCCGTCACAGTACACCATCCTGCCCAACACGGCCGGCTGCTACACCGCCAAGGACGCGGTCTACACGCTGCAAATGGCGCGCGAGCTGCTGAACGGCCACAAGCTGGTCAAGCTGGAAGTGCTGGGCGACGAGAAGACGCTGTTCCCGCACATGCCGGAAACCCTGATCGCCGCCGAGGCGCTGGTCAGGGACGGCTTCGACGTCATGGTCTACTGCAGCGACGATCCGATCCAGGCCAAGCTGCTGGAGCAGATCGGCTGCGTCGCGGTGATGCCGCTGGCCTCGCTGATCGGCTCCGGCATGGGCATCCTCAACCCGTGGAACCTGTCGCTGATCATCGAGCAGGCCAAGGTGCCGGTGCTGGTCGATGCCGGCGTCGGCACGGCGTCGGACGCCGCCATCGCCATGGAGCTGGGCTGCGACGGCGTGCTGATGAACACCGCCATCGCCGGCGCGCGCGATCCGGTGCGCATGGCGCGCGCCATGAAGCTGGCCGTGCAGGCCGGCCGCGAGGCTTACCTGGCGGGCCGCATCGCCCGCAAGTTCGCGGCCTCGCCGTCGTCGCCGATGGCGGGCCGGCTGGCATGAGCGAGCGCCTGTCCTCGCAAATGGCGGCGCAGCTGATGGCGCAACTGGTGGCGCGGCCGTGCGTGCTGGTGTTCGCCGGACTCGATCCGTCCGGCGGCGCCGGCATCGCCGCCGACCTGCAAGCGGTGGCCGGGCAGGGCGCGCACGCGCTCACCGTGGCCACCGCGCTGACGGTGCAGGACAACGACCGCGTCTACGGCGTGCAGCCGGTCGACGGCGCGATGGTGCTGCGCCAGGCGCAGGCGCTGCTCGACAAGATGACGGTGCGGGCGGTGAAGATCGGCATTCCCGGCAGCGCCGCCAACGCGCTGGCGATCGCCGAGATCATCGGCCGCCTGCGCGCCCGCCAGCCGGAGTTGCCGGTGGTGCTGGACCCGGTGCTGGCCAGCGGCCACGGCGACCTGCTGTCGCGCGACGACGCGGTGCAGGCGCTGGCGCCGCTGCTGCCGCTGGTGACGGTGCTCACCCCCAACGGCCCGGAAGCGCTGGCGCTGACCGGCACGGCCGAACCGGGCGCGCAGGCGCAGGCCTTGCGCGCGCGCGGTTGCCGCCATGTGTTGATCACCGGCGGCCATGATGAGCGTGGCGAGGAAGTCATCAACCGCTGGTTCGGTCCCGGCGCCACGCCGGCGCCGCGCCTGTCCGACAGCGAGCCGCCCGAGGACGCGCGCCACTGGAGCTGGCCGCGCCTGGCCGGCGAATTCCACGGCAGCGGCTGCACGCTGGCCTCGGCCATCGCCGGCCAGCTGGCGCTGGGCATGTCGATGGAACGCGCGCTGGAACTGGCGCAACAGTATTGCTATCGCGCGCTGCGCGGCGCCTACACGGTGGCCGCCGGCCAGCGCATCCCGCAGCGCCTACCTTTGATTTGAGAGCACATCATGCACGGACTTTATTTGGTTACCCCCAACTGGGACGACAGCGCCAGGATGCTGGCGCTGAGCGAGCGGGCGCTGGCCGCCGCCCAGGGCGCGCGGCCGGGCGTCGCCATGCTGCAATACCGCCACAAGGAAGCCGGCCCGCAGCAGCGGCTGGATCAAGCCGGCGCCTTGCTGGCGTTGTGCCGGCGCTACGGCGTGCCTTTCATCGTCAATGATTATGTCGAGCTGTGCGAGCAGCTCGGCGCCGACGGCGTCCACCTCGGCGGCACCGATGCCGACGTGGCGCAGGTGCGCGCCCGGCTGGGGGCGGACAAGATCATCGGCGCCTCCTGCTATGGCGACCTGCCGCGCGCGCTGGCGGCGCAGGCGGCCGGCGCCAGCTACGTGGCGTTCGGCGGTTTCTACCCGTCGCGCGTGAAGCAGTACGCAGTGACTACCAGGATGGAGATCCTCGACCAGGCGCGCGCGGCGGTTCGCGTGCCGACCGTGGTGATCGGCGGCATGACGCCGGACAACGCCGCGCCGCTGGCCGCGCGCGGCGCCTCCATGGTGGCGGCCATCAGCAGCGTCTACCAGGCCGACGACGTCGGCGCCGCCGTGGCCGCGTTCCTGCGGCTTTATGCCGATAAAAATACGGGGCGATAAAAGGCTGGCATGACGGGCGGTTTTCCGCCTTATAATTGGCGGGTTAGCTTAAGCCTAAGGTTGCCGCCACATGAATGTCCCTTCCAGCCCGAAGCGTCTGATTCTGATCGTCGACGATGACCCACTGCTGCTCGATTTCCTGGGCGAGGTGCTGGGCCACGCCGGCTACGACATCCTCAAGGCCTCGTCGGCCGAACAGGCGCTGGAGCAGATCGCCCAGCGCGAACCGGACCTGGCCCTGCTCGACATCCACATGCCCGGCATGAACGGGCTGGAGCTGGCCAAGCAATTGCACGCCACCAGCTCGGTGCCCTTCATGTTCCTGTCCGGCCGCGGCGACGCCGACGCCGGCAAGCAGGCCGCCTCGTACGGCGCGGTCGGCTTCCTGGTCAAGCCGGTCGACGAAAAACACCTGATGCCGGCGTTTGCCGCCGGCCTGGCGCGCGCCGACGAAATCCGCCAGCTGCGCCGCACCGAGCTCAATCTGAACGCCGCGCTGGCCGCCGGCCGCGAGACCAGCCTGGCCGTCGGCCTGCTGATGTGCAAATTCCAGACCGACCGCAACACCGCCTTCGAAGTGCTGCGCGACCACGCCCGCTCCAACCGCCGCAAGGTCAACGAGGTGGCCGACCAGTTGCTGGCGGCCGAGGAAACCTTGAACAGTTTGCACGTGGCCTTCAACCAGCGTCTGAAAAAGTAAACGCCGGCGCTTATTTTTCGGTATTTTCTTGCTTTGCGGTACTCATCATGTAGACTGTGTCCATGAGCGGCAGGCCTGTCCTGCCCGCTTCGTAGTGCGGCGGGGCCTCCAACCTGCGCCTGCCGCCTCCCCAGCCGCCTGTTCCCTGCGGCCGTCCGTATCCCCTCGGCCCAACTCCGCCGACCCCTGCGTTGTCCTGCCAGCCCCGTGCTGCCGGCGCCGCGATCCCTTGGTTTTTGTGTGCGGAGACACTTATGACGAACGATTATTCCCAGGATGGCTATCGGCCCTTCAGCGAGCAGGACGGCGGCGCCGCGATCGGTTTTTCGATTTTCGCGGAAGCGCCCCGCGTGCTGCATATCGACAAGGACTTCGACGCGGCGCTGGTGCTGTCGACGCTGCTGGTGCCGGAAACCCGGGTCACCCATGCGTCCACCCTGGCCGACGCGCGCGACATGCTGCAACACCAGCGGTTCGCGCTGGTGGTGATCGATCCCGACCTGGCCGACGGCGACGGCGCCAGCCTGCTGCCGCTGTTGCAGCAGCACCAGGGCGAGGCCCGCGTGCTGGTGTATTCGGCGCGCCATCCCGAGCGCCACACGGCCGGCTGCGCCTTCCTGCCCAAGCCGTGGACTTCGCCGCGCCAGCTGTGGCGCACCGTGTCCGACCTGCTGGGCATCGGTTCGGCGATGCCGGTCGAACCGCAGTAGTCGCACGCGCCACAGATCGTCGCCGGCTTGCTATCATGGCGGACCACCGGAACGGCCCCCCGTTCCGGTGCCCCGAACAACGCAGCCACAGGACGAACAATGAAAACCAAAGCAGCTATTGCATGGCAGGCGGGCAAACCGCTGACGATCGAGGAAGTGGAACTGGGCGGCCCGCGCGAAGGCGAGGTGCTGGTCGAGATCAAGGCCACCGGCATTTGCCACACCGATTACTACACCCTGTCCGGCGCCGATCCGGAAGGCATCTTCCCGGCCATCCTCGGCCATGAAGGCGCGGGCGTGGTGGTCGACGTCGGTCCCGGCGTCAAGTCGCTCAAGAAGGACGACCACGTCATTCCGCTGTACACGCCGGAGTGCCGCCAGTGCAAATTCTGCCTGTCGCAGAAGACCAACCTGTGCCAGTCGATCCGTTCCACCCAGGGCCGCGGCCTGATGCCGGACGCCACCAGCCGCTTCTCGATAGCCGGCAAGCCGATCTACCACTACATGGGCACGTCGACCTTCTCCAACTACATCGTGGTGCCGGAGATCGCGCTGGCCAAGATCCGCGAAGACGCGCCGTTCGACAAGGTGTGCTACATCGGTTGCGGCGTCACCACCGGCGTCGGCGCGGTGCTGTTCACCGCCAAGGTCGAGGCCGGCGCGAACGTGGTGGTGTTCGGCCTGGGCGGCATCGGCCTGAACGTGATCCAGGCGGCCAGGATGGTGGGCGCCGACAAGATCATCGGGGTCGACATCAATCCGGCCCGCCAGGAGATGGCGCGCAAGTTCGGCATGACCCACTTCATCAATCCTAAGGAAGTCGAGAACGTGGTCGACGCCATCATCGGGCTGACCGACGGCGGCGCCGACTACAGCTTCGAGTGCATCGGCAACACCACCACCATGCGCCAGTCGCTCGAGTGCTGCCACAAGGGCTGGGGCCAGTCGATCATCATCGGCGTGGCGGCGGCGGGGCAGGAGATCTCCACCCGGCCGTTCCAGCTGGTGACCGGGCGGGTGTGGAAGGGTTCCGCTTTCGGCGGCGCGCGCGGCCGCACCGACGTGCCGAAGATCGTCGACTGGTACATGGAAGGCAAGCTCAATATCGACGACCTGATCACCCATCGCCTGCCGCTGGAACGCATCAACGAAGGCTTCGATCTGATGAAGAGCGGCGAATCGATCCGCTCGGTCGTCATCTATTAGTGAACTGCAGCGCTTAAATCGGGAGCGCCTGCCGCGCAGGCAACGCGCATGGCGGCGTTACAAATGCTCGCGATAGCCCGCTATCGCTGCGCTTTGCGCCTTGCCCTGCGCGCCGCCTGCACGTCCTTCGCTCCCAATTTAAGCGCCGCAGTCCACTACGCCTGTCGCGGCGGAATGCAGTTGGCTCCGGTCAAGCTGCATTCCGTCGCAATCGGCGGGCGTCCGGCGGCCTGTTTGTCTACAGTGGAGTCATGGAAGTAAGCCCCACCACTGAAGGAGAAACATCATGAACGTACTGAAAAACATGGAAGTCATCTTCGTCGCCAGCGCCGTCATCCTGTGCGCCACCGGCTACGCCAGTGCCCAGGTGCGCGCCACCCCGGCGATCGACGCCGGCGCGGTCAAGGTGGTGGTGGTGGACGGCGTCAAGATGCAGGTCGTCACCGTCCACGGCAAACGCGCCCACTAAACCCAGCTGGATGAATGTAGAAAAAAAGTTCTAGACATCGTCATCTAGATAATTTATTCTACATCCATCAACTGGGGAGCGCGGAATGGAAGCGATACGCAATCATAAGATTTCACGGCCGGCAGGACGCGCATGAACAGCGTCCTGGCCGCCCTGGTGCCCGCCGTCGGCTGGGCGCTGCTGCACTTCATCTGGCAAGGCCTGTTGATCGGCTGGGCCGTGGCGCTGGCGATGCATGCGCTGCGCGGCGCCCGTCCACAGACCCGCTACGCCGTGGCCTGCGCCGGCATGTTGCTGTGCGCGGCGCTGCCGCTGGCCGGCATCCTGGCCCAGCTGGCCGATGGCGAGCGCGGCGCCGGCTCCGCCGCGCTGCTGCGGGTGCTGGTCGGGCAGGGCGCCGGCATGGCGGACGCCGCCGGCCAGGCTGCCGCTGCCGCCGCCCCCGGCCTGCTGGGCGACGGCGCTTTCTCCTCGTTTGAAGCGGTGTTGCGGCGCCAGTTGCCGTGGGTGGTCGGCCTGTGGCTGGCCGGTGCGGCGCTGATGTCGCTGCGGCTGGCGCTGGGCCTGAAGTGGGTGGCCGAGCGCACCCGCGCCGGCGAATACACGGTCAATCATTACTGGCAGCGGCGCCTGTCCGAGCTGGCGCGCCGCTTCGACATCGAACGCCATGTGCGGCTGGGCGTGGCCGACCTGCTGGACAGCCCGATCACCGCCGGCTGCTGGCGTCCCATCGTGCTGGTGCCGACGGCGCTGGTCAGCGGCATGCCGCCCGATCTGCTGGAAGCCTTGCTGGCGCACGAGCTGGCGCACATCAAGCGGCACGACTACCTGGTCAACCTGATTCAAAGCGCGATCGAGATCGTGCTGTTCTATCACCCTAGTGTTTGGGCCCTGTCACGCAGGATACGGATCGAGCGGGAACAAATCGCCGACGACCTCGCGGTGGACATGCTTGGCCAGCCCCAGAGGCTGGCAAAGGCCCTGTCGGAACTGGATCGGTTCCAGTTCGACACCACACAACTAGCCCACGCGGCTCACGGAGGAAATCTCATGTCTCGTATCAAACGCCTGCTGCGTCCCGATGTTGAACCGGTCAGCTGGAAAATGGCCTTGCCCCTGATGGGTTTGTTTGCCGCCGGCGCGGTGTTCTACGCCCACGCCGCGCCGCAGCCGCCGGCCGTCGCCGCCGTCGCGCAGATAGACCAGGTCAGCCAGGTGGCCGACGCCGCCGCCGCCGATCCGGTACAGCCGCCGGCACCGCCGGCGCCGGCCGCTCCCGCCGCGCCGGCAGCGCCAGCCGAGCCAGCCGAGCCGGCAGCGGTCGCCGAACTGACGGTACCAGCCGCGCCGGCCAAGCCGCCTAAGCCACCCAAGCCGCCGCGCGTCCTGGCGGCCGCTCCCGCCATGCCCGCCATGCCAGCAACCCCGGCAACTCCCGCCGTCGCGGCAGCGCCGGCAGCCCCAGCGCTGCCGGCTGCGCCAGCTGCGCCGCCCGCACCACCCGCACCTCCGGCAGGGGCACAAAGCTACCACTTTGAGCGCGCCAACTTCTCCAACCGCGACGGCCAGCGTGCCGGCTATGCGCTGGTCCACGCCAACAAGGAGACCATGACGGTCTCGGCCACGCGTCAGGACCTGTCCAAAATCGACAATGCGCGCCGCGCCGTCAAGGGCGACTTCATCTGGTTCCGCGACGGCGACAAGGCCTACCTGATCCAGGACGCGGCCGCCATCGCCAAGGCCGACGAAGCGTGGGTCGCCGTCAACCGCCTCGGCGAAAAGATGGATGCGCATGGCAAGAAAATGGATGCGCAAGGCAAAATCATGGACGCGCTGGGCCGGCAGATGGAGAAACTGGGCCGCGACACCGAAGGCAAGGCCCAGCTGGACATGGACCGCCAGCAGCGCCAGATCGAACGGGTGGCCCGCCAGCAGGAAGCCGTGGGACGCCGCATGGAGCAGGCCGCGCGCGACATGGGCGACGAGCCGACGCCGGAAAAGCTGCGCCGCTTCCACGAGCGCCAAGCCGCGCTGCAGGGCGAAATGGCGTCGTTGCAAAGCCAGATGAGCCAATCCCAGCGCGACATGGCGCCGCAACTGGAAAAAATCCACGCCATGCAAGCGCCGATGCAAGCGCTGAACAAACAGATGGCGGAAGCCAGCCGGCCGATGGCTGAACTGGGCCAGGCCATGGGCGAGCTGGGCCGCGAGCAAGCCAAGGCCAGCCGCGAAGCGGAGCGCGCCATGAAAGAGCTGATCAAGGACGCCATCAAGGCCGGCAAAGCCGTCCCCGCGCCGTCCGCATAAAATTGGGGTCAAGTCTGACATTCGGACACGGGCTCCGCCGTAGTGCAAGCTACGGCGGAGCCCGTGTCCGAATGTCAGACTTGACCCCCATCCCGGTATAATCACGGGATGCACAATCTTCTTCATAATCTCAACGACGAACAACTCGCCGCCGTGACCCTGCCGGCACAAAGCGCCCTGATCCTGGCGGGCGCCGGCTCCGGCAAAACCCGCGTTCTGACGACCCGCATCGCCTGGCTGATCCAGACCGGCCAGGTGTCGCCGTCCGGCCTGCTGGCGGTGACCTTCACCAACAAGGCCGCCAAGGAAATGATGACGCGTTTGTCGGCGATGTTGCCGATCAATACACGCGGCATGTGGATCGGCACCTTCCACGGCCTGTGCAACCGCCTGCTGCGCACCCATCACCGCGACGCCGCGCTGCCGCAGACCTTCCAGATCCTCGATACCCAGGACCAGCTGTCGGCCATCAAGCGCCTGATCAAGGCCAACAACGTCGACGACGAGAAGTTTCCGCCGAAAGAGGTGATGTACTTCATCAACGGCGCCAAGGACCAGGGCCTGCGCGCCAACAAGATCGAACCCTACAACGCCGACGAGCGCAAGAAGTGCGAGCTCTACCAACTCTACGACGACCAGTGCCAGCGCGAAGGCGTGGTCGACTTCGCCGAGCTGCTGCTGCGCACCTACGAGCTGCTCAGCCGCAACCAGCCGCTGCGCGAGCACTACCAGCAGCGCTTCAAGCACATCCTGGTCGACGAGTTCCAGGACACCAATGACCTGCAATACAAGTGGCTCAAGTTGCTGGCCGGCCACGGCGAACGCGACGGCGGCAGCGCCCTGTTCGCGGTCGGCGACGACGACCAGAGCATCTACGCCTTCCGCGGCGCCAACGTCGGCAACATGAGCGCCTTCGAGCGCGAGTTCAAGGTGCAGAACTTGATCAAGCTGGAGCAGAACTACCGCTCCCACGGCCACATCCTGGACGCCGCCAACGTGCTGATCGCCAACAACAGCAAGCGCCTGGGCAAGAACCTGCGCACCGACGCCGGCCACGGCGAACAGGTGCGCGTGTACGAAGCCAGCTCCGACCTGGCCGAGGCGCAGTGGATCATCGAGGAAACCAAGAACCTGATCGCCGACGGCGCCGCCCGCAGCGAGATCGCGGTGCTGTACCGTTCCAACGCGCAGTCGCGCGTGATCGAGCATGCGCTGTTCTCGGCCGGCATCCCGTACCACGTGTATGGCGGCCTGCGCTACTTCCAGCGCGCCGAGGTCAAGCACGCGATCGCCTACCTGCAGCTGATGGACAATCCGCACAACGATTCGGCCTTCCTGCGGGTGGTGAACTTCCCGACCCGCGGCATCGGCCTGCGCTCGATCGAAGCGCTGCAGGCGGCCGCCGACCAGCACCGCATGTCGCTGTACGCGGCGGTGCCGTATGTGGCCGGCAAGGCCGGCTCGTCGCTGGGCGGCTTCGTCAAGCTGGTCGAGGGCGCGCGCTTTGAAACGCAGCAGATGGCCTTGCCGGAGCTGGTGCGCGTGGTGCTGGAGGCGTCCGGCCTGCTGGCCCACTACCAGACCGAAAAGGAAGGCGCCGACCGCATCGAGAACCTGGAGCAGATGGTCAGCGCCGCCACCCAGTTCGTGTCGGAGGAAGGTTACGGCCAGGGCGCGCCGGCCCACTTGGGCCCGCAGGCCCAGGCGCAGTCCGGCTTGCCCATCGTCAACCAGGACGGCTTCGAGATCCTCGACGCCGACGCCGCGCTGCCGACCGTGATGTCGCCGCTGTCGGCCTTCCTGTCGCACGCGTCGCTGGAGGCGGGCGACAACCAGGCCACCGCCGGCCAGCAGGCCGTGCAGATGATGACGGTGCACTCGGCCAAGGGGCTGGAGTTCAACAACGTCTTCATCACCGGCCTGGAGGAGGGCTTGTTCCCGCACGAGAGCAGCTCGCGCGAGCACGACGGCGTGGAAGAGGAGCGCCGCCTGATGTACGTGGCGATCACGCGCGCGCGCCAGCGCCTGTACATGTGCTTCGCGCAGACCCGCATGCTGCACGGCCAGACCCGCTACAACATGAAGTCGCGCTTCTTCGACGAGTTGCCGGAGGAATCACTGAAGTGGCTGTCGCCCAAGGTGCAGTCTCACTGGTCCGGCAACAAGAAATCGGCCTGGGACCAGGCGCCGCTGGTCGGTTCGGACAACGCCATCGCGCAGAAGATCGCGCAGAAGTCGCCCGGCTCCGGCTGGCGCATCGGCGAGTCGGTCGCGCACGGCAAGTTCGGCGAGGGGGTGATCGTCAACATCGAGGGCAGCGGCAACAACGCCCGCGCGCAGATCAACTTCGGCAGCCACGGCATGAAGGTGCTGGACCTGAGCATCGCCAAGCTGGACCGGCTGGGCCGCTGAGGCGGGCGCGAGGTGTACCATAAGAACAGGCGGCCATGGCCGCCTGTTCTTATGGTTTCGGCGGCAGCGCCGGCGCCGCGCTGGCCTGCGGCGTGCCGAAGATCTGGCGGTAGCAGGCGTACAGCGTGCAGTGCATCAGCACGACCATGAGCAGGAAGATGGTGAAGATGGCCGTCACCTTCAGCTGCGCCGAGTCGAACAGCAGCACCGGCAGCATGCTGCCGACCTGGAACATCAGGAACAGCACCACGGCCGCCGTCAGGAAGGCCTTGAGGTCGCGCCACACCGCCACCACGCTGAAGAACAGCGCCTTGGCCAGGGTCATGTTCTGCCAGTAGATCAGCGGCGCGGCCAGGCAGGTCAGCATCCAGCCCAGCATGTAGATGCCGGACGAGATCAGCAGGGCGCTGCGGGAATTTTCCAGCATGTCCTGGTCCATCGGGATCTGGCGCGTGGCCATCTGGATCAACACGCCGTCGTCCAGCCAGCTCAGCACCGCCAGCGCGAGCAGCATCACCAGCAGGTAGATCACGCCCAGGCCCAGCAGGGGTTTGCGCACCGGCTTGCGGAAGCCGCTGAACACCAGGTTCGGCAGGGCGCGCTGGTCGTGGTCGACGTCGGCGCAGGCCCGCAACATGGCGACGGTGAACATCGGCGCCAGCAAGGTCGGCGCCACCGAACCGAGCAGGGGCACCAACAGCGACAACATCGACATGAACATGCAGCAGAAGAACAGCGCCATCAGCGCGCCCGGCTGCTTGCGGAACAGCTGCAGGGCTTGCTTGACCCAGTGCCAACCGGCCTTGGCGGGGAGCTGGTTCATCCGCGCAGTCCCGGCGCCGGCGTGGCGATGCGTTCGCGCAGGATGCGTTCGAAGTGGGTCGGGTCGTGCGGCGTCAGCATCTCCGCTGCGCGCGGCAGGTGGAAGTCGTACAGGCGCGACAGCCAGAAGCGCAGCGCCGCCGCCCGCAGCATCGGCTGCCAGGCGGTCTGCTCGGCGTCGGTGAACGGCCGCACGGCGTGGTAGGCGTCCAGCATGGCGCGCACGCGGGCGGTGTCGAGCACGCCGGTGTCGAGCTCGACGCACCAGTCGTTGACGGTGACGGCGATGTCGAACAGCCAAGTGTCGCAGCCGGCGAAGTAGAAGTCGAAGAAGCCGGTCAGGCGCTCGCCGTCAAACATCACGTTGTTGCGGAACAGGTCGGCGTGCACCGGGCCGCGTTGCAGCTGGCGGTAGGTGCCGCAGCCGGCAAACGCGTCCTGGAAATGCATTTCGGCGCGCAGCAGGTGGGCGCAACTGTCGTCCAGGAAGGGCAGCACTTGCGGCGTGGTCTCGTTCCACCAGTCCAGGCCGCGCAGATTGGGCTGCTGCAGCGGATAGTCGACGGCGGCCAGGTGCATGCGCGCCAGCATGGCGCCGACGGCGGCGCAATGCACCGGCCGCGGGTCCATCTGCGACTTGCCCTCCAGCTTGGTGACGATGGACGCCGGCTTGCCGTGCAGGGCGACGATCAGCTCGCCCTGGTCGTTGGCGACCGGCGCCGGCACCAGCACGCCGCGATCGGCCAGGTGGTGCATCAGCTTGAGGTAAAACGGCAACTGCTCGAAGGACAGGTTCTCGAAGATGGTCAGGACGTACTCGCCCGCTTCCGTCGTCAGGAAAAAGTTGCTGTTCTCGATGCCGCTGGCGATGCCTTTGAGCGCCGAGGGCTGGCCGAGGGGGAATTGCTTGATCCACTGGGTAAGGTCGTCCAGGCTAACCGGGGTAAACACTGCCATGAGAAAACTTGATGAGGTTCGGTGAGCGGCGCCGTCGTCGGGACGGGGCCGGGGGACGCCCGCGCAGGGCGGGCGCGCGGGTTATTTCACGGCAGGCGGCGCGGTGCTGTCCGTCGAGCCGTCTTCTTCCGTGGTTTTCTTCTTTTTCTTGCCGATGTCGAATTCCATCACCGTCCATTGCGGGCCGCGGTTGGCGCCCCCCATCGCATCGCCGGGTAAGGCGGTGCCGGCCGGGCGGTTCGGCTTCAGCGTGTAGGTGCTGGGGCCGCTTTTGACGGTCGCTTCCGTCACCTGACCGCTGTTGTCGCGCTTTTCGGTGATCTTGCGTTCCGGCGTAGGCTTGGCGGTCACGGTGATCGCGTCGCCGGCCACTTCCTCTATCTTTTCCAGTTTTGGCGGCGCCTGGCTCGGAGTCGACTGGGCAAACGCCGTGTGGGCGCCGAGCGTCAGGAGGAGGGCAGGCACAAGAATGGAGGTGCGCGTCATGATGGATCGCCTTAGGGTGAAATACGGCTGTGAAAAACCGTCAAATTTTTATGTATGATCCATTGTAACAAACAGACACGCTTCGCTGTTTTTAAAAGCCGATTTCCCCACGGCGACGCTGGGGTATTGTTATTTTGAAAAGACCCTCGTGGGCGGGCGGAAGCGCCGCCAAAACCTGCGATAATGCGCCATTCGTGGCCTTGCCGCCATTGTTGCGCGGCGCCCTCACCCATATCCAGTTTCTATGCAAAATACCCTGCTGTTAGTTGACGGTTCCAGTTACCTCTATCGCGCCTTCCACGCGCTGCCCGACCTGCGCAGCCCGGACGGCCATCCGACCGGCGCCATGCACGGCATGGTCAATATGTTGCGCCGTTTGCGCGCCGACTACCCGGCCGCCTACATCGCCTGCGTGTTCGACGCCAAGGGCAAGACCTTCCGCGACGACATGTATCCCGACTACAAGGCGACGCGCGCCTCGATGCCGGACGACCTGCGCCTGCAGATCGAGCCCATCCACGAGGCGGTCAAGGCCATGGGCTGGCCCATCCTGATGGTCGAGGGCGTGGAGGCGGACGACGTCATCGGCACGCTGTCGGTGCAGGCGGCGCAGGCCGGCATGAACGTGGTGGTGTCCACCGGCGACAAGGACCTGGCGCAGCTGGTCAATCCGCAGGTCATGCTGATCAACACCATGACCAACGAGAAAATGGACGAGGCCGGCGTGCTGGCCAAGTTCGGCGTGCCGCCCAACCGCATCATCGACTACCTGACCCTGATCGGCGACACCGTCGACAACGTGCCGGGCGTCTCCAAGTGCGGCCCGAAGACCGCGCTCAAGTGGCTGAGCGCCTACGACTCGCTGGACGGCGTGATCGCCAATGCCGCCCAGATCGGCGGCGCGGTGGGCGAGAACCTGCGCAGCGCGCTCGAATGGCTGCCCAAGGGCCGCGAACTGATCACCGTCAAGCTGGACTGCGACCTGTCGGCCCACATGGCCACCATAGCCGAATCGCTGGTGGCGCGCGGCGAAGACCAGCAAACGTTGCTGGCCTTCTTCAGCAAGTACGGCTTCAAGACGCTGTTGCGCGAACTGGGCGGAAGCACGCCGTCGGCGCCGGTCGGCGCGGCCGGCAAGGCCGCCGCCGCTGCGGCCGCCGCACCGGCGGCCGGCGGCGCCGTCTCCGCCAACCTGGACATGTTCGGCGAAGCGCCCAAGCTCGACACCCACTACGAAACCGTGCTGACCGACGCCCAGCTGGACAAGTGGATCGCGCTGATCGACGCCGCCCAGCTGACCGCGGTCGACACCGAAACCACGTCGCTGGAGCCGATGACGGCGCAAATGGTCGGCATTTCGCTGTCGGTGGAGCCGGGCGTGGCCTGCTACATCCCGGTCGCGCACGCATATCCCGGCGTGCCGCAGCAGCTGTCGCGCGAGCACGTGCTGGCCAGGCTGAAGCCGTGGCTGGAAGACGCCGCCAAGTTCAAGGTCGGCCAGAACCTGAAGTACGACAGCCACATCTTCGCCAACCACGGCGCCAAGCTGCTGGGCATCCATCACGACACGCTGCTCGAATCGTATGTGTTCGAATCGCACCGCACGCACGACATGGACAGCCTGGCGCTGCGCCACCTGAACCACACCACCATCCCGTTCGTGGACGTGTGCGGCAAGGGCGCCAGCATGATCACCTTCGACAAGGTGGAGATCGCCCGCGCCACCGAGTACGCGGCGGAAGACGCCGACATCACGCTGCGCCTGCACCTGGCGATGATCGGTGAAGTGGAGAACGACGCCAGGCTGAACTTCATCTACCGCAACATCGAACTGCCGACCGCCGTGGTGCTGCAAAAGATCGAACGCAACGGCGTGCGCATCGACGCCGAGCTGCTCAACGTCCAGTCGGCCGAACTGGGCAAGCGCATCGTCGAGCTGGAAGCGAAGGCGCATGAACTGGCCGAGCAGCCGTTCAACCTCGGCTCGCCGAAGCAGATCGGCGAGATCTTCTTCGAGAAGCTGAAGCTGCCGGTGGTGAAGAAGACCCCGAGCGGCGCGCCGTCCACCGACGAGGAAGTGCTGCAAAAGCTGGCCGAGGACTATCCGCTGCCGAAAGTGTTGCTGGAATACCGCAGCCTGTCGAAGCTGAAGTCGACCTACACCGACAAGCTGCCCAAAGGGATCAACCAGGACACCGG
Organism: Duganella sp. GW822-FHT06D06; assembly: GCF_058799615.1. Classification (NCBI taxonomy): domain Bacteria; kingdom Pseudomonadati; phylum Pseudomonadota; class Betaproteobacteria; order Burkholderiales; family Oxalobacteraceae; genus Duganella; species Duganella sp. GW822-FHT06D06. The sequence continues at coordinate 110,366 of NZ_JBXALQ010000005.1, forward strand.
CCGCGTGCACACCAACTACGCGCAGGCGGTGGCGGTGACGGGCCGCCTGGCCTCCAACGATCCGAACCTGCAGAACATCCCGATCCGCACCAAGGAAGGCCGCCGCATCCGCGAAGCCTTCATCGCGCCGGCGGGCAGCCACATCGTCTCGGCCGACTATTCGCAGATCGAGCTGCGCATCATGGCGCACATCTCGGAAGACGAGAACATGCTGCGCGCGTTTGCCGAGGGCGTCGACATTCACCGCGCCACCGCCGCCGAGATCTTCGGCGTGGCGCCGGAAGAGGTCAGCAGCGAACAGCGCCGCTACGCCAAGGTGATCAACTTCGGCCTGATCTACGGCATGAGCGCGTTCGGCCTGGCCGGCAACCTGGGCATCGAGCGCGGCGCGGCGCAAAGCTATATCGACCGCTACTTCGCGCGTTTCTCGGGCGTCAAGCAGTACATGGACGACACCCGCCTGCAGGCCAAGGCGCGCGGCTACGTGGAGACCGTGTTCGGCCGCCGCCTGTGGCTGCCGGAGATCAATTCGCCCAACGGCCCGCGCCGCCAGGGCGCCGAACGCGCCGCGATCAACGCGCCGATGCAGGGCACGGCGGCCGACCTGATCAAGCTGGCCATGGTGGCGGTGCAGGATTGGCTGGAACAGGATAAGCTGCAGACCAAGATGATCATGCAGGTGCATGATGAACTGGTGCTGGAAGTGCCGGACGCCGAACTGGCGCTGGTCAAGGAAATGCTGCCGAAGCTGATGGCCGGCGTGGCGGAGCTGAAGGTTCCGCTGACCGCTGAAGTTGGCGTGGGCAGGAACTGGGATGAAGCGCATTGAGAATGTGCTTCCACACACTAATCGTGGGGGTATTGCATGGATGATTTGACGCAGGATGCAGAGAGTTTGTTGACCAAAACCAGTCTGTCGGACGGCGTCGACCGCCGCGACTTTTTGAAAGTAGCGCTGGGCACCGGCTTTGCCGCCGCCGCGCTGCCGGTGGTGGCGCAGAACGTCATCAAGACCGACAGCGCCGGCCTGGTCGCCGGCACCATCACCCTGACGGTGGACGGCGTGCAAATGCCGGTCTACCGCGCCCAGCCGGAAGGCCAGACCAAGCTGCCGGTGATACTGGTGGTATCGGAAATCTTCGGCGTGCACGAGCACATCGCCGACGTCGCCCGCCGCTTCGCCAAGCTGGGCTACCTGGCGCTGGCGCCGGACCTGTTCGTGCGCCAGGGCGATCCGCAAAAGGCCGCCTCGATCGCCGAACTGCAACGCGACATCATCGCCAAGACGCCGGACGCGCAAGTGATGGCCGACCTCGACGCCACCGTGGCCTGGGCCAAGGCCAACGGCGGCAACGGCGACAAGATCGGCATCACCGGCTTCTGCTGGGGCGGCCGCATCACCTGGATGTACGCCGCGCACAATCCGAGCATCAAGGCCGGCGTGGCCTGGTACGGCCGCCTGATGGGCGACAGCACTCCGGTGACTCCCAGGCACCCAGTTGATATCGCTGGATCTCTGACGGTGCCGGTGCTGGGCCTGTACGGTCTGAAGGATACCGGCATCACCCAGGACGCGGTCGCGGCGATGAAGGCGGCACTGGCCAAGGGGCCGAACAAGGCGGTCTTGGTTGTCTATCCGAACTCCGGCCACGCCTTCCATGCCGACTACCGCGCCAGCTACGTCGAGGCCGACGCCAAGGACGGCTGGGCCCGTTTGCAGGCGTGGTTCAAGCAACACGGCGTGGTTTAAGAGCTGTTTTACCGGGTTTTTAGCCAAAGATGAGCATAAAACCGGGCCGGGCGGTAAAATGACGCCCCCGGCCCGCGCGCAGCGGTCCGGTCCCTGCTACAAGAGGCTATAACATCGATCCCGTACTCATCTCCATCCTACTGGCCACCACGGTTGCCGGCGTCGTCAGCATCACCGCTGCCGCGGTGTTCTCGTTTACGCTGCTGTCGAAGGTGGTGGAGCGCATGGTCAGCCTGTCGGTGGGCATCATGCTGTCGACCTCCTTGCTGCACGCCTTGCCGGAAGCGTTCGAATCGCAGGCCAGCGCGCGCAGCCTGTTCGCGACCTTGCTGGCTGGCTTGCTGGCCTTCTTCCTGCTGGAAAAGCTGGCCATCCTGCGCCATTCGCACCACCACGAGGGCGACGGCCACCACCACCATCACGGCCACGACAAGCGCGAGGCGGGCAAGGCCGGCTGGATGATCCTGGTCGGCGACGGCCTGCACAACTTCACCGACGGCATCCTGATCGCGGCGGCCTTCCTGGCCAATCCCGAGCTGGGCCTGGTGACCGGGCTGGCCATCATCGCCCACGAGATTCCGCAGGAGATCGGCGATTTCATCGTGCTGCTCAACGCCGGCTTCTCGCGCACGCGGGCCTATGTCTACAATTTGCTGTGCAGCCTGCTGGCCATCGCCGGCGGCTTGCTGGGCTACTACACGCTGGACCGCGCCAGCAGCATGATCCCGTATGTGCTGGTGTTCGCGTCGTCGGGCTTCATCTACATCGCCGTCAGCGACCTGATGCCGCAAATGCAGCGCCGCGCCACGCTGCGCGAAACCATCCCGCAAGTGCTGCTGATTGCGCTCGGCGTCGTCATCGTGCTGGTGCTGACCCACGGCCACTGAGGCTTGTGACCGCTCAATCCGGCGCGCTTGCACCAGGCGGCGCCGGGAGTATCATAGTGGGATGAACTCCAGACAAAAAAAGCAGGCTGAAGCGTTAGCGGCATTGTCCGCCGCCGACCGTGCACGCTTGGAACGGTTGGCGAACCTTGCAGACGTGACTCCGGAACATCTCTGGCCTGATGTCTGGCTCTACGGATTCGAGGATGTTGAGGACGGTGTACAGGCCGATCTAGAAGCTGAAGCAGATATTGCCGCTGGCCGGACCATTCCAAATGAAGAAGTCATGGCGGAAGCAAGACGCATAGTGGAGAGTTATGCCAAGCGGAAGCGGAACGCCGGCTAAGCTACCGGTGCGCTGGAATTCGCGCGCGCGAACATCGTTGAACAACTCGCTGCATCGCATCGGGGCGCAAGATCCAGGCACCAGCACTCTGATTCAGCAGCGATTATCGGCCGCGTTGGATGCTATCGCAATACAGCCGGGCATAGGCACGCCGACACGGCGTCGCAATACCCGGCGATTTCCAATTCCAAAAACCGGACATACTATTGAATACACCGTTGTTGGCGGTGAAATCACGGTTACGCGTTGGGTGCGGCAGGCACGCGTGCGAAAAATCTAGAGAGTGCCAGTCTCTACCGGCCGTGCCGGGTCGGCGCACCATTCGCTCCAGGAGCCGGGGTAGAGCGCGGCGCCGGTCAGGCCTGCCACTTCCAGTGCCAGCAGGTTGTGGCAGGCTGTCACGCCCGAGCCGCACTGCATGATCGCCTGCGGCGCGCTGGCGAATAGCGGCGCGAATTCCTCTTTCAATTGCGCCGCATCCTTGAAGCGGCCGTCGGCGTTCAGGTTGTCCTTGAAGAAGCGGTTCCTGGCGCCGGGAATATGGCCGCCGACCGGATCGATGGTCTCGTTCTCGCCGCGATAACGGTCGGCCGCGCGGGCGTCGACCACGGTGCGCGCCTGCGTCGCCAGGTTGGCCACCACATCCTCCACCGACACCGCCGGCGCCAGCGACGGCTGCTCATGGATCGTGCCGCGCGCGCGCGGCGCTTCCGGCGTCACCATCGGCAAGCCTTGCGACTGCCACGCGGCCAGGCCGCCGTCCAGCACCGCCACCGCCGGATGTCCCACCCAGCGCAGCAACCACCACAGGCGCGCCGCGAACATGCCGCCGTGCGCGTCATAGGCCACCACCTGCGTGTCGTCGTTGATGCCCCAGCTGCGCAAGGTCTCGATCAGCGCGGTGCGCTCCGGCAGCGGATGGCGGCCGCGGAACTTGCCGTCCACACCCTGCTTGGCGCCCGACAGATCGGTATCGATGTTGGCAAACTGCGCGTTCTGGATATGGCCGATGGCAAAGCCGTCGCGGCCCGCGTTCGGATTCATCAGGTCGTGGCGGCAATCGAGTATCACCCAATTGTCGTCGGTCAGGTGCTGGGACAGTTCGGCGGCGCCGATCAGAGTGGTGTGCATTCCGGGGTTCCTTAAACTTCGCTGGCTATCGGATCGGTAATGGCGATGGCCTTACCGCGCTCGGTGTTACGCGTATTGTAAAACGTTGTGGCCACACCGGACACCAGTATCACGACTATGCCCACCCAGCTATGCCAGCTGAACACATCGCCGAACACCAACACGCCCCACACGCTGGAAAACACGATGCCGGTGTATTGCAGATTGGCCACCACCAGCGTCTGGCCCAGGCGATAGGCGCGCGTCATGGCGATCTGCGCGCTGGTGGCGCAGACGCCGATGCCCAGCAACAGCAAGCCGCCGTGCACGCTGGTGACCGGATGCCACACCGCGCCCTGGTCGCCGGCAAACGCGAAATTGCCGGCGATGCCGGCCAGCAGGTTCATGATCGAGAAGTAGAACACCACGCGGTTCTCGGGCTCGCCCGCCAGCCCCAGCTTGCGCACCTGCATGTAAGCCATGGCCGACAGCACGCTGGAACTGAGCGCGATCAGCGCCGGCGTCAGTTGATTCGAATGGAAGGCCGGCTGCAGCAGCAAGGTGACGCCGACAAAGCTCATGCCGACCGCCGCCAGCAGCGGCCACTTGACCTGGTTCTTGGCATGCCACCAGCCCAGCGCGAACAGCCACACGGCGATCCAGATCGGCGCCATGTAGTTGAGCGTCATGGCGGTGGCCAGCGGCAGCTTGGCGATGGCGTAGAACCACAGCCACAGCGACACCACGCCGACCAGCCCGCGCCACAAGTGGGCGCCCGGCATGGTGGTGGTGAATTTGCCGCCTTGAAGTTTGATGATGGTGAACAGCACGGTCACGCCGACCACGCCACGGTACATCACGATTTCGGATGTGGAGAACTGCTCCGAGGCCAGCTTCACGCACACCCCCATGGCGGCGAACATGAAACTGGCAAACAACATCCAAAGTGACTGCATCGGTTTCCTATAGATCGATATTGGCCCGGTACCATTCGTGGAAGTGCTGCATGCCGTCTTCCATCGGCGACTGGTAAGGACCGGCGTCGCTGGTGCCGCGTTGCATCAGCACCTTGCGGCCGGCATCCATGCGCAGACCGATCTCGTCGTCCTCGGCGCAGGTTTCAAAGTAGGCCGCGCGTTCCGCTTCGATGAACTCGCGCTCGAACAGCACGATTTCCTCGGGGTAGTAGAACTCCACCACGTTCCTGGTGCGCTGCGGGCCGTCCGGCCACAGCGTCGAGACGATCAGCACATGCGGATACCACTCGACCATGATGTTCGGATACAACGTCAGCCAGATCGCGCCATATGGAGGCGGTTCGCCGCCGCGGAACTTGAGCACCTGCTCCTGCCAGCGCTTGTAGATCTCGGAGCCTGATTTCTGCAAGCCCTGGTTGACGCCGACCGTCTGCACGCTGTAGTCGCGGCCGAATTCCCAGCGCAGGTCTTCGCAGCTGACGAAGCCGCCAAGGCCCGGATGGAAAGGCTCGACGTGATAGTCTTCCAGGTAGACTTCAATGAAAGTCTTCCAGTTGTAGTTGCAGGTCTGTACCTCGACGTGGTCGAACATATAGCCGGAGAAATCCAGGTCCTTGGCGACCGAGAGTTCGGACAGCTTTTCCATGACGTTGTAGCCGTTCTGCTCGAACAGCAGGCCGTTCCAGCTTTGCAGCTGGGCCTTCGGCAGGTTCAGGCACGGCGTCTCCGGGAAGTGCGGCGCGCCGATCAGTTCCCCCTTGAGGTCGTAGGTCCAGCGGTGCAGCGGGCAGACGATGTTGTTGGCGTTGCCGCGGCCATTGAACATCAGCGCCTGGCGATGGCGGCAGACGTTGGACAGCAGCTCCAGCCCGTTTGCGTTGCGCACCAGCATACGCCCTTCGTTTTCGGAAACGAGGGTCGCGAAGTCGCCGACGTTCGGCACCATCAGCTCGTGCCCGATGTAGCGCGGGCCGGCCTGAAATAATTGCTGCATTTCCCGCTGCAGTAGCGCTTCGTCAAAGTAGACGTCAACCGGAAGTTGCGCGTGTGGACGCGCCAGCTTGGCGTGGGTACCCAGATCGGACATCCCAACCCCCCTTAATATGTGCACCAAAGAGAGACAGAATCCGTAAAGACCTGAATTCAAAGTTGTTGAAAATGGTATTTCGGACAGAACCGGAGATTATACCGCGTTTCTCCTTGATTCAGCGGACTGCCGTGCTCGTTTTGGTGCGTATCATTGTAATAAACGCATGCTTGTGCGGGATATCGGGACGATTGCGATAAAATCCATAGTTTACCCCCTCGGCTCGGCCGCTATAGTTCCACCGGATAAGGTGGTTTGTTCTAAAATAACGGGCTACACTGCGCTGGCACGTGTTTTTGCCTTGAAACCTGAGTGATTATGTCTAAGAAATTAACTGCCGACGCGACCACCGCCGCCCCCGTCTCGTTTGAAGAAGCGATGGCGGAACTGGCGCAGCTGGTTGCACAAATGGAGGCAGGCCAACTGCCGCTGGAAGCCTCGGTGGCCGCCTATGCGCGCGGCTCGGAGCTGGTGAAGTTCTGCGCCGCCCAGCTGGAAAAAGTGGAATCCCAGGTCAAGGTGCTGGAAGGCGACATGCTCAAGCCTTACGCGGAAGCCGGCGAGGCCGAACAATGAACGGTGCCTTCGACGATTGGATGAAGACCGTGCAGGCGGCGTCGGAAAACGATTTATCCGGTTTCCTCCCGGCCGTCACGGTGGTGCCGACCAAGCTGCACGCGGCGATGCGCTATGCGCTGCTGGGCGGCGGCAAGCGCGTGCGTCCGTTGCTGGTGTACGCGGCCGGCGCGCTGTTCGGCGCCGACGCGGCCATCCTGAGCCGCGCCGCCGCCGCAGTGGAAATGATCCACGCCTATTCGCTGGTGCACGACGACATGCCGTGCATGGACGACGATGCACTGCGCCGCGGCAAGCCGACGGTGCACGTGGCCTACGACGAAGCGACCGCGCTGCTGGTCGGCGACGCGCTGCAATCGCAGGCCTTCCTGGTGCTGTCCGAGGCGGACAGCATTCCAGCCGCGCGCCAGCTGGCGATGCTGCGGCTGCTGGCGCACGCCTCCGGCTCGGCCGGCATGTGCGGCGGCCAGGCAATCGATCTCGACAGCGTGGGCCTGAGCCTGACGCTGGAACAGCTGGAGCAGATGCACCAGCTCAAAACCGGCGCGCTGCTGCGCGCCGCCGTGGTACTGGGCGCGCTGGCCGGCAAGGATCTCGATCCGGCCGAGCTGAGCGCGCTGGACGACTATGCGCGCGCCATCGGCTTGGCATTCCAGGTGGTGGACGACGTGCTCGACGCCACGGCCGATTCGGCCACGCTGGGCAAGACCGCCGGCAAGGACGCCGCCGACAACAAACCGACCTATGTCTCGATCCTGGGTCTGGAACCGTCGCGCGCGCTGGCGCAAAAATTGCGGCTCGATGCGCACGCAGCGCTCGCGCCGTTTGGGGAAAAAGCTCTGCGGTTACGCGAACTCGCGGATTTGATCGTGCAGCGGAAGGCATAAATGAAATTGCTCGAAAACATAGACTCACCAGCGGACGTGCGCAAACTGGCGCGCACCCAGCTGACGCCGCTTGCGCATGAACTGCGCAGCTACCTGCTGGATTCGGTATCGAAGACCGGCGGCCACCTGTCGTCCAACCTGGGCACGGTCGAGCTGACCGTGGCGCTGCACTACGTGTTCAACACGCCGCACGACCGCATCGTGTGGGACGTCGGCCACCAGACCTATTCGCACAAAATCCTCACCGGCCGCCGCGAGCGCATGCACACGCTGCGCCAGCTGAACGGCATCTCCGGCTTCCCCAAACGCGACGAAAGCGAGTACGACACCTTCGGCACCGCGCACTCGTCGACCTCGATCTCGGCGGCGCTGGGCATGGCGCAGGCGGCCAAGATCAAGGGCGAGCAGCGCCACGCGATCGCCGTGATCGGCGACGGCTCGATGACCGCCGGCATGGCCTTCGAAGCGCTGAACAACGCCGGCGTGCAGGAAGACCTGAACCTGCTGGTGATCCTGAACGACAACGACATGTCGATCTCGCCGCCGGTGGGCGCGCTGAACCGCTACCTGGCGCGCCTGATGTCGGGGCAGTTCTACGCCGCCGCCAAGAACGTCGGCAAATCCGTGCTGCCCGGCCCCGTGCTGGAGCTGGCCAAGCGCCTGGAAGAGCACGCCAAGGGCATGGTGGTTCCGGCCACGATGTTCGAGGAGTTCGGCTTCAACTACATCGGCCCGATCGACGGCCACGACCTGGAATCGCTGGTGCCGACGCTGCAGAACATCAAGCAGCTCAAGGGCCCGCAGTTCCTGCACGTGGTCACCAAGAAGGGCCAGGGCTACAAGCTGGCCGAGGCGGAGCCGGTGCTGTACCACGGCACGCCGAAGTTCAACCCGGCCGAAGGCATCAAGCCGGCCGCCGCGCCGGGCAAGATGAGCTACACCGACGTGTTCGGCAACTGGCTGTGCGACATGGCGGCCGCCGACAAGAAGCTGGTCGCCATCACGCCGGCCATGCGTGAAGGTTCGGGCATGGTGCGCTTCGAGCAGGAATATCCGCAGCGCTACTTCGACGTCGGCATCGCCGAGCAGCACGCCGTGACCTTCGGCGCCGGCCTGGCCTGCGAAGGCCTGAAGCCGGTGGTGGCGATTTACTCCACCTTCCTGCAACGCGGCTACGACCAACTGATCCACGACGTCGCGCTGCAGAATCTGGACGTGACGTTCGCGCTGGACCGCGCGGGCCTGGTGGGCGCCGACGGCGCCACCCACGCCGGCAACTACGACATGGCGTATTTGCGCTGCATTCCGAACATGGTGGTCATGGCCGCCTCGGACGAAAACGAATGCCGCCAGATGCTGACCACCGGTTACCAGTACAAGGGACCGGCGGCGATCCGCTATCCGCGCGGCGCCGGCGCCGGCGCCGCGATCAAGCCGGAGCTGACCACGCTAGAAATCGGCAAGGGCGAAATCAAGCGCAAGGGCCAGAAGATTGCCATCCTGGCCTTCGGCTCGATGGTCGCGCCGGCGACGGCCGCCGGTGTGGCGCTGGACGCCACGGTCGCCAACATGCGGTTCGTCAAACCGCTGGACGTGGAACTGGTGAAGCAGCTGGCCGCCGAACACGACTACCTGGTGACGGTGGAAGAGGGTTCCATCATGGGTGGCGCCGGCTCCGCCGTAGCCGAAGCGATGGCCGCCGAAGGCATCGTCAAGCCGCTGCAGATGCTGGGCCTGCCGGACAAGTTCATCGACCACGGCGATCCGGCCAAGCTGCTGGCCAGCGTAGGCCTGGACGCCGCCGGCATCACCGCCTCGATCAAGCAACGCCACGCCGCCGCCGAGCCGCGCCTGGTGGTCAACAACGGCTAAACCCACCGGGGGTCAAGTCTGACATTCGGACACGGGCTGTTCCGTAGCATGCACTACGGAACAGCCCGTGTCCGAATGTCAGACTTGACCCCCGGGTTTTTCTTGCCTATCCCCAAAGTGCATCCTATATTGGTATAAACAGTTTATTCGGTTTATATCGCCATGAATGCCGCCGCCTCCCTGTTTGCCGGTTTGCTGTTCGCTTGCGGAATGGCGGGCGCGCAGGTGCCCGAGTCGGGCAGGGCGCAGGAATTGAGTTTCAGCGCCGAGGAAGTGGCTAGCACGGTGGAAGACCGTTATATCGACCGCGTGGTCGGACTGGCGGCGGCCGGGCGTCTGGATGATGACCGCGTCCTGCTGGCGCGGCTGCAATCCATCGGTGCGGGCCTGATACGCGCCGCCGTGGCACTGAAGCCGGAGGTGGCCGGGTGGGAGTGGGAGTTTCATACCACCAGCGACGCCGAAGTCGACGCCATCTGCATGGCCGGCGGAAAAATCCTGGTGGGCAGCGCCTTCGTGCGCCAGCTGGCCCTCAGCGACGGCGAACTGGCGGCCCTGCTGGGCCACGAAGTCGCGCACGCGGTGGCCGAGCATCACCGTGAAACCTTGTCGGAAGCGCTATTCCTGAACCGCTATCCGGCGGTGCCGCTGGAGGTCGTGATGGAGCGGCTGGAGAGCGACCTGTCGGTGCAGATCCGCCTGTCCAAACTATCCAGCATGCAGGAATCGGAGGCGGACCAACTGGGCATGGTGCTGACGCACCGCGCCGGCTGGCCGGCGGCCGACATGGTCAGCTTCTACCGCAAGCTGTCGACCGGCGACCAGGCGGCGCTGGTGTCCAGCGCCTATCCGGCCAGCGCCTCGCGCCTCAGCATGGCCAAGGGCATGGCGCTGCTGTTTCAGTCCAACCGTTAAACGTCTTAGCCGCGTTTGCGCTCGTGTTGCCACAGCACGTCGCTGCCGCCGCCGAAGCGGTTCAACACCCGCGACAGCACAAACATCAAGTCCGATAAACGGTTCACATACTGGCGCGGATGCTCGTGGATGGTCTCGGTCTTGCCCAGCGTGACGATGGCGCGTTCGGCGCGGCGGCACACGGTGCGGCACACGTGCGCCTGCGAGGCCGCGCGCGAGCCGGCCGGCAGGATGAATTCCGTCAGCGCCGGCAGGGTGGCGTTGTACTTGGCCAGCAGCGTGTCCAGGCGCTCGACGTGCGCTTCGGTGATCATCTGGTAGCCGGGGATGCACAACTCGCCGCCCAGGTCGAACAGGTCGTGCTGGATGGTGACCAGCTCTTCGCGCAGGTCGGCCGGCATGTCTTCGCACAGCAACAGGCCGATGTGGGAGTTCAGCTCGTCGACTTCGCCGATCGAGTGAATGCGCACGCTGTCCTTGTCGGTGCGGCTGCCGTCGCCAAGGCCGGTGGTGCCGCCGTCGCCCGTGCGGGTGGCGATTTTGGAAAGTCGATTGCCCATGCTGCTCCCTGAGTCGTGAAAAGTGTGAGGATGCGATTGTAGACTACGCGGCGGCCTTGTGCTCCACAAGCTGCTGCCCCCAGTCGTACAGCGTTTGCAGCACGGGCCACAGGCTGGCGCCGAGCCCGGTCAGCGAATATTCGATGTGCAGCGGCTTTTCCGCGATTACTGCGCGGTGGACGATGCCATCGGCCTCCAGTTCGCGCAGCTGCTGCGTCAGCATCTTTTGGCTGACCGGCGGAATGCCGCGCTGAAGTTCGCCAAAACGCATGGCGCGCGTTCCCAGCATGTGCAGGATGATCGGCTTCCATTTGCCGCCGACGATATTGATCGCCGCCACCAGCGGGCAGTCGACCGGGTTTTCGATATGCCATTGCCGCATGCTCATGGCGCTCCTTTGCAGATCCGTTTCAAAACACCGACAGGCACCAAAAAGTGCGTACTTGTGGCGGCCGCGTTCAGCCTTGAGAATGTGATCATAGACTGTTTTCATGGAGCTGTATCGATGGCTGCACCGCATATCGTCCGCATCGTCCGCATCGCCATTCTGCCTTTCGGCATGGTCAACTGCCACCTGATCATCGGCACCGGCGGTTGCGTGCTGGTCGACGCTGGCTTGCCCGGCTCGGAGGGCAAGATCGCCCGCGTGCTCAAGCGCCACGGCCTGGGCTTTGCCGACATCCGCCTGATCGTCGTCACCCATGCCCACGTCGACCACGCCGGCAGCGCGGCGCGCCTGCGCGAGCTGACCGGCGCACCGGTGCTGGCGCATCGCGGCGATCTTGCCTACTACCGCCAGCTGCTGCCGATGACCTTTTGCAGCACCGGGTGGTTCGGCCGCCTGTTTCTCAAGACCGGGCTGATACGCCAGCCCTATGTGCCGTTCACGCCGGATATCCTGATGGGCGACGACCAGCCTGTTCCGCTGTCGCAGTACGGCGTGGAAGGCGTGGCGCGCCATACGCCCGGCCATACCGCCGGATCGGTGTCGATCGAGCTGGCGGGCGGCGGAGTGCTGGTGGGCGACCTGATCGCGTCCGGCATCCTGCTGGGAGGCCTGGTGCGCACCGGGCACGCGATCCGTCCGCCGTTCGAGGATGATCCGCAGGCCACGGCGGCGGCCTTGCAGCAGCTGGTCGATGCCGGCATGCAGACCTTCTACATGGGGCACGGCGGCCCGTTGCCGGCCGCCGAAGTACGCGCGCACGCCGGCAGGTTGAGGAGCTTGGACTGCCATCATCCCGGCGATAGTTGCGTAAAGTAGTCAAACATTCCACAGCGGCGGGCGTTTGTGCTTACAATCGATATCTGATCTCGTGCTCCCAGGTGCCCGCCCCATGAACACTGCCACTCCCGATCCGGCCGTATTGGCCGTTATCGCCGCCCGCCGCGCGCAGGTCGCCGCGGCCTTGCTGCAGCTGCTGCCGGCGCGCGCCATCCTGTCCGAGCCGGAAGATACCCGGCCCTACGAATGCGACGGCCTGGCCGCCTACCGCCAACTGCCGATGATCGTCGTGCTGCCCGACAGCGAGGCGCAGATCGTCGCCGTGCTGCAGGTGTGCCGCGAGCTGAAGGTGCCGATCGTGCCGCGCGGCGCCGGCACCGGCCTGTCCGGCGGCGCCATGCCGATCGCCGACGGCGTGGTGCTGTCGACCGCGCGCCTGAACCGCATCGTGCGCATGGACGCCTATTCGCGGACCGCCGTGGTGCAGCCGGGCGTGCGCAACCTGGCGATCTCGGAGGCGGCGGCGCCGCATGGCCTGTACTACGCGCCAGATCCATCGTCGCAGATCGCCTGCACCATCGGCGGCAACGTGGCGGAGAATTCCGGCGGCGTGCACTGCCTCAAATACGGCCTGACCGTGCACAACGTGCTGCGCGTGCGCATGGTGACGATAGACGGCGACCTGGTGGAACTGGGCGGCGAGGCGCTCGATGCGCCGGGCCTGGACCTGCTGTCGGTGTTCATCGGCTCCGAGGGCATGCTGGGCATCGTCACCGAGGTGACGGTCAAGCTGGTGCCCAAGCCGGCCACCGCGCGCGTGATCATGGCGTCGTTCAACGAGGTGACGGCCGGCTGCAACGCGGTGGCGGCGCTGATCGCGGCCGGCATCATCCCGGCCGGGCTGGAGATGATGGACCAGACCTCGTCGCGCATGGTCGAACCGTTCGTCAAGGCCGGCTACGATACCGAGGCCGCCGCCATCCTGCTGTGCGAGGCCGACGGCACCATCGAGGAAGTGGAAGAGGAAATCGCCCGCATGTCGGCGGTGCTGAACACGGCCGGCGCCAGCGCCATCGCGGTGTCGCAGTCGGAGGCGGAGCGGCTGAAGTTCTGGTCCGGCCGCAAGAACGCGTTTCCGGCGGCGGGCCGCATCTCGCCGGACTACTACTGCATGGACGGCACCATCCCGCGCAAGCGCCTGGGCCAGGTGCTGGAAGGGATCGCGCAGATGGAAACCAAATACGGCCTGCGCTGCGCCAACGTGTTCCATGCCGGCGACGGCAACCTGCATCCGCTGATCCTGTTCAACGCCAACATCCCCGATGAATTCGAGCGTGCCGAAGCCTTCGGCGCCGAGATCCTGGCGCTGTGCGTGGAAGTGGGCGGCACCATCACCGGCGAGCATGGCGTCGGCATAGAGAAGATCAATTCGATGTGCGCGCAGTTTGCGCCGGCCGAGCTGGATGCCTTCTTCTCGGTCAAGCGCGCCTTCGACACGGCCGGCCTGCTCAATCCAGACAAGGCCATCCCCACGCTGAACCGCTGCGCCGAATTCGGCAAGATGCGCGTCAGCGGCGGCATGCTGCCGTTTTCCCATCTGCCGCGCTTTTAAACGGAGCGACATGACCACCGAATCGTATTCCCACATCGCCGCACAGTTCAGCGAGCGCATACGTGTCGCCACGGAGGCCGGCACGCCGCTGCGCCTGCGCGGCGGCGGCAGCAAGGACTGGTACGGCCAGGCGCCGCAGGGCGAGCTGCTCGACACGCGCGCCTACACCGGCATCGTCTCCTACGAGCCGACCGAATTGGTCATCACCGCGCGCTGCGGCACGCCGCTGGCGGAGATCGAAGCTTTGCTGGCGCAGCACCAGCAGATGCTGGCTTTCGAGCCGCCGCGCTACGGCGCCGCATCGACCGTCGGCGGCGTGGTGGCCAGCGCCTTGTCCGGCCCGCGCCGCGCCACTGCGGGTGCGGTGCGCGATTTCGTGCTCGGCGCGGTGCTGATGGACGGCCATGGCGAGGCGCTGCGCTTCGGCGGCCAGGTGATGAAGAACGTGGCGGGCTACGACGTATCGCGCCTGCTGGCCGGCTCCTTGGGCACGCTGGGCCTGATACTGGAGGTGTCGCTCAAGGTGCTGCCGGTGCCGCTGCGCGAAGCCAGCCTGCGCTTCGAGATGAGCGAGATCGACGCGCTGCGCCACCTGAACGAATGGGCTGGCCAGCCGCTGCCGATATCGGCCAGCTGCTGGCACCAGGGCGTGCTGTCGCTGCGGCTGTCCGGCGCCGAGGCGGCGGTGGAGGCGGCGCAGCGCAAGCTGGGCGGCGTTCCGCTGGACGACGACGCGGCATTCTGGACTGCGCTGCGCGACCAGACGCACGGCTACTTCGAGGACGGCGGCAGCTTGTGGCGGCTGTCGGTGCCGCCAGCGGCCAGCGCCATCATCCTGCGTGGCGAGCAGCTGACCGAGTGGGGCGGGGCGCAGCGCTGGCTCAAGGTGGATGCCACCGACGCCGAACAGGCGGCCGGCATACGCCGCACCGCGGCGGCGGCGGGCGGCCACGCGACGCTGTTCCGGGGCGCGGACAAGAGCGTCGGCGTGTTCCATCCGCTGGCGCCGGCCGTGGCGAAGATCCACGAGCGGTTGAAACAGTCCTTCGATCCGGCGGGGATCTTCAATCCCGGCCGCATGTACCAGTGAACTAGCGAACCCTATGCAAACCAACCTGGCTGACTTCATCAAGAACACCCGCGAAGGCGAAGAGGCCGAAGCCATCCTGCGCGCCTGCGTCCACTGCGGCTTCTGTACCGCCACCTGCCCGACCTACCAGCTGCTGGGCGACGAGCTCGATGGCCCGCGCGGCCGCATCTACCTGATCAAGCAGGTGCTGGAAGGCGCGCCGGTGACGGTCAAGACGCAGACCCACCTGGACCGCTGCCTGACCTGCCGCAACTGCGAGACCACCTGTCCATCCGGCGTCAAGTACGGCCGCCTGATCGACATCGGCCGCAAGGTGGTGGAGGAGCGCGTCGAGCGGCCCTTCATCGAGCGCATGAAGCGGCTGGTGCTGAAGGAAGCCTTGCCGCGCAAGGCGGTCTTCACTGCGGCATTACGCGCGGGGCAGCTGTTCCGGCCGTTGCTGTCGCCCGCCATGCAGGACAAGATCCCGGCGCTGCAAAGCGCCGGCGTGTGGCCGTCGCGCGCGCATGCGCGCAAGATGCTGGTGCTGGAAGGCTGCGCGCAGCCGGCGATGGCGCCCAACATCAACGCCGCCACAGCCCGTGTGCTCGATGCGCTGGGCGTGCAGTTGATCGTCGCGCCCAAGGCCGGCTGCTGCGGCGCGGTGCGCCATCACCTGAACGACCAGCAGGCGGCGCTGGACGACATGCGCCGCAACGTCGACGCCTGGTGGCCGCAGGTGCAGGACGGCGCAGTCGAGGCCATCGTGATGACCGCCTCCGGCTGCGGCGTCACCGTCAAGGAGTACGGCCACCTGCTGGCGCACGACAGCGCCTACGCCGCCAAGGCGCAGCGCATCTCGGCGCTGACGCGCGACCTGAGCGAAGTGATGCCGGAATTCGAGGAAGAACTGAAGCGCCGCGCCAGCGTCAGCGAGCGGGTGGCCTACCATCCGCCGTGCACGCTGCAGCACGGCCAGCAGATACGCGGCAAGGTGGAGGGTGTGCTGTGCGCGGCCGGCGTCGATGTCGTGCTGTGCGCGGACAGCCATCTGTGCTGCGGCTCGGCCGGCACCTACTCGCTGCTGCAGTCGGAGCTGTCGCTGCAACTGCGCGACCGCAAGCTGGCCAACCTGGCCGATACCGGCGCCACCACCATCGTCTCCGCCAACGTCGGCTGCACCGCCCACCTGCAGTCGGGCACGGATACGCCGGTCCGGCACTGGATCGAACTGATCGACTCAGCCCTGCACAAATAGCGGCATCTGCGCGGTGCCGCCGGCCGGCTCGGCGTGCAGGCTGAGGATGGGCGGCAGCTGCGCGGCCGCCTGCCACACGGCCGCCGTGTCGAAACTGGCGACCCAGGGCAGCACCTCGTCGGCCGGCATCGGCCGGGCGATGCCGTAGCCTTGCACCAGGTCGCAGCCCAGGCGCATCAGCACGGCGCCGTGTTCCATGGTTTCCACGCCCTCGGCGATCACGCCCAGGCCGAAGGACTTGGCCAGGCCGATGACGGCGCTGACCAGGTGCAGGTCGTCGCGGTCCACCAGCATATTGCGCACGAAGCTCTGGTCGATCTTCAGCATGTCCGCCGGCAGCCGCTTCAGGTAGGACATCGACGAATAACCGGTGCCGAAATCGTCCAGCGCGAAGCTGATGCCCAGCGCCTGGCAATCGAGCATGATGCTGCGCACGTGGGCGATGTCGCTCAAGGCCGACGACTCCAGTATCTCCAGCTCCAGCATATGCGGCGGCACGTCCGGGAACTCGGCCAGGATGGCGGTCAGCCGCTCGACGAAATCGGCGCGCTGGAAATGGCGGGCGGCGATGTTCACGCTGATGACCCAGCGCGCGTCGAAGGCGCGCCAGTCCTGCAACTGGCGCAAGGCCTCGCGCAGCACCCATTCGCCGATATCGACGATGACGTCGCTGTGTTCGACGATGGGCAGGAAGTCGCCCGGCCCGACCACGCCGCGCAGCGGATGCTCCCAGCGCAGCAGCGCTTCCATGCCGACGATGCGGGCCTTGCGCATGTCCAGCTTCGGTTGATAGTACAGCCGCAGTTCGCCGTCGAGCAGGGCGGCGCGCACTTCGGTGCGGCGGTTGTGGTGGGTGCGCACCTGCTCGTCCAGGTCGGCGTCGAAGAAGTGATAGCGGTTGCGGCCCGTGATCTTGGCCTGGTACAGCGCCTGGTCGGCGTGGCGCAACAGGCTGTCGGCGCTGATCTCGCTGCCGGTGTAGACCGCCACGCCGACGCTGGCCGACATGCCGACCGCTTCGCCGTCGCACAGGTATTCGCGCGACAGCGCCGCCATCAAGCGGTCCAGCGCCTGCTCGACGGCGGCGCGGTTGTCCATCTCCGGCAGCAGCAGCACGAATTCGTCGCCGCCCAGGCGCGCCACGTAATGGCGCTGGCCGGCAAAGTCGTGCAGGCGGCTGGCGGCCTGCTTGAGGATCTCGTCGCCGATGTCCTGGCCCAGCGTCTGGTTCACGTGCTGGAAGTGATCGAGGTCGAACAGGCAGACGGCCAGCAGGTAGTCCTGTTCGCGCGCGCGGATGACTTCCTGCTCGAAGCGGGTGGCCAGCGCCGAGCGGTTGGGCAGGCCGGTCAGGATGTCGTGGTTGCTCTGCCAGGAGATCTGCTGCATCAACTGGCGGCGCTCGGTCACGTCGCGGAACACCAGCACCGAGCCTTGGACTTCGTTGCGCGCGGAGCGGATCGCGTTGGCGGTGTATTCGACGGTAATGATATCGCCCATGCGGTTGCGCAGGCTCTGGTTGCCGACCTTGATGACTTCGCCGCCGGCGTAGATCGCCGCCATGGACTTGAGCAGCGAATGCTGGCCGAAATTATTCGCCAGCACGAACACCTGGTGCAGCTCCATGCCGCGCGCGCGCGCCTCGGGCCAGCCGGTGAGCTGCTGGGCGACGTCGTTGATGGTGGCGATCCTGCCGCTTAAATCGGTGGTGATGACGGCGTCGCCGATGGAGGCCAGCGTGACTTCGATGCGTTCCTTCTCCACTTGCAGCAGCGCCTGCGCTTCCAGCGTCTGCGCCAGTTGGTCGCTCAGTTCGTTCTGGCTTTGCTGCAGCTTGTGCACCAGCGCCTGCACGCGCTGCGCCATGTTGTTGAAGGTGACCGCCAGCATGCGCGCCTCCAGCGTGCCGCCGATGGGCAGGCGCACGCTGTGGTCGCCGTTCTGGAAACGGGTGGTGGTGTCGGTCACGCGTTTGAGCATGCGCTGGTTGGCGAAGATGATGATGCCCAGCAGCGTGTAGATGATGGTGATGTTGATCAGCGAGATCGCCGCCTGCTGGCGCAACGTGCGCCACACCTGCGCCAGCGGCAGCGTCGGCTCGAAGCCCAGCACCAGGCTGGCGCCGCCGATGTAGATGGTGCGGTTGATCGGTTCCAGCCCGTGCAGGCCGCGGAACCAGGCCGGGTAGTCCGCCGGCGGCGGCGTGCCGCGCAGCGCTTCCAGGTGGCCGCCGGCGTAGTCCAGCCGCGCCGAGACCAGGTCGGCCTCCAGCAACAGGGCGCTGGACAGCGTGTTGTCGAGGGCGGCGCGGTCCGGCGTGGACAGCGCGGGCAGCAGGGCTTTGTGCAGATAGACGCCCAGGTCGCCCGCGTCCTTCTGGTAGCGGGCGTTGGCATACGCGCTTTCCGACTGAAACAATAGGGTGTATCGCACGCCGATCACAATGGCGATGATGATGAAGATGGGGATGAACAGCCGGGAGTACATCCCCATCCGCATCCAGCGCGACAGTAGTTTTCCAAACAACGACATAGGCGGCGGATTCGATAATTGGAAATGACCAGAAGCCATTATTACCGAAAAGTTAACCGGAAGCACGTTTTTTGGAAAACGTTTTCACTCTTTTTACAATTTGTTGTGAAGCGTGGCTTGCGGGTGCTTATTCCGCCAGCAGTTTAGTGATATCGGCGACAAGATCTTCCGGCTTGGTGGCGGGAGCGTAGCGGTTGTAGACCGTGCCGTCCTTGCGGATCAGGAACTTGGTGAAGTTCCATTTGATGGCCTCGGTGCCGAGGATGCCGGGGGCGTCTTTCTTCAGTTTAGTAAACAGCGGGTGGGCGTGCTCGCCGTTGACGTCGATCTTGGCGAACAGCGGGAAGGTGACGCCGTAGTTCTTTTCGCAGAAGGCGCCGATCTCCTCGGCCTGGCCCGGCTCCTGCGCACCGAACTGGTTGCACGGGAAGCCCAGCACCACCACGCCCTGGTCCTTGAACTGCTGGTAGACGTGCTCCAGGCCCTTGTATTGTGGCGTGAAGCCGCACTTGCTGGCGGTGTTGACGATCAGCAGCACCTGGCCTTGGTATTGGTCCAGCTTGACGGGGGCGCCGGACAGCTTGTCGGCGCTGATGTCGTAAATTGTATTCAAAAGGTTTTCCTTAGACGAGGCCCAGATGTTCGGTTCCGGCCGACAGATCCCGGTTCTTGGCGGCCTTGCCTTCGAGCTTGATGGCCAGCCGCAGGTCGTTGACGGAGTCGGCGTTGCGCAGCGCGTCTTCGTAGCTAATGATATCCGCTTCGTGCAGATCGAACAGCGACTGGTCGAAGGTCTGCATGCCGAGCTCGCGCGACTTCTTCATCAGCTCCTTGATTTCGTGGACTTCGCCCTTGAAGATCAGGTCCGAGATCAGCGGCGAGTTGAGCATGATTTCGATCGCCACCGCGCGGCCCTTGGACTCCTTGCGCGGGATCAGGCGCTGCGAGATCATGCCCTTCAGGTTCAGCGACAGGTCCATCAGCAGCTGCTGGCGGCGTTCCTCGGGGAAGAAGTTGATGATGCGGTCGAGCGCCTGGTTGGCGCTGTTGGCGTGCAGGGTGGCCAGGCACAGGTGGCCAGTCTCGGCGAAGGCGATCGCGTGGTCCATGGTTTCGCGGTCGCGGATCTCGCCGATCTGGATCACGTCCGGCGCCTGGCGCAGCGTGTTCTTCAGCGCGATGGCCCAGTCCTCGGTGTCGACGCCCACCTCGCGCTGGGTCATGATGCAGTTCTTGTGCGGGTGGACGTACTCGACCGGGTCTTCGATGGTGATGATGTGGCCGTAGCTGTTCTCGTTGCGGTAGCCGACCATCGCCGCCAGCGTGGTCGACTTGCCGGAGCCGGTGGCGCCGACCATGATGACCAGGCCGCGCTTGGACATGACGACGTCCTTGAGCACCTCGGGCAGGCCGAGGTCTTCCAGTTTGGGGATTTCGCTGGTGATGGTCCGCAGCACCATGCCGACCGAGCTCATCTGCACAAACGCCGACACCCGGTAGCGGCCCAGGTCGCCAGGGCTGATGGCGAAGTTGGCTTCCTTGGTCAGTTCGAACGAGGCGGTCTGCTTGTCGTTCATGATGGAGCGCGCCAGGTCCATGGTGTGGGCGGACGTGAGCACCTGCGACGACACCGGCGTCATCTTGCCGTCGATCTTGATGGCGGGCGGGAAGCCGGCCGTGATAAACAGATCCGAGCCCTTCTTGCTGGTCATCAACCGCAGCAGGTCGAACATGAATTTGGAGGCCTGGTCGCGTTCCATGATGTTTCCTTTCGTTGGGGGTCAAGTCTGACATTCGGACACGGCCTCGGCCGTAGCTGCGCTTACGGCCGAGGCCGTGTCCGAATGTCAGACTTGACCCCCTGTTTTTAGCCGGGGAAGTTGTCCGGCGTCTTGGCGGCGCTGCGGGCGGCGGCGGCGCTGATGACGTTGCGCCGCACCAGGTCCGTCAGGTTCTGGTCCAGGGTCTGCATGCCGACGTTGCTGCCGGTCTGGATCGCCGAGTACATCTGCGCGATCTTGGCTTCGCGGATCAGGTTGCGGATCGCCGGCGTCGCCACCATGATCTCGTGCGCCGCCACGCGGCCGTTGCCGTCCTTGGTCTTCAACAGCGTCTGCGAGATCACCGCCTGCAGCGATTCGGACAGCATCGCCCGCACCATTTCCTTTTCATCGGCGGGGAATACGTCGACGATACGGTCGATGGTCTTGGCCGCCGACGAGGTGTGCAGGGTGCCGAACACCAGGTGGCCGGTCTCGGCCGCCGACAGCGCCAAACGGATGGTCTCCAGGTCGCGCAGCTCGCCGACCAGGATGCAGTCCGGATCCTCCCGCAGCGCCGAACGCAGCGCGTTGTTGAACGACAGCGTGTGCGGCCCCACTTCGCGCTGGTTGATCAGGCATTTCTTCGATTCGTGCACGAACTCGATCGGGTCTTCGATCGTCAGGATGTGGCCGTATTCGTTTTCGTTGAGGTGGTTGACCATCGCCGCCAGCGTGGTCGACTTGCCGGAACCGGTCGGCCCCGTTACCAGCACCAGCCCGCGCGGCTTGAGCGCGAACTCGGCGAAGATCTTCGGCGCGTTCAGCTCTTCCAGGCTGAGGATCTTGGACGGAATCGTCCGCAGCACCGCCGAGGCGCCCCGTTCCTGGTTGTAGGCGTTGACGCGGAAACGCGCCAGGCCGGGTATCGCGAACGAAAAGTCGCATTCCAGCATCTCTTCGTAGGCCTTGCGCTGGCCATCGTTCATGATGTCATAGATCATGCCGTGCACGTCCTTGTGCTCCAGCGGCGGCAGGTTGATGCGGCGCACGTCGCCGTGCACCCGTATCATCGGCGGCAGCCCGGCCGACAGGTGCAGGTCCGAGGCCTTGTTCTTGACGGAGAATGCGAGAAGTTCGGAGATGTCCATTTATAATCCCTGTGCCTGACGTTGGTGTGGTGCTGTTCCGGCCGGTTGCTTTCACCTTAACCGTTGTTTCTAACGATTTTTACTCGATGATTATGTCCCTGATCCCCCAGAACTTGCAAGCAATCACCTCGACAATTGTTGCCGCAGCCCAAGATGTTGGCCGTGCGCCGCAATCGGTGCAGCTGCTGGCCGTCTCCAAGACCTTCGGGCCGGACGCGGTGCTGGAGGCGGTGCAGGCCGGCCAGCGCGCCTTCGGCGAAAACTACCTGCAAGAGGCGCTGGACAAGATCGCCGCGCTGAAGACGGCCGGCGCGCCCACGCTGGAGTGGCATTTCATCGGCCCGATCCAGAGCAACAAGACCCGCCCCATCGCCGAGCACTTCGATTGGGTGCACACGGTCGAGCGCGAGAAGATCGCGCAGCGGCTGTCCGAGCAGCGGCCGGCCGGCATGGCGCCGCTGCAAATCTGTTTGCAGGTGAATATCAGCGGGGAAGCCAGCAAGAGCGGCGTGGCCCCGGCGGAATTGGCGCAGCTGGCCCACAAGGTCGCGGCGCTGCCGAATCTGACGTTGCGCGGCCTGATGGCGATCCCCGAGCCGGCCGAAGACTTTGCGCGGCAGCGGGCGGCGTTCGCCCAGCTGCGTGTGCTGTACCAGCAGCTGCGCGCCGACGGCCTGGCGCTCGACACGCTGTCGATGGGCATGTCGGCCGACCTGCGCGCCGCGATCGCCGAAGGCGCGACCATCGTGCGCGTCGGCAGCGCCATTTTTGGTTCACGAAACTACCACAAGGCTTGATGATGAAAATAGCATTTATCGGCGGCGGCAACATGGCCTCCGCCCTGATCGCGGGACTGGCCAACAAGCTCACCGCCGGCGCCAACATCCACGTGGCCGATCCCAACGCCGAGGCGCTGGCACGCCTGCGCGAGCAGTTCGGCGTGACCACGGCCGGCGGCGCCGATGCCGCCGTCTCGGCGGCGGACGTGATCGTGCTGGCGATCAAACCGCAAAGCATGCGCGAAGTGGCGGCCCAGCTGCTGCCGCTGATCGACCAAGGCAGGCAGCCGGTGATCGTCTCGATCGCCGCCGGCATCCGCATCGTCGACCTGTCGCGCTGGCTGGGCGGCTACGGCGCCATCGTGCGCTGCATGCCGAACACGCCGGCGCTGATCGGCATGGGCATCACCGGCATGGCGGCGACGGCCGGCGTGACGGCGGCGCAGAAGCAGGCGGCCGACGATATCCTGCGCGCCGTCGGCCCGACCGTGTGGCTGGACGACGAGTCGCAGATCGATGCGGTGACGGCGGTGTCGGGCAGCGGCCCGGCCTATGTGTTCTACTTCATCGAGGCGATGCAGCAGGCCGCCGTGGACATGGGCCTGAGCGCGGAGCAGGGCAAGCAGCTGGCGCTGGCCACCTTCGCCGGCGCTTCGCAGCTGGCGGTGCAGTCGAACGAGCCGGTGTCGCTGCTGCGCGAGCGCGTGACGTCGAAAGGCGGCACCACCTACGCGGCGCTGACCAGCATGGAAGACAACGGCGTGAAGGCGGCGATCGTCAAGGCGATGAAAGCGGCCCAGCAGCGCGGCAAGGAAATGGGCGACGAGCTGGGTTCTTCCAACTAGGACGAAAGGCTGCGTGATGACCAGCGCGTGGCACCCTGGATCAGGAGGTGGCGCCGCAGCCTTGCTTCATCGCGGCGATCCACGCGCGTATCAGGTCCACGCCCTCCTTGTGGACCGAGCCGCGCCCCAGTTCCGGCATCATGATGCCGGTCTGGTCGGAGCCCAGCCGGTAGACCATGATCGATTCATCCGGCTTGCCCGGCGCGATGCCGTAGCCATGGCCGCCGGTGCCGGCGCCCGCCGCCACCGGCGGCTTGCACAAACCCAGATGCAGATCGGCCGGCGCGCCCATGTTCAGGTGCAGCGCGGTGGTGTTGGCCGCGCCCTTGTCGTTGTGGCAGTGGGCGCAGTTGATGTCCAGGTAGGCGCGGGCGCGCGCATCCAGCGACTGGCCCTGGTCGCGCCAGTTGGCGTTGTGCGGCGCGGTGGCTGCAACGTTGGCCGGCACGCCGCTCAGGTAGCCGATGCGCGCCAGGTAATCGAGCTGGTTGACGGTCACGCCGTCGTAGCTGTAGCTGCGGTTCATATGCCGCGCCTTCGGGCCGATGGGCTGGAACTGGCGCGACTTCACGTCGGCCACGTGGCAGGATGCGCACTGGTTCACGTTCGGCACCACATAGGTCAGCGGCTTGCGGGTCTGGTCCGCATGCACCAGGTCCAGCGGTATCTGGTCGCCGGTGCGCGCCAGCACGGCTTCGGTCTGCTCGGCGTTCCACACGTAGGGCAGGGCGATCCAGCCGTCGGCGCGGCGCACCAGCAGGCGCGTTTCGACCAGGCGCACGTTGGCCAGATCGAGCTTGTCGCCGCCGGTCTTGCTGGTGTCGTAGGTGGCCAGCACCGCCTTGGCGGGGCCGTCGGCCTTCGGATAGTAGAAGGTCTTGCTGATGATGGTCCCGAGCGGGAACTCGAACGTCGTATCGGCGTTGTAGACGGCGCTCTGGCCCTTCGGCATCCAGACGGTGCGCAGCTTCTGCGCGTAGTCGGTGAACAGCGGCGTATTCAGGTCGTAGGGGACCACGCCGGTGTTCAGGTTAAGGCGGCCGCCGGAGACGGCCATCAAATGCCAGTCGCTCAACTTGGCCGGATTGCCTTCGGTGATGAAGCTCACCGGGGCCTGGGTTTGCGTGCACGCCGCGAGCATCAGCGTGCAGGTGATCGCTGCGAATCTCACCATCATGACTGGGCGGCGAGTTGGGCGATGGTCACCGGCGGCAGCTTGGCCAGCGCGCAGCGGAACTGCGCCGTTTCCTTGCTGGGGTTCTTGTACTTGTTCGGACCGTCGGCGTTCAACACTTCCACGCCGTCCTGGATGCAGATGCGCTGCTCGGCCGGCATCACGCCCTTGACCAGCAGCTTGGTGTCGACGTAGCCGTCCCACAGCACGTCGGGCAGGTGGCCGCCGATGCCGTACATGGCGATCTTCAGCGCTTTCAGATCGAAGCCATCGGGCGAATCGCCGCCGCCCTTGAAGCGGTTGCCGTAGACGTAGATCGCTTTCGGATACGGATCGTAGCCGGCGGCCACGCCTTTCTCGGTGAAGTAGCCGGTGGAGTGGTAGCTGGAGATGATGACGTTGGCGGTCTGGTTGTCGGTGACGTCGTTGTCGAAGATCTCCACTTTCGAATTGGAGTTGATGACGATGCCGGAACCGGCCGGCACGCTGGCCACCGCCGTGCCGCGCGCGGCGAAGTTGCCGAGGTTGTTCTTCTCGACCTTGTTCTTGTACACGCGGGTGCTATGGCCGGGCTGCGACAGGTTGGGCATGTTGAACACCAGGATGCCGCCGGTGTTGTTGGTGGCGACGTTGTCGTAGACGTCGGCGTTGATGGTGTTCTCGATTTCGATGCCGGCAACGTTCTGCTCGGCGCGGCAGCGGCGCACCACGACGCCGTTGGACTGGCCGACGTAGATGCCGGCGTCGGACGCGGCGATCGCCACGCTGTCTTCGATCAGCACGTTGCGGGTCTTGACCGGGTAGATGCCGTAGGCGCCGTTGGTCACCTTGGAACCGCCGGTCCATTGCACCTTGACCTTGCGGATGGTGATGTTGTCGCCGTCGTTGATCTTCAGGCCGTCGCCTTTGGAGTCCTGGATGGTCAGGCCTTCGATGGTGAAGTTGCTGGCGTAGACCAGCATGCCTTCCGGCCCGGTGACCTGGCCCTTGAACGAGAGGATGGTCTTGTCCATGCCGGCGCCGCGTATCGTGACGCCGTTGCCGCGCAGGGTGAGGCCGCTAGTGAAATGATAGGTACCGGCCGGGATCTCGACCACGCTGCCAGGTTTGGCGTCGAGCAGCTGCTCCTGCAGCTTCTTCTGGAACGCCGCGTCGGCGCTGGCCTGTTCGGCCGAGATGGGCGCCTCGGACTTGCCGCAAGCGCCCAGCAGGGCGCCTAAGGTACCGCAAAGAGCTAGAGTGCGTAAGGCCTTGTACATGTCGTCCCCTCATTCTATTTGTTAGAATTTGTTCGATGTAGAGTGCTTGGCAACATTGAGTATAGCAGTATGTTTTCGACATGAAGCGCGTATCATTGCCGGGTCGTGGCCATGTGGCGCGGCAGCGACGGAAGGGAAAAAAGATGACGAATCGCCGGGTATTTATTCTGCGCACGTGCGCCGGGCTGGCCGCTGCTACGCTGGGCTGCATGGCCTGGGCCGAGGACCGTGTGCCGCTGAAGGAAGACGAGCCGCTGGCCAAGGAGTTCAACTATGTGGTTGACGCCGCCAAGGTTGACGGGCACAAATTCCCCGACTTCAAACCCGGCGACCGCTGCAGCAAGTGCCAGATCTACGAGGACGGCCCGAACGACATGGGCGGCTGCGCCATCTTCCCCGGCAAACTGGTGACAGCCGCAGGCTGGTGCACCTCGTTCGGCTGACGTGGACTTTGAATTGATTGGCGGCGCTGTGGTGGTAGACTGATATTCCTCAGGGAGTACATCATGAAAAGCGATTTATTGCAGCAGGTAAGCGAGTTGACGGTGGAAGATCAACTTGCCTTGGTCGAGGCAATCTGGGATGGCATCAGTCGCAGCGATGAAGCGCTTCAGCCGACTGAGGCGCAAAAAATGGAACTGGACAAGCTTCTGGCCGAGCATGATTCAAACCCGAGTGATGTTTTGACGTGGGAAGAAGTTGAAGCCGCAGCCATTGCACGCATGCGCCAATGATGTTCCCCGTCACTTTCTCTCAAGCAGCGAGCGGACATGTCGCAGATGCTGCTCGTTGGTATGAGAAAAAGCGCCGGGGGTTAGGTGCGGAATTTTTGGCCGAGCTTAAGCAACGAGTTTCGCTTGCTGCTCAACATCCGCTTCAATATCCTTGCGTCCATCAGGACGTTCGAAAAATTCCATTGAAGCGTTTCCCTTACTTTGTCTATTTCCGTTTGGAGCCTGGCCGTCTGCTTGTGTTCGCTGTGCTGCATGCACGAAGAGACGCTGCGAAATTACTTACGGGCGATCAGTAGCCCGACAACCACGCCGAGTGCCGCACCCAGGCCAACCGATTTCCACGGATTGTCGCGTACATAGACGTTGGCCGATTCGGCCGCGTCGCGGCTGCGGGCGATCAGGCTGTCCTCCAGTTTGCGCAGGTCGGTCTTGGCGGTGCGCAGCGTGTCGTCGAAGCGGGCGCGGGTTTCGGGGTTGGGGGCGGGCTCTTTGGCGGCATCTTTCAGCCAGTCCTCGGCTTCGCCGATGGCGTGCTTCAATTCGTCCATCAGCTTGTCGCGCGCGGTGGCGCTGGCGGCCTGGTTGTCGGCGATGCCTTTGCCGTTCTGTTGTGTCTGATCCATGATGACCTCGTCGAATGTCTGGGTGGCAGGGGATAGCCATTGTAGGCAGCGCAGGCGTCGTTGCCTTGCGCTGCCTCAATCGTGTCACCGCAGCGCGTAGTCCAGCGCCACGCCCGCGAACACGGCCGCGCCCAGCCAGTTGTTGTGGCGGAAGGCGTAGAAGCAGGCGTCGCGCTCGCGGCCGCGGATCAGCGTGTAGTGATAGCAGGCGATGCCCGCCGCCAGCGCCACGCCGCCGGCGAACCATACGCCCATGCCGAGCTGCCAGCCGCAGGCCAGCAGCAAGCCCAGGTGCACGGCGTAGCACAGCATCACCGCCGCCACGTCGTAGCGGCCGAAGGTGATGGCCGAAGTCTTGATGCCGATCTTCAGGTCGTCGTCGCGGTCGACCATCGCGTACTCGGTGTCGTAGGCCACGGCCCAGAACACGTTACCGAGCAACAGCAGCCACGCCACCATCGGCACCGTGTTCTGGATCGCGGCAAACGCCATCGGGATGCCGAAGCCGAAGGCGATGCCCAGGTAGGCTTGCGGTATCGCGAAGAAGCGCTTGAAGTAGGGGTAGGTGCCGGCGATGACGACGGCCGCCACCGACAGCTGCCTGGTCAGCGCGTTCAGCGGCAGGATCAGGCAAAACGACAGCAGCGCCAGCGCGCCGGCGATGGCCAGCGCTTCCTTGCCGCTGATGCGGCCGCTGGTGATGGGGCGCTGCGCCGTGCGTTTGACGAACTTGTCGATGTCCTGGTCGGCGTAGTCGTTCATCGCGCAACCGGCCGAGCGCATCAACAGCGTGCCGAGCGAGAAGATGACCACCAGCGTCAGGCTGGGCTTGCCGTTGGACGCCAGCCACAGCGCGCACAGCGTCGGCCACAGCAGCAACAAGGTGCCGATCGGTTTGTCCAGCCTGACCAGGCGAAAATAGAGCTCCAGCTTGTTCATGGATATGCCGCTTGTAGGGAAAGATCAGGATTATCGCAAATCCTGGCGCTGCCAGCTCAATCGCCGGCGCAGAGGGGGGTGATGCCCGGCAGGTTGCAAGCGGCCACCACTTCGCACACGGCGTCGATGGCGGCCTTGCGGGTGAAGCTTTTACGCCACACGATGACCACGCGGCGCGACGGCTGCTGTCCCTCGAACGGGCGGAACTGCAACATGCCTTCCTTGGTGTCCATGTCCGGCACCGAGGCGCGCGGCAGCACGGTCAGGCCGATGCCGCTGGCCACCATGTGACGGATGGTTTCCAGCGACGAACCCTCGAAGGTGCGCTGCATGCCATTGCCCGGCGCGGAGAAACGGGCCATCTCGGGACATACTTCCAGTACCTGATCGCGGAAGCAGTGTCCGTTACCAAGCAGCAGCATGTTTTCGGTTTTCAGGTCTTCGGCAGGAATGCTGCGGCGCTTGGTCCACGGGTGCTGGGCCGGCATCGCCACCACGAACGGTTCGTCGTACAAGGCCTGCATCGCCATGCCGTGCTCGGGCAGCGGCAGCGCCATGATGGCGGCGTCCAGCTCGCCCTGGCGCAGCATCTCGATCAGGCGCACGGTGAAGTTTTCCTGCAGGATGAACGGCATCTGCGGAACTTTGTCTATCATGCCCTTGACCAGCGGCGGCAGCAGGTAGGGGCCGATGGTGTAGATCACGCCCAGGCGCAGCGGGCCGGCCAGCGGGTCCTTGTTCTGCTTGGCGAGTTCCTTGATGGCGGCGGTCTGTTCCAGCACGCGCTCGGCCTGGGCGACGATTTGCGCGCCCAGCGGGGTGACGGAGATTTCGGCGCCGCCCCGTTCAAACAGGACCACGCCCAGTTCATCTTCCAGTTTCTTGATGGCGACCGAAAGCGTCGGCTGCGCGACGTAACAGGCTTCGGCCGCATGTCCGAAGTGTTTCGCTCTTGCAACGGCGACGATGTATTTCAGTTCGGTCAGTGTCATAAATGTATTTGAACACAGGCGATGCTGGGATGCAATAATTAGAAAAGGTATTGTAGCGAATGCTGTCGATATAATGCAGTGTATGTTGGTACTACCCATCGAAAGGCAAGCATGTCCTCCACATTTGGTCCAGAAGAAGCGCAAGCCTATCTGCACAAGCTGCTCAAGGTGATGCACCACACCGGCGGTTCGGATCTGTTCATTTCCGCAGATTTCCCGCCGAGTATGAAGTCGCAGGGCGCGATGAAGCCCCTGAGCCAACAGAAACTGACCGGCAGCGTGACCCGCGCGCTGGCGCTGTCGATCATGAACGACAAGCAGAAGCGCGAGTTCGAGGCCGAGCTGGAATGCAACTTTGCGATCTCGCTGCCGGACGTCTGCCGTTTCCGCGTCAACGTTTTCGTGCAGCAGCAGAACGTGGCCATGGTGATACGGACCATCGCCTCGGAAATACCGAATTTCGAAAAGCTTGACCTGCCCGAGGTGCTGAAGGAAGTCATCATGACCAAGCGCGGGCTGGTGCTGGTGGTGGGCGGCACGGGATCGGGCAAGTCGACCACGCTGGCGGCGATGATCGACTACCGCAACGCCAATTCGGCCGGCCACATCATCACGGTGGAGGATCCGGTCGAGTATGTACACAAAAACAAGGGTTGCCTGATCACGCACCGCGAAGTGGGCGTCGACACGCTGTCGTGGCACAACGCGCTGAAGAACACGCTGCGCCAGGCGCCGGACGTGATCCTGATCGGCGAGATCCGCGACACCGAAACCATGGAGCACGCGATCGCCTTTGCCGAGACCGGCCACCTGTGTCTGGGCACGCTGCACGCGAACAACTCCAACCAGACCATGGACCGCATCATCAACTTCTTCCCGGAAGAGCGGCGCAACCAGCTGCTGATGGATCTGTCTTCCAACCTGCGCGCCATCGTCTCGCAGCGGCTGGTGCGCACCGAGGACGGCAAGGGTCGCAAGGCGGCGATTGAAATCCTGCTCAACACGCCGACCATCGCCGAGATGATCTTCAAGGGGAACTTCCAGGCGATCAAGGAAATCATGCACAAATCGCGCGAGCTCGGCATGTGCACTTTCGACCAGGCGCTGTACGAACTCTATAATAAGGGTTATATCGGCTATGAAGAGGCGATCCGCAACGCCGACTCGGCCAACGGCCTGCGCTTGCAGATCAAGCTGCGCGGCGACCGCAAGGAGCCGGGCGACAACAGTCCGAGCAGCGCCGATTCGCTCAGCATGCAGATCGACGAAGAGCCGGAAGACGAAGAAACCAAATAACAGAAAAACTTATGCCTCAATTTGAAACCAAGATCTGCACCCGTGAACAACTGGCCGCGCGTGTCGCCGCGCTGCCCAAGCCGGTGGTGCTGACCAATGGCGTGTTCGATATCCTGCACCGCGGCCACGTGACCTATCTGGCGCAAGCGCGCGCGCTGGGCGCCTCGCTGGTGGTGGCCGCCAATACCGACGCCTCCGTCAAACGCCTGGGCAAGGGCGACGACCGCCCGCTCAACAACTGCGCCGACCGCATGGCGGTGCTGGCCGCGCTGGAAGCGGTCAGCCTGGTGGTGGAGTTCGACGAAGACACCGCGCTGGAAGTGGTGCAGCAGGCGCGGCCGGAAATCTACGCCAAGGGCGGCGACTACCAGATGGACGCCATCCCCGAAGGCAAGGCCGTGCTGGCATACGGCGGCCAGGCCATCGCCATCGACTTCGAGCACGACCGCTCGACCACCAAGCTGCTGACCAAGGTGCGCGCCCAGCGTCCTTGATATGCGCATCCTGATTGCCGTGTTCGCGGCGCTGCTGTTCCTCGGCGTGTTGTGGGGACCCGCGTTCGCGATCGCGCTGCGCTCCTGGCGGCGCGGCGACGCGCGCGCCTTCCGCCAACTGCGCTTCCTCTATCCGGCGCAACTGATCGCCACGGTATCGCTGGCCTTCGCCGCCGACCTGCTGGGCCTGCGCAATCCGGCCGCGCTGGCGGTCGCCAGCACCGTCTGCGTCAGCGCGGCTGGGGCCGGCGTACTGGCGTTGCTGCTGTCGTTCTCCGGCCGTTCCAATCGCGCGCCGGCTGACAGGGCCTGAAAAAACTCCTAGACTGAATCTCCCAAAAATCTTTCGGGAGGACGTCATGGAACTGCATCTGCAATCGCATCGTTGGCAGGCGCGCCTGCCGGACTGGGCCGCCGCAGCGGTCGCTGGCTTCGGCGCCGGCGGCGTGCTGATGCTGCTGGAACTCAGCTGGTCCGCCATCACCAACGCCGCCGATCCCTGGCTGGCCACGCACATGATCGCCGCGCTCGTGATGAGCTGGGACGTGTTGCAAACCAGCGGCTACAGCCTGGGCGTGACGATCGCCGCATTGCTGGTGCACTACGCGCTGGGTGTGGCGTTCGGCGTCATGCTGGCCGCCATCATCGCGCCGTTCCGTCTTGATTCCAGCGTCGCCCTGGCGCTCGCGACCGGAGCGGTGTTCGGACTTCTGCTGTATGTGCTGAACTTTTACGGCATGGCCGGTGTCTATACATGGTTCGTAGCGCTGCGAGGGTGGCCGACAGCCATTGCCCACGTCATCTTCGGGATGACCGCAGCCTTCATTTATCTCAAGCTGGAAAGGCCGAGTCGGCCACGTTAGCTTTTGGAAGCCACCATGGCGTTAGCACTGATACTGATACTGATCGTAGTTGGCGCCCTGGAATTTCATTTTATGAGTCCGTGGTGGCTCACGCCCATCGCCTCCAACTGGCAGCAGATGGACGACGCCTTGCTGCTGACCTTTGTCATCACCGGCGTGGCCTTCGTTGTCATCAACCTGTTCGTGGCGTATGCGGTGGTGACGTTCCGGCATCAGGACGGCGTGCGCGCGGCGGCCACGCACGGCAGCGCCAGGCTGGAGTGGTGGCTGGTCGGCGCCACCACGGTGGCCATCGCCGCGCTGCTGGCGCCGGGCCTGTCGGTGTACGCCAAGCTGATCGATCCACCGCCCGACGCGATGGTGTTCGAGGTGCTGGGCCAGCAGTGGCAATGGCACTACCGCTTGCCGGGCAAGGACGGCAGGCTGGGCAGCACCGACATGCGCTTCATCAGCAACGCCAATCCCTACGGCATGAATCCCGCCGACCCCGGCGGCCAGGACGATCTGCTGGTCGAAGGGCAGGAGGTGCATATTCCCGTTGGACGGCCGGTGCGCGTGCTGCTGCGTGCGCAGGATGTGTTGCACGATTTTTATGTGCCGGAGTTCCGCACGCGGATGAACATGGTGCCGGGCATGGTGACGTCGTTCTGGTTCACGCCGTCGCGGGTCGGCCGGTTCGAGGTCATGTGCGCGCAGCTGTGCGGCATCGGCCATTTCAATATGCGCAGCTATGTCGTGGTGGACGATGGGCCGGCGTATCAAACGTGGCTGGCGGCGCAGCCGAGCTTTGCCGCCACGACGGCGGCCGTGGCCGGCGGCGAAGTGCCGGGCAAGCAGGGACGCCTGCTGGCGCAGTCGCGCGGTTGCGCAGCCTGCCACAGCGTCGACGGCAACGCCGGCGTGGGGCCGACGTGGAAAGGGCTGTTCGGCAAGAGCGAGACCATGAACGATGGCGCCGCCGTGCGCGTGGATGAGACCTATCTGCGCGAATCGATCACCCATCCCGCCGCGCGCATCGTCAAGGGCTATCAGCCCATCATGCCGACGCAGCAGCTGAGCCCGACCGAAGTGGCGCAGTTGGTCGACTACATCAAGACCATCAAATAGGGAGGCGGGCATGGGCTACGGCGGCGAGCATCCTCACAGCTTCTGGACGCGCTATGTGTGGAGCCAGGACCACAAAGTGATCGCGATCCAGTACACCATCACGGCGCTGGTGATCGGGCTGGTGGGGCTGGTGCTGTCGGACCTGATGCGCTTGCAATTGGGCTTTCCCGGCAAGTTCGCCTTTATCGACGCCAGCCGCTATTACCAGTTCATGACCATGCACGGCATGATCATGGTGGTGTATCTGCTGACGGCGCTGTTCCTGGGCGGCTTCGGCAACTACCTGATCCCGCTGATGGTGGGCGCGCGCGACATGGTGTTTCCTTTCCTGAACATGCTCAGCTTTTGGTTCTACCTGCTGGCGGTGCTGATACTGGCGGCCAGCTTCTTCGTGCCCGGCGGGCCGACCGGCGCCGGCTGGACGCTGTATCCGCCGCAGGCGATACTGCCCGGCACACCGGGCACGGAGTGGGGCATCGTCGTGATGCTGGTGTCGCTGCTGGTGTTCATCGCCGCCGCCACGATGGGCGGCTTGAACTACGTCACCACCGTGCTGCAGGCGCGCACCCAGGGCATGACGCTGATGCGCATGCCGCTGACGGTGTGGGGCATCTTCACCGCCACCATCCTGGCGCTGCTGGCGTTCCCGGCCTTGTTTGTCAGCGGCGTCATGATGCTGCTCGATAAAACCCTGGGCACCAGTTTCTTCATGCCGGCCATGGTGTCGATGGGGCAGCACTTGCCGCACCAGGGCGGCAGCCCGCTGCTGTTCCAGCACCTGTTCTGGTTCTTCGGCCACCCGGAGGTGTACATCGTGGCCTTGCCGGCGTTCGGCATCATCTCCGACCTGATCAGCGTGCATGCGCGCAAGCAGATCTTCGGCTACAAGATGATGGTGTGGGCCATCGTGGTGATCGGCGGGCTGAGCTTTGTCGTCTGGGCGCACCATATGTACGTCAGCGGCATGCATCCGTATTTCGGCTTCTTCTTCGCCACCACCACGCTGATCATCGCCGTGCCGACCGCGCTCAAGGTCTACAACTGGACGCTGACCTTGTGGCGCGGCGATATACACCTGACCGTGCCGATGCTGTTTGCCGTCGGCTTCATCAGCACCTTCGTCATCGGCGGGCTGACCGGGCTGTTCCTGGGGAATGTCAGCGTCGATATTCCGCTGTCGAACACCTATTTCGTGGTCGCGCATTTCCACATGGTGATGGGCGTGTCGCCGGTGCTGGCCGTGTTTGGCGGGCTCTATCATTGGTTCCCCAAGGTGAGCGGACGCATGTACGACGTCATGCTGGGGCGGCTGCATTTCTGGATCACCTTTGTCGGCACGTATCTGATTTTCTTCCCGATGCATTACCTGGGCTTGCTGGGCGTGCCGAGGCGCTACTACGCCTACGACCACTACGCCTTCATCCCCGAATCGGCGCAAACGCTGAACGCCTTCATCACCATCGTCGCCTTGTTTGTCGGCGTAGCGCAACTGCTGTTCGTGCTGAACCTGTGGTGGAGCACCTTCCGTGGCCGCGAGGCGGGCGGCAATCCCTGGCGCGCGGCCAGCCTGGAGTGGCATACGCCGCAGACGCCGCCGGTGCACGGCAACTGGGGCGAACAAACGCCGCTGGTGTATCGCGGCGCCTACGAGTACGGCCAGCAGGACGGCGACAGCGACTATGTGCCGCAGGATCTGGCGCCGGCCGATGTAATGGTCCGGCGGCCGGTACCAGTGCCGGAGACGCCATGAATCCCAGCCTCTACCTGGTGAGCAACCACGCCGATATGCTCAGGCGGCGCACCGGCCTGTGGGTGTTCATGGGCGTGATCGGCATGTTGTTCTTGCTGTTCAGCAGCGCCTACGTGATGCGGATGGCGGCGCCTGATTGGCGTCCGCTGCCCTTCGTTCCGATGCAGTTGTGGCTGAGCACCGCGCTGCTGGCCGCCGCCAGTGTGGCCTGGCAACGCGCCTGGCACGTCGCGCGCGGCCGTGGCGCGCTGGGGCTGCGGACGGCGTACGCGGCGGCATGCATCTGCTCGCTGGCCTTCCTGGCGTCGCAGCTGTGGACATGGCAGACGATGGACGCGGCCAATCTGACGCTGGACGCCAATCCAGCCAACAGCTTCTTTTACCTGATCACCGGCTTGCACGGCCTGCACGTGCTGGGCGGCCTGGTGGTGGCCGCCTGGGCGCAGCGCGACCTCGGGCGCGACAGCGTGGCCATCCAGCTGTGCGCGCGCTACTGGCATTTCCTGCTTGGCTTGTGGCTGGCCATGTTCGGCCTGCTGTTCGGCGTGACGCCGGAACTGGTGAATCAAATCTGCGGAGGCGGGCCATGAGCAAACAGACCGAGGCGGCAGGTTGGCAAGGCATGGTGGCGGACTGGTCGGGCGACCGCGCCGCCTTCCGCGTGCCGTGGGGCAAGGCGATGATGTGGATCTTCCTGCTCAGCGACACCTTCATCTTCGGCAGCTTCCTCACCGGCTACATGTCGGTGCGCATCTCGGCCACGGCGGCCTGGCCCAATCCCAGCGAGGTGTTTTCGCTGACGATAGGCGGCACCAAGCTGCCGCTGATACTGATCGCCATCATGACCTTCATCCTGATCACCAGCAGCGGCACGATGGCGATGGCGGTCAACTACGCTTACCGGCGCGAGCGTGCTCGCTGCGCGGCGCTGATGCTGTTGACCGCCGCGCTGGGCGCGACCTTCGTCAGCATGCAAGCCTTCGAGTGGAGCAAGCTGATCGCGGAAGGCGTGCGGCCGTGGATCAATCCCGAAGGCGCGGCGCAGTTCGGTGCCTGCTTCTTCATGATCACCGGTTTCCACGGCCTGCACGTGACGGCCGGCGTGATCTACCTGAGCATCGTCGCGCGCCGCGTGCGGCGCGGCCATTACGAGCGCGGCGGCAATTACGACATCGTCGAGATCGCCGGCCTGTATTGGCACTTTGTCGACCTGGTGTGGGTATTCATCTTCGCGCTGTTTTATCTTTGGTAGGAGCCGCCATGGAAGCCGCCACCCATCCGATCGGCTTGTACCTGAAGGTCTGGGTGCTGCTGTTCGTGCTCAGTACGTTTTCCTACCTGGTCGATTTCTTCCACGTCGAGAGCTATCTGCGCTGGACGCTGATCCTGCTGCTGATGATAGCCAAGGCCGGGTTGATCGTGGCGGTGTTCATGCACTTGCGTTGGGAGCGCGCGGCGCTGGTCTACGTGGTGCTGGCGCCGCCGCTGTGCCTGCTGGTGCTGGCCTTGCTGATGTGGATGGAATCGGACTACACCTTCCTCACCCGCATGCTGTATTTCCGCTGATGGTGGAGGCTGCTACACTGTAGCCACCATGCCGACCGAACTCGATCTCCGCAGCTACGTCGCCGAACCCTTGTCCGGCGTGCATACGTTCGCCCAGCTGGTGTTGCCGATCAAGGGCAGGGTGGTCATGGATATCAAGGGTTCCGGCGCCGTGGTCCATCCGCAGCGCGCCGCGTTCGTCGAACCGGGCTTGGTGCACGCGGCTTCCGCCACCGGGCCGAACCAGTCGCTGATCCTGGATTTCGACCTGGCCGCCGTGCCGGAGGCCACCGCCGCCAAGCTGTCCGAGCGGCCGTATGTCCCCATCAGCGCACCGGCCGCCAAGTTGATCGACTTCATCGGCCTGCTGCGCGCCCAGTCCGGCGCCAGCGAGGCGACGCTGGCCCACTGGATGCCGCTGCTGCTGGAGACGCTGGCGCAGCAGGAAATCCGTCCCGCCTCGCGGTTGCTGGCCGCGCTGGGCCAGATCGAAGCCCAGCCTGGACTACCGTGGAATACCGACACCATGGCCAAGGCCGCACACATGAGCGTGAGCAGCCTGCACCGCGCCTTCCGCGACGAGATGCGGGCCACACCGCTGGCCTGGCTGACCGACATGCGCCTGCGCTGGGCCTGCCGCCAGCTGGCGCAAACCGAGCTGCCCATCGCCCGGTTGGCGACGCAGGCCGGTTACGCCGACCAGAGCGCGCTGACGCACGCGATGCGCCGCGCGATGGATGTCACGCCGCTGGCCTACCGCAAGCGCGAACGGCAGAACCAAACAAAAATCTGACAGCCACACACAATCCCTGACCCCGGCCCGCGCCGACAATGACCGCTTCAATGACAGGAGGCGGTATGTGGTATGGCGTGTTGTGCGGCCTGGCGGCGGGCTCGATGTGGGGCATGGTGTTCGTGCTGCCGAAGTGGCTGGCGGACTTCTCCCCGTTCGAACTGATGTTCGGACGCTACGTGGCCTACGCGTTGATCTCGCTGGCGCTGCTGGCGCCGCGCCTCGGCGGCCTGTTGCGACGTCTGACGCGCGCCGACTATTGGGTGCTGCTGCGCTACGCCTTGGCCGGCAATGTCGTCTACTACCTGCTGCTGTCGTGTGGCGTGCAACTGGCCGGCGTGTCGGCCGCTTCCCTGATCATCGGCCTGCTGCCTTTGACGATCTCGATGCTGGGCCAGCGCGACCACGGCTCGGTGTCGCTGCGCGTGCTGGCGTGGCCGCTGGCGCTGGTGGCGGTGGGCATGGTGTGCATCAACGTCGAAGTGTTCGCCAGTCCGGCAGGACATTCCGCATGGCCGACCGTGGCGACCGGGATGTTGTGCGCCGTTGGCGCGCTGCTCAGCTGGACCTGGTATGCCGTCGACAACACGCGCTTCCTGAAGCGCAACCCGCGCTTCAGCAGCGGCGACTGGTCCGGCTTGTTCGGCATCGCCAGCGGACTGGTGGCGTTGGCGATGGGACTGGTGATGGTTTGCATCGGCGGCGCGGAGCAGGCCAGCGCGCCGCCACGCGACTGGCTACGCTTCTGGGGCCTGATCACGCTGGTCGCCGCAGGCGCCTCGGTGATCGGCAACCAGCTGTGGAACATGGCCTGCCGCCGCGTACCGGTGACCTTGTCCGGGCAACTGCTGCTGTTCGAGATCCTGTTCGGCATGTTGTACGGCTACCTCTACCAGCACCAAGCCCCGCGCCTGCTGGAGGTGATGGCCATCGTGTTGCTGATTGCCGGCGTGGCATGGTCGGTGTGGTTGCACGCGGAGCCGCGGCCTATCGCCGCATGCCCTACTGACGCCGCCAGCTCGGTCTAGAACTAATCAATGCGTCCACGCACCTTGCTGGTTTCCAGCAGCGTCTGGCGGAAGATTTCCACCAACGGCCGCAGGTTGACCTTGTGCCAAGCCAGCCACAGCGGCGTGCGGTAGCTGAACCATGGCAGCTCATGCAGCACCACGCCGCGCGGCGCCTGGTAGCGCAAGCTCTCCTGTATGACCGCCAGGCCCAGTCCTGCCGCCACCATGCCCAGCGCCGCCTGCGGCTCCGCGACGTCCATCGTGATGGTCGGCGTAAAGCCCGCCTTGGCGCAGGCCGCGATGAACTGGTCATGCCGCAGCGGATGATCGCGGTGTACCACGCCTATCCATTTTTGATCGGCCAGGTCGGCCGGTTTGATCTTTTTCGCGCGCGCCAACGGATGACCTTCCGGCACCGCCAACAGCATCGGGTCGTCCAACACCTGTATGCGATCCAGGTCGGGATCGTCGGCGGTAGGCGGCGCGCAGACCAACGCGATATCCAGGCTGCGCTGGCGCAGGCCTTCCAGCTGTTCAGGCGAGTGATAGTTGTACAGCGCCACGTGGACCGCCGGCCGGTGCGCGCGCAGTTCGCGCAGCGCGTCCGGCAGCACGCCGGAATGCACGGCGTTTTCCAGATAGCCGATGCACAGCCCACCTTCGTCACCCTTGCCGAGACGGCGCGCCAGCGATTCCAGCCGGTTGCCATGAGTGAGGAAGGCGCGCGCCTCGGCCAGGAACACCTTGCCGTCGGCGGTCAGGCGGATGCGCTGCTGCGAGCGCTCGAACAGCACCAGCCCCAGCTTGTCTTCCAGTTGCGCGATCTGCCGGCTCAGCGGCGATTGCGAGATGTGCAGCCGTTCCGCCGCCCGTCCCACATGCTCCTCTTCGGCGACCACGACGAAATAGTGGAGTTGTCGCAAGTCCAACATATCAGACCTTTCGAGACTTAAGTATGGCTAATTATGTCTTAGACAGACTGATTAAAGCAACCTAGACTTGCCTCATCGTTCAACTGAAAGGATCTACACCATGAGTCTCAAGGATAAATTGCCGCACAACGCGGTACTGGGTTTTGGCACCGCACCACTGGGCAATATGTTCCGCAATATTCCCGAGCAGGAGGCGGCCGCGACCGTCGATGCCGCCTGGGAACAGGGCATCCGCTTTTTCGACACGGCGCCGTTCTACGGTGCGGGCCTGTCCGAGATCCGTCTCGGCCAGGCGCTGGCCAAGCGTCCGCGCAATGAATACGTGCTGAGCACCAAGGTCGGCCGCCTGATCCTGGATGAAACCGAGGACACCAGCAAGCGCGACCTGGGCGAGAAGGGCGGCCTGTTCGAGTTCGGCCGTCCAAACAAAATCGTCAACGATTATTCGGCAGACGCCACGTTGCGCTCCATCGAAGACAGCCTGAAGCGGCTGGGCACCGACCGCCTGGACATCGTCTGGGTGCATGACGTGGCGCAGGATTTCTATGGCGATGGTTGGCTGGCCCAGTTCGAAATCGCACGCACCGGCGCCTTCCGCGTGTTGACCCGCTTGCGCGAGGAGGGCGTGATCAAGGCCTGGGGCCTGGGCGTCAACCGCGTCGAGCCCTTGGAATTGACGCTGGACCTGAGCGAAGCACAACCGGACGGCTTCCTGCTGGCGGGCCGCTACACGCTGCTCGATCACGAGCGCGCCTTGCAGCGCCTGATGCCTGCAGCGGCGGCGCGGCAGGTCGACATCGTCGTTGGCGGCCCGTACAGCTCCGGCATCCTGGCCGGCGGCACGCACTTCGAGTATCAGCAGGCATCGCCCGAAATCGTGGCCAAGGTGGCGCGCATCAAGGCGATTGCGGACCGTTACGGTATTCCGGTGAAGGCCGCGGCCTTGCAGTTTTCGCTGGCCAATCCCGCCGTCGCCGCAGTGATACCGGGCGCCAGCAGGCCGGAGCGCATTGCCGAGGATATGGCGGCGATGAAGGTCGAGATTCCGGCCGGCTTCTGGCGCGAACTGCGCGAACAGCAATTGGTGGCGGCTACCGCGCCGTTGCCGATCGATCGTTGAAGCTGAAGGCTACACGCTGCCGATGAAAGAACGGTAGGCGCTGAGCGTTTCCGGTTTGGTCATCGCGTTCATATGCCCGGCTTCGCGGACGGCTTCAAACCGCTTGTGCGGGTTGTCCAGGCTGTCGAACAATTTAGCGTCTTGCTCTTTTGGAAAATGCACGAATTGTCACGTCGGGTTATGACAACCTTTTTTCCTTCTGAGTGCGCTAACGCACAGAACTATGATGCCCAGGGCGTATTGTGGGCAGCTGCCGGATGGTGGCGGCGATGCGCCTGTCCTTATTGATGCATAACGCAGGAAATAACTGGCGAAGGCGTAGCCATGAGTGAAGCCGCACTACCAGTGAGTGACGACGATGGTCCACTTTCGCGCTGGTGGATACGCACGATACTGATCGTGATGGGGCTGGGTTTTGCCGGACTGATCACGATTACTCTGCTGTCTTATCAGAACGCCCCGCCTGTCCCGGCGCGGGTGGTGGATGCGCAAGGTGGCGTCGTGTTCACCGGCGAAGACATCGGCGACGGCCAGGCCATATTTCTCAAGTATGGTTTGATGGCCAACGGTAGTATTTGGGGACATGGTGCCTATCTCGGCCCGGACTTTTCGGCCTCGACCTTGCATAGCATGGGCGCGCAGACCTCGGAGTTCATCGCGCAGCAACGCTACCGGCAGTTGTTTGCCGCGTTATCACGCTCGCAGCAAGCAGCGGTGCAAGGCGAAACCGTGGTTGCGCTCAAAACCAATCGATATGATGCGGCCACCGCGACTTTACATTTTACCGCCCCTCAGACGGCGAGCTTTCACCAGCAGATCGCTTACTGGACGGAGTACTTCCGCGACCCGTCGCGCAATGGCGGACTCAAGGCGAACCTGATTACCGATGCAACCGAGCTGCGCCAGTTCACCGCCTTCGTCATGTGGACGGCCTGGGCTTCGGTGGCCGAGC
Source organism: Duganella sp. GW822-FHT06D06 (assembly GCF_058799615.1). Lineage (NCBI taxonomy): Bacteria > Pseudomonadati > Pseudomonadota > Betaproteobacteria > Burkholderiales > Oxalobacteraceae > Duganella > Duganella sp. GW822-FHT06D06. The sequence continues at coordinate 151,144 of NZ_JBXALQ010000005.1, forward strand.
GTCCGGGTGCGGACTATTCCTATACCAATAATTTTCCATATGACCCCAGCGTAGGCAACCTGCCGACGTCCAGCGCCCTGCTGTGGAGCGCCTTGAGCCTGATGGTGCTACTGGCCGGTATCGCGGCCGTGCTATTGGCGTTCGGGAAATTCGACTACCTCGGCTGGATCACGCGCGGCCATCAGGTGCGCCCGCAACTGCTGCCGGGGAAATCGAGCCGGGGGCAAAACGCCTTGGTGAAATTTTTCGTCGTCGTGGCCCTGCTGTTGCTGGCGCAATCGCTGGTGGGCGGCGCCGTCGCCCACTACCGCGCGGATCCCGGCAGTTTCTACGGCTTCCAGCTGGAGCGCGTCTTTCCTAGCAACCTGATGCGCACCTGGCATCTGCAGATGGCGATCTTCTGGATTGCCACGGCCTATGTCGCGGCGGCCCTGTTTCTCGGCCGTTCGCTGCGCGCCGAAGAGCCGCGCTGGCTGGCCGGCTGGATCCACGTATTGTTCGCTGCCTTCGCGCTGGTGATCGGCGGCAGCTTGCTCGGCGAATGGCTGGGCATTGCGCAGCTGCTTGGCCGCTGGTGGTTTTGGTTTGGCAACCAGGGTTGGGAGTACCTGGAACTCGGCCGTGTGTGGCAGTATTTGCTGGTCGCCGGCTTGCTCGGCTGGTTCGGCTTGCTATGGACCCTGGTGCGACCGCACATGCTGGCGCAACCTGCGGTCCGGCCCATCGTCCAGATGTTCATGATCGCCGCGCTGGCCATCCCCGTCTTTTATGTGCCGGCGCTGTTCTTTGGCGCCAAGACCAATTTCACCGTGGTCGACACCTGGCGCTTCTGGATCATCCATTTGTGGGTGGAAGGATTTTTCGAGTTCTTCGCCACGACGGTGGTGGCGCTGACCTTCTATCAACTGGGCCTGACGCGCCGCAATGTCGCGCTGCGGGTGATCTATCTGGACGCCATCCTGTATTTCCTCGGCGGGCTGATGGGCACTGGCCACCATTGGTATTTCAGCGGACAAACCAATTTCAACATGGCGCTGTCGGCGCTGTTCTCGGTGCTCGAGGTGGTTCCGCTCACCTTGTTGACGCTGGATGCGTGGGATTTTGTGCGGACCACACGCGGCGCGCGCGACGCCAGCGGCAAGGCGGTCGCCATACCGCACAAGTGGACCTTCTATTTCCTGATGGCGGTGGGCTTCTGGAACTTTGTCGGGGCCGGCATTTTCGGCTTCCTGATCAATCTGCCCATCGTCAGCTACTACGAGGTCGGCACCCAACTGACGCCGAGCCACGGGCACGCCGCGATGATGGGTGTGTTCGGCATGCTGGCGATCGCGCTGATGGTGTTCGTGCTGCGCCAGACCAGCGACGATACGCGCTGGCCGGGCATCGAGAAATACATCAAGGTCGCCTTCTGGGGCTGCAACGGCGGGTTGGCGATGATGGTGACCATGAGCTTGTTCCCCAGCGGCCTTCTGCAGGTCTGGGACGTGCTGCAGAACGGTTACTGGCACGCACGCAGCCTCGACTACATAGGCAGCGAGCGGTCGCACTTGATTGAATGGCTGCGTCTGCCTGGCGATCTGGTCTTCATCCTGTTTGGCGCGGTGCCGCTGGTGATCGCATCGATCAAGGGCTACCTGGGTGTACGTGCCGCGGAAAGCGCAGCCGATCGCTGACACGCCCGAGCGCTAGCGCGGCATTTCTTTCTCGTAGCCGTATTGCACGTAGATGCGGCGCATGGTGCCGTCGCGATACATGCCGCGCACGATGTCGTTGAGCCGCGCCACCTCGGCCTTGTCCATGTCCTTGTGGCAGGCCAGGTACATGTCGGCGTGCGCGAAGGACAGCACCTGTTCGAAGTCGTCGATGCCCAGTTCGCGTTGCAGGAACAGGCCCGACATCCGGCCCACCGACCACAGCTTGATGCGCTGCTTTTGCAGCTTGGGCGGATTCAGCCTGTCGTTGGGCACGATCGCCACCCGCAGCTTGTGCTCGCGCAGGAAGGTGACCGAGGCGTCGCCGATGAAGGTGCCGATCTGGTAGCCGGCCGCGTCGTCCAGGCTGTTGAGCTTGATGTGGTCGTCGCGCCGGGCGAACAGCACCCAGTTGTTCTGGCCGATCGGACCGACCCACTGGTAGCTGTCTTCGCGCTCGGGCACGCGGGCCGTGGTGTACAGGCAGGAATTGGCGGTGCTCATGGTCAGCACCATCGCCCGCGCCCACGGCGCGACGATGGGCTGCGTGGTCGGCACGCCGGCCCGCAGCATCAGCTCGGTGACGATATCGGCCGCCAGGCCGACCACCTTGCCGCTGCTTTTGTCGACCCAGCTGAAGGGCGGATAGTCTTCCGCGTACAAGGTCATCGGCTCCGCCGCGTGCGCGCTGGCCAGCAGCATCAGGCACGACAGGGCGGAGCGGATCAGCATGGCCTTATGCTCCGCCGGCGTAGCCGTTTTGGCGCCAGGCTTCGAACACCACCACGGCCACGGTGTTCGACAGGTTCAGGCTGCGGTTGTCGGGACGCATCGGCAGGCGGATGCGCTGGGCCGGCGGGAAGGTCTCGCGGAAGGCCGGATCGAGGCCGCGCGTTTCCGAGCCGAACACGAACACGTCGCCCGGCCGGAAGGCGGCGTCGGCGAAGGGCGAGGAGCCGTGCGTGGTCATGGCGAACATGCGGGCCGGGTCCGGCTGCACCTCGGCCAGGAAGGCTGACCAATCCTTATGCACTTTCATCCGCGCGTATTCGTGGTAGTCCAGGCCGGCGCGCTTGAGCTTGGAGTCTTCCAGCGGGAAGCCCAGCGGCTCGATCAGATGCAGCTGCGCGCCGGTGTTGGCGCACAAGCGGATCACGTTGCCGGTGTTCGGGGGAATTTCGGGTTGGACTAGTACGACGTGAAACAAAGTGGTTCTCCTCTATCAAATTCAGTGCGGCGGCGTGCGGGCAAACACCAGGTTGCTCACCTGCGCGGCGCCGTGGCGCTTCAGCGTTGCCGCCAGTTCGTTCAGCGTGCGCCCGCTGGTCATGACGTCGTCGACGACGCCGATGTGGCGGCCCCGCACCAGCGCGGCGTCCGGGATCGCAAACGCGCCGGCGATGTTGTGCCGCCGCTGCTCGGGGGCGACGCTGCTCTGCGCCGCGGTCTCATGTACGCGGCCGGCCAGCCGTGGATGCAGCGCCACGCCCAGGCTGCGCGCCAGCGGCCGCGCGATCTCCAGGGCTTGATTGTAGCCGCGTTCGGCCAGCCGGCGGGGCCCCAGCGGCACCGGACACAGCAGGGCGGGCAGGGTGAAGCCGGGTTGTTGCAGGACGGCGTCGCGCAACAGGCGGGCAAACAGTGTCGCCAGCGCGAGACGGTGGCCGAATTTCAGCTGCAATACCAGTTGGTCCAGCGGCATGGCGTAATCGGCGGCGACCAGCGTGACGTCGAAGGCCGGCGGCTCGACGCGGCAGCCGCCGCACAGTTGGCCCCGCGCCGTGTCCGGCAGCGGGTTGGCGCAGCGCGGACAGCGCACGACGGCGGCCTCGGCGCCGAAGAACTGGGCGGCGCAGGCGGCGCACAGCAACTCGCCGCTGGCGGCGCACAGTGCGCAGGAGGCCGGCAACAGACCGCGCAGCAAGCCCGAACCGCTGCGATGGAGCAGGGCGCCGATCGTGCCGATAGTGCCGATTCTCGGGGTGGCAAGCATCAAAGCTCCAGGACGCGTTTGCGTTCAACCATGTACACTGCCGACATTATCGCACTACACCGAACCACATCATGCAAGTCCCCGCAAATCCCCCGAAGCTGAGCGCCCCGATCGACCAGGAGCGCGTGCGCGCGCTATTCAACCGTCCCGAGCGCATCGCGCCGTCCGATTTCCTGCGCCGCGAAGTCGCGTCGCGCATGTTCGACCGGCTGGAACTGATCAAGGTCGGCCCGCAGCGCGTGCTGGACGCCGGCTGCGGCGCCGGTGCCGATCTGGCACTGTTGCAGAAATCCTATCCGGCCGCGCAAATACTCGGTATTGATGCGGCCGAAGCCATGGTGCGCGCCGCGCAAGGCCCGGCGGCGAAACAATCGTCGCTGAACCAGCTGCTGAGCAAGCTGCTGCCGGCCAAGACCGGGGTCGACCTGCTGTGCGGCGACTTCGCCGAACTGCCGCTGGGCCCGAACACGGTGGACCTGGTCTGGTCCAACCTGGCGCTGCACTGGCATCCGCAGCCGGACCGGGTGTTCGCCGAGTGGCGTCGCGTGCTGCGCGTGAACAGCCTGCTGATGTTTTCCTGCTTCGGCCCGGACACTTTCCGCGAACTGCGGGCCGCCTTCGCCGAGGCCGACCTGGCCCCGCACGCGCTGCCTTTCGTCGATATGCACGATTTTGGCGACCAGTTAGTGGAAGTTGGCTTTTCGACACCGGTGCTGGACATGGAAGTCATCACCGTCACCTACGACACGCCGCAGGCGTTGCTGGCCGACGTGCGCGCGCTGGGCGGCAATCCGCTGGGCACGCTGCGGCGCGGGTTGATGGGCAAACAGGCATGGCAGCGCATGCTGGCCACGCTGGACAAAAACCGCCGCGCGGATGGCAAGCTGGGCCTGACTTTTGAGGTGATTTACGGCCACGCCTTCCGTCCAGCGCCCAAAATGACCTCCAAGGGCGAGGCGATCATCCGATTTGATTTACCACGAAAGCCGCGCCAGTAGCGGCTTTGCTGGCACACTGTGGTGCCACGGGCTACGCCATAGTTGTGATTTGGATTATTTCTTGAGCGGGGCGTTGTTGTTATATATAATCATTGACTAATTTTGCCAGCATGTCACGACGCCAGCTATAAACCAGCGGCGCCAACCATGAGCAGGTAAAGACGAGCACGAACAAGCATTTGAATTAAGCAGAATCAGGCTTTTGCGTTGTCCCTGGGCAGTATCTGGGGATGAAGTAGAAGGCCTCAAGGTCCCGCCGGGGTCGCGTCATGAAGTTTTTTTTCGGACGAGACTGGCAAGGGGCCTGAAGTTGTTTAAGGAGCGGCGCCGGTTCAGTTCACCGAAATCCGGAGTCGTTAAAAAAATATTTTAATTTCTTGGGTGGTTGGGGAAAACATGAAACATGCGAAGCGACTTCAATCGTTGATGCTCGGGCTGTCGGTAACGGCGGCAAGTATCCCAGCGTGGGCGGCTGACAAGGCGGCAAGCGCGGTAGGCACCTCGGTGGGTACCTATACTGCCGCGACCGGCGGTACCGGCGGTCCCGTTGCCGGCGAGCTCAATCTGCAACCTCCTGCGACCCAGATCGCGACCGAAATCTACAATCTTCACACCTGGATGATGTTGGTCTGCCTGGTCATCTTCGTCGCCGTGTTCGGCGTGATGTTCTACTCCATCTTCAAGCACCGCAAGTCGCTGGGCCACAAGCCGGCCACCTTCCACGAATCGACCGCGGTTGAAATCGCCTGGACCGTGGTGCCGTTCCTGATCGTCATCGGCATGGCCTTGCCTGCGACCCGCACCGTGGTCGGCATGAAAGACACCTCCAACGCCGACATCACCATCAAAGTGACCGGCATGCAGTGGAAGTGGGGCTACGACTACCTGAAGGGCGAGGGCGAAGGCATTTCCTTCCTGTCCACCCTGTCGACCCCGCGCTCGCAAGTGGGCGCCCCGGGCTTCGAGCCGACCGAGAAGCGCGGCGACAACTACCTGATGGAAGTCGACAACGATGTCGTGGTTCCGGTCAACAAGAAGATCCGCATGGTCACCACCGCCAACGACGTGATCCACTCGTGGTCGATCCCGGCCTTCGGCGTCAAGCAGGATGCGATTCCCGGCTTCGTGCGCGACGCCTGGTTCAAGGCTGAGCACACCGGCACCTATCGCGGCTATTGCTCCGAGCTGTGCGGCAAAGAACACGCCTTCATGCCGATCGTGGTCAAGGTCGTCACCGACGAAGAGTACAAGGTCTGGGTCGACGGCAAGAAAAAAGAAATGGCCGCGCTGGCTGACGATCCAAGCAAGACCTGGACCATCGACGAACTGAAAACCAAGGGCGAAAAAGTCTACGCCGCCAACTGCGTGGTCTGCCACCAGGCCAACGGCAAGGGCGTGCCAGGCGCCTTCGCGCCGCTGGACGGTTCGGAATTGGTCAACGGTCCTAAAGCGGAGCAGATCAACGTTCTGCTGCACGGCAAGAAGAGCGGCAAGTACAGCGCTGAAATGCCGGGCTGGAAGCAACTGTCGGATACGGATATTGCGGCTGTCATCACCTACACCCGTAACAGCTGGTCGAACAAGGCCGCCGAAAACATCGTTCAACCAGCCGAAGTTGTGGCTGCACGTAAGTAATCAGGAGCGTTACAAATGAGCACTAGCACCTTGGATCACGCACACGATCACGATCACGCTCACGACCATCCCCATGGTCTGTCGCGCTGGTTGTTCGCCACCAATCACAAAGACATCGGTACCTTGTACCTGTGGTTCTCGTTCATCATGCTGCTGTCCGGCGGCGTGCTGGCACTGATGATCCGCTCCGAGCTGTTCGAGCCGGGCCTGCAATTCTTCCAGCCGGAGTTCTTCAACCAGCTGACCACCATGCACGGCCTGGTGATGGTGTTCGGCGCCATCATGCCGGCCTTCGTCGGCTTCGCCAACTGGATGATCCCGCTGCAAGTGGGCGCGTCGGACATGGCCTTCGCCCGCATGAACAACTTCTCGTTCTGGCTGCTGCCACCGGCCGCCATCCTGCTGGCGACCTCGTTCCTGGTCCCCGGCGGCGCCACCGCGGCCGGCTGGACGCTGTACGCGCCGCTGTCGACCCAGATGGGCCCGGGCATGGACATGGCGATTTTCGCGATGCACCTGATGGGCGCGTCGTCGATCATGGGTTCGATCAACATCATCGTCACCATCCTGAACATGCGCGCCCCTGGCATGACCCTGATGAAAATGCCGATGTTCTGCTGGACCTGGCTGATCACCGCCTACCTGCTGATCGCCGTGATGCCTGTGTTGGCCGGCGCGATCACCATGACCCTGACCGACCGTCACTTCGGCACCTCGTTCTTTAACGCCGCCGGCGGCGGCGACCCGGTGATGTACCAGCACATCTTCTGGTTCTTCGGCCACCCTGAGGTCTACATCATGATTCTGCCGGCGTTCGGCATCGTGTCGCAGATCCTGCCGGCCTTCGCCCGCAAGCAGCTGTTCGGCTATGCCTCGATGGTGTACGCCACCGCGTCGATCGCGATCCTGTCCTTCATCGTCTGGGCCCACCACATGTTCACCACCGGCATGCCGGTGACCTCGCAGCTGTTCTTCATGTACGCCACCATGCTGATCGCGGTGCCGACCGGCGTCAAAGTGTTCAACTGGATCGCCACCATGTGGAAGGGGTCGATGACCTTCGAAACCCCGATGCTGTTCGCGGTCGGCTTCATCTTCGTGTTCACCATCGGCGGCTTCACCGGCCTGATCCTGGCGGTGACCCCGATCGACATCCAGCTGCAGGACACCTACTACGTGGTGGCGCACTTCCACTACGTGCTGGTGGCGGGTTCGCTGTTCGCGCTGTTCGCCGGCTTCTACTACTGGTCGCCGAAGTGGACCGGCCACATGTACAACGAAGCGATGGGCAAGACCCACTTCTGGCTGTCGCTGATCACCTTCAACATCACCTTCTTCCCGATGCACTTCCTGGGCCTGGCAGGTATGCCGCGCCGCTACGCCGACTACTCGGCGCAGTTCACCGACTTCAACATGGTCGCCACCATCGGTGCTTTCGGTTTCGGTCTGTCGCAGGTGTTCTTCCTGTTCTTCGTGATCCTGCCGACCATCCGCGGCGGCAAGAAAGCGGAAGACAAGCCATGGGATGGCGCCGAGGGCCTGGAATGGACCGTGCCATCGCCGGCGCCGTTCCACACCTTTGAAACGCCACCGCAGTTCAAATGATCATGGGCGAACAGAAAAAGCCGAATAACGCCAGGACCGCGCTGCTGTTGGCGGGCATGGCCCTGTTCTTTTTCCTGTCCGTGTTTGTCAAGCGGATGTGGTTGAGCTGACGTGGGCGAAGAACGGCAAACAGGCGGCTTGAACCGCACGCTGCTGGGCAAGCTGATCGTGGTGGCGGTGGTGATGTTCGGGTTTGCGTACGCGCTCAACCCGTTCTACCGCCAGATCTGCGAGGCGCTGGGCATCAACGTGCTGACGCAGAAGGACGGCACGGTCAGCGCCGACACCAACACGCAAGTCGACCGGACGCGCGATGTGGTGATCGAGTTTGACGGCAATGCGCAAGGCCCGTGGCGTTTCCGCCCCGTGACGCGCAGCATGACGGTGCATCCGGGCGAGCTGGTGACGGTGATGTACGAGGTGGTCAACACCCAGAACCGCGAAGTCAGCGCGCAGGCGATACCGAGCTACGCACCGCAAAGCGCGATGCCGCATTTTAAGAAAGTCGAGTGTTTCTGCTTCAAGCAGCAGACCATGAAGCCGAACGAAGCACGGCAGATGCCGGTGGTGTTCTTCATCGATCCGGCGCTGCCGAAGGATGTGAAGACCATCACCTTGTCGTACACCTTCTTCGAGGTGGGCGGTCTGGACAAGACTGCATCCAAGTAAAGGTGGGTACCGTGGAAGAAAAGAAGAAACAAGCGTCCTTCATGTATTCGATGAAAGCGGTGTTCTGGTCGTTCTTCGGCCTGCGCCGCAAAAGCGATTTCGACACCGACTCGGTCAAGCTGAACCCGGTGCACATCATCATCGCGGCCTTGATCGGCGTGGCGTGTTTTATTGGACTGCTGATCACTATCGTTAAGGTTGTAGTTTCAAAATAAATTTAGGGAGATGAAGATGAGTTCACATAACGCCTCGGCACCGTACTACTTCGTGCCTGGTCCATCCAAATGGCCGCTGTTCGCAGGCATGTCCCTGCTGACCACCATGATCGGCGCTTCGGCCTGGGTCAATGATGTGTCGTGGGGCCCGGCCGTGAACTTCGTGGGCCTGGCCGCCGTCATTGCGGTGCTGTACTTCTGGTTCGGCGACGCCATCAAGGAATCCGAGGCCGGCCAGTACGGCCTGCGCGTCGACCATTCCTACCGCTGGTCGATGGCCTGGTTCATCTTCTCGGAGGTGATGTTCTTCGGCGCCTTCTTCGGCGCGCTGTTCTATGCCCGTTCGATCACGATGCCCTGGCTGGGCGACCTGGACCACAAGTTCATCTGGCCCGACTTCGCCGCGCACTGGGGCAATATCGGCCCGGCCGGCACGGTCGAGGAGTTCAAGACCATGGGTCCGTTCCCGATTCCGACCATTAACACCGCGCTGCTGCTGACTTCGGGCCTGACCCTGACCATCTCGCACCACGCGCTGCGCGCCGGCCATCGCGCGCAGACCGCGTTCTGGCTGTTCGCCACCGTGGCGCTGGGCGCGATCTTCATGGGCTTCCAGGCTTACGAATATCACCACGCTTATGCCGAACTGAACCTGAAACTGACCTCGGGCATCTACGGTTCGACCTTCTTCATGCTGACCGGTTTCCACGGTTTCCACGTGACGATGGGCGCGATCATGCTGTCGGTGGTGCTGTTCCGTGTGCTCAAGGGCCACTTCACGGCCGACAACCACTTCGCCTTCGAAGGCGCGGCGTGGTATTGGCACTTTGTCGACGTGGTCTGGCTGGGCCTGTACGTGGTCGTTTACTGGCTGTAACGAGGCTATAATGCCGCAGCGATGCTGCTGCGGCGCTGAAGAAAAGCCGCACCGGTCTACACCGGATGCGGCTTTTTTATTTTAGCTGCGGATGCCGGTGGGCTGGATGTAGCCGAGCTTGTACGCGACCAGCAGGGCGACGAACAGCGCGATCGACAGGCCGACCCGCACCGCCAGCGCGCGCACGGTGTTGTTGCTCTTGCCCTTGTCGCGCATCAGGAAGAAGAAGGCGGAAGCCAGGCTGCCGATGATCAGGATGAACGCGATGGCGACAGCAATTTTCATGGCGGGGCAGGGGAGTGAGTTGATGAAGGTTCCATTGTAATGGGTATTGCGTTCCGTTTTAAACTGATCCCCTTCGTGGCGACCGTGCTGGTGGTCGCGCTGGGCATCCAGCTGGGCAACTGGCAGCAGCGCCGCGCCGCGCAGAAAATCGTGTTGCAGGCCAAGCTGACGCAGGGCAACGCCAGCGCGCCGGTGCGGCTGGACGGTGCGCCGCTGGCGGCCGAGGCGGTGGCGTTCCGCCGCGTGGCGGTCAGCGGCGAGTTTGTCGCCAGCTGGCCGTTGTACCTGGATAATCGCCCGTCGGCGGGCCGCTCCGGTTTTTACCTGCTGATGCCGTTTAAAATCGCGGGCACGGGCATGCATGTGCTGGTGATGCGCGGCTGGCTGCCGCGCGATCCGGCCGATCGCGCCAGGCTGCCGGCCTACGCCACGCCGTCCGGCACGGTGACCTTGCAAGGCATGGCGCGGCTGGACGCCGGCCATGTGCTGGAACTGGCCAGGACGCCGGTCTTGACGCCCAAGGCCATCGTGCAGAACGCCGATCCGCTGCAGGTGGCCAGGGACAGCGGCCTGACCATGCAGCCGTTCGTGATCGAGCAAACCGCCGCGGCCCAGCCGGCCGGCGACGACGCGCAGATGGTGCGCGACTGGCCGGCGCCGGCGCTGGGCGTGGAAAAACATCAGGGCTATGCCTTCCAGTGGTACGCACTGTCGGCGATGGCTGTTATCTTCTTTGTGGTGAACGGATTCAGACGTGGAAAACAAAAGTAATCAAACCCGTGGTCGTTGGAAGCTGATGCTGGTGCTGGCCGTGTGCGCGGCGCCGCTGGTGGGGTCTTATCTCACCTATTACGTCATCAAGCCGCAAGGCGGCGTGACCAATTTCGGCGCGCTGATCGATCCGCGCGAGCATCCGATCCCGGCCATGGCCAGCACCACCCTGGACGGCAAGCCGGCCACGCTGGAGAGCTACAAGGGCAAGTGGATCATGCTCAAGGTCGGCCCGTCCGACTGCCGGCAGGATTGCCAGGACCAGCTGTTCGCCATGCGCCAGCTGCGCACCATGCAGGGCAAGGCGATGGATCGCATCGAGCGCGTGTGGATGATCACCGACGACCAGCCGCTCGATACGCTGCTGATGCGGGTCAACGACGGCACCCGCATGCTGCGCGCGCCGGCCGCCGTCATCGACCAGTGGCTGCCGCTGGAGCAGGCCGCCGGCGACCGCGTGTCCGACCACGTCTACCTGATCGACCCGCTGGGCCACCTGATGATGCGCTTCCCGAAAGGCGCCGTCTCCAGCGACACCGAGAAGGTGAAGAAAGTCCACAAGGACATCAGCAAGCTGCTGAAGGCTTCGGCGATAGGCTGATCATGCATTCCACCACTCTCGCTCAAATGGCCGTGACGGCGCTGCTGGTGGCGCTGCTGCCGCTGGCGCTGGTGTGGACCTCGTCCGACGCCAATAAATACCGCAAGTTGGTCTGGGTCTGCGTGTTCCTGACCTTCGACCTGATCGTGTTCGGCGCCTTCACGCGCCTGACCGATTCCGGCCTCGGCTGCCCGGACTGGCCGGGCTGCTATGGCGCCGCCAATCCCTTCCTCGCGCACGAGCAGATCACGGCGGCCGAAGCGCTGCTGCCGACCGGCCCGGTGACCGTGGTCAAGGCTTGGATCGAGATGATCCACCGCTATCTGGCGATGGCGATCGGCGTGCTGATCGTGGCGATGATGGCGCAGTCCTGGTATCAATGGCGCAGGTCGCAGGGCACGCGCGCGGAATACGCGCCGTGGCTGCCGACCGTGCTGTTGCTGTTCGTCTGCCTGCAAGGCGCGTTCGGCGCCTGGACCGTGACCCTGAAACTGCAGCCGGCGATCGTCACCACCCATCTGTTGCTGGGCATGGGCCTGCTGGCCATGCTGGCGTGGTATGGCGGCCGCCAGAACCAGCTGATCGCGCCGGTGCGCACGGTGACGGCCTCGCCGCCGGCGATGCGCAACATCCGCCTGCTGGCCGGCGCCTCGGCCATTTTGCTGCTGGTGCAACTGGCGCTGGGCGGCTGGACCAGCACCAACTACGCCACCCTGGCCTGCACCGATTTCCCGCTATGCGGCGGCAAGCTGGTGCCGGACATGGACTTCGAGCACGGCTTCACCCTGTGGCGCGAGCTGGGCAAGACCGCCGCCGGCCACTATCTGCCGTTCGCGGCGCTGACGGCGATCCACTGGGTGCACCGCAACTTCGGCATGCTGGTGGCGCTGGTGGCCGGCTACACGGCCTGGCGCGCCTGGGAACACCGGGCGCTGCACAAAACCGCCCGCTACCTGGCGCTGACCCTGGCGGCGCAGCTCGCCACCGGTGTCGCCACCATCTACCTCAGCTTCCCGCTGGCGATCGCGGTGCTGCACAACGCCGGGGCGGCGCTGCTGGTGCTGCTGCTGACCATGTTAAACTACAAGGCTAAGTACCAGTACGATATTGCAAAAAAGGCAGCCTCGGGCGCGGCTAACCCGCACGCTGCCGCTGCCCGGCAAAAGTAATCATGCAGCCAGTACAAGTCCGTATCACTAAGTCCCACTAATGACCACACACACCGCCACCTCCAAATCCGTCAGCCGCGCCTCCCAGTACTGGGCGCTGACCAAGCCCCGCGTCACCCAACTGGCCGTCTTCTGCGCCGTGATCGGCATGTTCCTCGCCAGCGACGGCATGCCGGACTGGCGCCTGCTGGTGGCGGCCACGGCCGGCATCTGGCTGCTGGCCGGCGCGGCCTTCGCCGTCAACTGCCTGGCCGAGCGCGAGATCGACGCCCGCATGGCGCGCACCGCCCGCCGGCCGATGGCGATGGGCGACATCAGCGTCACCCAGACCGTGATCTTCGCCACCGTCATCGGCGGCGCCGGCATGTGGATCCTGTACGCGCTGGTCAATCCGCTGACGATGTGGCTGACCTTCGTCACCTTCGTCGGCTACGCCATCATCTACACCATGATACTGAAGCCGGCCACGCCGCAGAACATCGTCATCGGCGGCCTGTCGGGCGCGATGCCGCCGGCGCTGGGCTGGGCCGCCGTCGCCAACGACGTGCCGATGCAAGCCTGGCTGCTGGTGCTGATCATCTTCGTCTGGACCCCGCCGCACTTCTGGGCGCTGGCCATGTACCGCCGCGACGACTACGCCAAGTCCGGCCTGCCGATGCTGCCGGTCACGCACGGCATGAAATTCACGCAATTCCACGTCTGGCTGTATTCGATCGCGCTGGCCGCCACCACCTTGCTGCCGTACGCGGTGCATATGAGCGGCCTGATCTACCTGGCCAGCGCCGTCGCGCTGAACGCCGTGTTCCTGCACCACGCGTGGAAAATCTACCGCCACTACACCGACCTGATCGCCCGCAAGGCCTTCACCTGGTCGATCATCTACCTGTCGCTGCTGTTCCTGGCGCTGCTGGTGGACCACTATTTTAAATACTGAGCAAATTCTGACCATGAAAAAACTGCTCGTCGTCGGCCTGATGGCCCTGTCCGCACTGCTGGCCGCCTGCGAGCGCCGCGCCGCCGCGCCGCGCGTGGAATTCACCAACACCGACCTGACCGGTCTGCCATACGCCAAGGATTTCGCGCTGACCGACCACAACGGCAAGCCGCGCACCCTGGCCGACTTCAAGGGCAAGGTCGTGCTGATGTTCTTCGGCTATACCCAGTGCCCGGACGTCTGCCCGACCACCTTGGCCGAGATGGCGGCCGCGATGAAGGAGCTGGGCCCGCAGGCCGACCAGGTGCAGGTGCTGTTCGTCACCGTCGACCCCGAGCGCGACACCCAACAATTGCTGGCCGAATACGTGCCGGCCTTCGACCAGCGCTTCCTCGGCCTGCACGGCACCGCCGAACAGACCGCCGCCGTCGGCAAGGAATTCAAGGTGTTCTACGCCAAGGTGCCGGGCAAGACGCCGGGCAGCTATACGATGGACCACACCGCCGCCAGCTATGTGTTCGACCGGCAGGGCAAGATCCGCCTGCTGGTGCGCTCCGGCCAGGGCCCGGCGCCCATCGTGCACGACCTGAAGCTGTTGCTGGCGCAACCCTGATGCACCCGCGCTTCCAGCCCTACACCCGCCTGGCGGCCATCGTCCTGCTGGTGATCGGTTGTTTGACCGTGCTGCGGCCGTTCCTGGCCGCGATCCTGTTCGCCGCCGCCATCACCATCTCCAGCTGGCCGTTGTACCTGGGTTTGCTGGCGCGCTGCCAGCAGCGCCGCTGGCTGGCGGCCGCCATCATGAGCGTCGGCCTGACCGTGCTGATCATCGTGCCGCTGGCGCTGGTGACCTGGAACGTGGCCGACAACGCCAGCGATTTCTACGACCAGCTCAAAGCCAGCCTCGAAAGCGGCACGCTGGCGCCGCCGGCCTGGCTGAAGGACCTGCCGCTGGTGGGCGAGGCGGTCGATACCTATCTGCGCAAGCTGCTGGGCAGCCGCGAGGAATTGCTCAACGTCGCCAAGAACCTGCTGGAGCCGGCGCGTCGCTTTGTGCTGGGCGGCGGCATGGTGCTGGGCAGCGGCGTGGCCCAGGTCAGCCTGGCGGTGTTCGTCGGTTTCTTCCTGTACCGCGACGGCCAGACGCTGCTGGCGGCGCTGGCCTCGTTGATGAACAAGCTGATCGGCGAACAAAGCACGGCCGTGGCCGACACCGTCAGCCGCACCGTGCGCGGCGTCATGTACGGCCTGCTGGGCACGGCGCTGGCGCAAGCCGGCGTGGCCGCCGTCGGCTTCCTGATCGCCGGCGTGCCGGCCGTGGCGCTGCTGTCGGTGGCGACCTTCCTGTTCTCGCTGATCCCGGTCGGCCCGCCCTTGATCTGGGGCGGCGCGGCGATCTGGCTGTTCAACCAGGGCCACACCGGCTGGGGCATCTTCATGCTGGTGTGGGGCATGTTCCTGATCAGCGGCGTCGACAATGTCGTCAAGCCCATGCTGATCAGCCGCGGCAGCAGCCTGCCGTTCATCCTGGTGCTGCTGGGCGTGATGGGCGGGGTGCTGGCGTTCGGCTTCGTCGGCCTGTTCATCGGCCCGACCTTGCTGGCGGTGGCGCTGGGCCTGCTGCGCAACTGGACCGGCGGCGACCCCGTCTAGAAATTGAGCATCTGCCCGGCGCGCTCGGCGTCGGTGTGGCGCTCGAAGATGCGGCGCAAGGTGCCGTCCTCGCGCATGGCGCGCACCGCCTGGCTGAAACGGGCCACGGTGGCGGCGTCGACGTTCTGGCGCGACAGCACCAGGCCCGACACCATATTCTCGCGCGGCGCCCAGTCCATCACGCTGTAGGTGCCGGCCAGCTGTTCCTGCTTGACCAGCGGATACCAGGTGGTCGGCGTGGCCATCACCGCGTCCACCCGGCCCAGCTTGAACAATCGCATCATCGCCAGATGGTCGGCCGTTTCGAACACCCGGCCCTGCGCGCGCAGTTTGGACAGCCAGACCTCGTAGGCGTGGCCGTGCTTGTAGCTCTTGACCACGGCAATCTTGTATTGGGGATCGGCCAGGAAGCTGTCCATGCTGTGCAGGCGCCCGCTGAGCTCCTTGTGCAGCAGGACGAAATTGCGGCCCGTCATATACGGCACGAAGCGGCCGATTTTCTCGCGCTCGGGCAGGGGAATCGCGGACACCGACATATCGATGCTGCCGCCGCCGAGACCGGCCCAGATGCGCACGCGGGAATCGACGCTGGGCTCGATGGTGCAACCGAGCCGGCGCACCAGCTCGTCGACCACATCCTTGTCGATGCCGGTCCAGCCGCCGCCGGCGGCGTGGTAGAACAGCGCGCCGTCCTCGTAGAAGGCGACGCGCAGATGCTGGCAGCCGCTGCGCGGCTCGGCCACGCCGGCGCCGGCGGCGCACAGCAGGGTACAACTTAGGACAAGGCGACTGAGCACGTCTCCTCCCATCGGGTTAGTCCAGGTCGGCGTTATCCTCGGTGTCATCCTTGGGGATGACCTTGACCAGCAGGATACGTGGACCGTTCATTTTCTTGGCGACGATGTCGAAACCGCGGAAACTGATGCGTTGGCCCTGTTTCGGGATATCGCCCAGTTTCAGCATGATCAGGCCGCCCACCGATTCTACCTCTTCCAGGCCCAGCTCTTCGTTTTCGATGTCTATGCCCAGTGTGCGCTCGAGCGAGAAGATAGGCAAGCTGGCCTTGCCGACCAGTGTGCCGTCGGGCTGCTTGAGCCAATCGTTCTCGTTGAGGCGGAATTCGTCGTGGATTTCGCCCACCATCGCGCCCAGCAGGTTGTCGAGCGTGATGAAGCCCAGCGGACGCTTGCCTTTCTCGCCGATCAGCGCGAAGTGGGGCGCGCCGTCGCGGAAGCGGCGGAACTGCTCCAGCGCCGGGGTGCGGGCGGAAATCGTCTCCACCGGGCGCAGGAAGGGCACCAGGTCGGTCACCGGCTTGCCGGACTGCTGGGCGAAGAACAGGTCCTTCAGGTGCACCACGCCCAGCACGGTCTCGCCGTCCTTGTCGTAGTAAGGATAGCGGCTGAAGCGGTTGCGCAACATGGTTTGCAGGTTGTCGTTCAGCGGACGGTTGGCGTACAGGCCGATCACCTCGTTAATCGGGCGCATCAGGTCGGACACCGCCAGGTCGCTGAAATCGAGGGTATGGGCCAGGATGTTGCGCTCGTCCTCGTTGAATTTCTCGCCAGGCTGGCTGGTGCGCAGGATCAGCTTGAGTTCGTCGACCGAGTAATGGCTGTCGTGGCTGCCCTTGCCGGACAGGCCGGCCAGGCCCAGCACCATGTTGGCGCTGGCGTTGAGCACCCAGATGAACGGGTACATGGCCCAGTAGAAGCCGTACAGCGGCAGCGCGCTCCACAGGCCGATCACTTCCGGCATGCGGATCGCCAGCGACTTCGGCGCCAGTTCGCCGACCACGATGTGCAGGAAGGAGATCACGCAGAAGGCGAACACGAAGGCGACGCCGTGGACGATTTCCGGCGAGCTGACGCCGATGGCGTGCAGCAGCGGCTCCAGCAGGCCGGCGAAGGCCGGCTCGCCGACCCAGCCCAGGCCCAGCGAGGCCAGCGTGATGCCCAGCTGGCAGGCGGACAGGTAGGCGTCCAGTTCGCCATGCACCTTGCCGAGGATGCGGCCCCTGAGCCCCTGCGTCTTGGCGATGGCGCGCACGCGCGTCTTGCGCAGCGTGACGATGCCGAATTCGGCCGCCACGAAGAATCCATTGAGCGCGACCAGGAACACGGCGAGCACGACAAGCATAAGGTTTTGCATAGGGTCCGAGCGGTAGCTCAGGTAGTCAAAACCAGCATCTTAGCCTATTCGGCGATGGCGAAGGGGCCGCTGTGGACCGCCGACAGGATGGCTTCGATCGCCGGATGGGTGATTTTGCGGACGTTGGAGATGGCGTAGAACTGTTCGCGCAGCTCGGGCGCGTCGCCCACCAGCACGGCGCCGAACTGTTCCTCGATGTCCTGCGCCAGCGCCGAAGGCGCGAAGAACAGGCCCAGGCCGTTGCGGCCGAAGGTGTTCAGCATGGCGTTGTCCTCGAACTCGCCGACGATGTCCGGCCGCACCTTGTGCTGCACCAGCCAGGCGTCGATGCGGCCGCGCAGCGCGTTGTTGCGGGTCGGTAGCAGCAGCGGCGCGCCGTGCAGGCTGTCCGGGAAGTTGCGCCGGTACTTGCGCGCCAGCCTGGGCACGCCGTACAGCTTCATGTCGCTTTCGCCCAGCAAGTGACTGAACACCTTCAGGCTGCCGCCGGCGCGCACGGCGCGGTCGGTCAGCACCACGTCCAGCTTGCCCAGCGCCAGGTCGGCCAGCAGCGATTCGAATTCATCCTCCATGCATACCAGCCGCACCTGCTGCTCCAGCTGCTGCGTCGATTGCAGCAGGCGGTAGGCGATCAGCTTGGGCAGCGAGTCGGAGATGCCGACCGTCAGCCGCATCTTGCTGGCCTCGGTTTCGTCCAGCGCGTCCTGCAACTGGTCGCCCAGCAGGAAGATCTGGTCGCAGTAGGTGAGCGCCAGCTTGCCCGCTTCGGTCGGCACCAGGCGCCGGCCCTGCGGCTCCAGCAGCTGCTTGCCGATCGACTGTTCCAGCGAAGCGAGTTGCATGCTGATGGTCTGCACGGCCAGCCCCATGCGCTCGGCCGCGCGCGTGACGCCGCCCTCCTTGGCCACCATCCAGAAGAAGTAAAGATGCCGGAAATTGAGTCCACTGGTTTTCATGATCTTCTGTTTTTGCGAAGTAATACTTCAATTATCTTCTATTTTTAAAAAAGCGTTTGTTCTCTACACTGCATCCCATCGATTTTTAATTATGAGAGAAAAGAATGAAACACTTCAAAGTGTCATTCCTCGTCACGTTCCTCTGCCTTGCCGCAGCGGGCTGGTGGGGCTACGAACTGACCGGATGGGGCGGCGCCTTGTCCGCCGTGGGCATTGCCGCGATCCTGGCGGCGATGGAAGTATCGCTGTCGTTCGACAACGCGGTGGTCAACGCTTCCGTGCTGAAGACCTGGGACGACTACTGGCAGAAGCTGTTCCTCGGCGTCGGCATCATCATCGCGGTGTTCGGCATGCGCTTGCTGTTCCCGCTGGTGATCGTGGCGGTGGCCGCGGACATCGGCATCATGGATGTGTGGACCCTGGCGCTGAACGACCCGAAAACCTATTCGATGCACCTGACCAATCACCACGCGGAAGTGGCGGCATTCGGCGGCATGTTCCTGCTGCTGGTGTTCCTGAACTTCCTGTTCGATGACGAGAAAGAAGTGCACTGGCTGGGCAACGTCGAGAAGAAACTCGGCTCGCTGGGCAAGATCTCGTCGATCTCGGTAATGATTGCGCTGGCTGTCCTGCTGGGCTCCATGGGCCTGGTAGGCGAAGCGCAGAAGCTGGTGGTGCTGGTGTCCGGCCTGTGGGGCATCCTGATCTACGTCGGTGTCGACGCGGTCAGCAACCTGCTGGAGAAGGAAGAAGAAGGCAGCAATGTCGGCGACCTGGTCAAGAAGGGCGGCATCGGCGGTTTCCTGTACCTGGAAGTGCTCGATGCTTCGTTCAGCTTCGACGGCGTGATCGGCGCGTTCGCCATCACCACCGACGTCGTGATCATCATGCTGGGCCTGGCCATCGGCGCGATGTTCGTGCGCTCGCTGACGGTGTACCTGGTGAAGAAGGGCACGCTCGACGAGTTCGTCTTCCTGGAGCACGGCGCGCACTATGCGATCGGTATCCTGGCCGCGATCATGTTGGCGAGTATGAAGTTCCACATTCCGGAACTGTTCACCGGTCTGATTGGCGTGGCCTTCATCGGCGCCTCGCTGTGGTCCTCGGTGCGTCATCGCCGCCACAAGGAAGCCGCAGTCGCCATCGCAGCTTAAAGAATTCGGCGGACCGTCAATGACGGACACGGTCCGCCGCCTGTAGTACCCAAAGTCCGGTTCTCTTTATTTAGGAGCATCACATCATGGCAATCAGTCTGCAAAAAGGCGGTAACGTTAATCTGAGCAAAGAAGCGCCAGGCCTGTCGAAAATCGTGGTTGGCCTGGGCTGGGATGTACGCAGCACCGACGGCAAGGACTTCGACCTGGACGGCTCGGCCTTCCTGTTGAAAGTGGACGGCAAAGTCCGCGCCGACAACGACTTCATCTTCTACAACAACCTGAAATCGTCGGACCAGTCGGTCACCCACTCCGGCGACAACCGCACCGGCGCCGGCGACGGCGACGACGAAACCGTCACCATCGACCTGACCCGTGTGCCGGCCGATGTGGAACGCATCGCCATCTGCGCCACCATCCACGACGGCGACGAGCGCCGCCAGAACTTCGGCATGGTGCAGAAAGCCTTCATCCGCTGCCTGAACGGCGCCGGCAACGGCGAGATCGCCCGCTACGACTTGTCCGAAGACGGTTCGACCGAATCGGCGATGATCTTCGGCGAGGTGTATCGCAACGGCGCCGATTGGAAGTTCAAGGCCGTCGGCCAGGGCTTCAAGGGCGGCCTCGGTCCGCTGGCATCGTCGTTCGGCGTAAGCGTTTAATTTTTTAACCTGAAGAAGAAAGGACTCCATCATGCCTAAGTTTTCGATCACCGGTGACATCGATCCCTTCCTGCACGTTTCGCTGGCTCACGGTGAAAAAATCTACTGCGAGTCGGATGCGATGGTGATGATGGAAGCGGCGCTCGATTTGAAGGGCAAGGTCACCGGCGGCATCGGCGCGGCCATCATGCGCCGCTTCGCCAACGGCGAGTCCTTCTTCCAGCAGCACATCGAGGCAGTGCGCGGCGAGGGCGATTGTCTGCTGGCGCCGCGCCTGCCGGGAGCGATGCAGGTGCTCGACGTCGGCCAGCAGCAGTACATGCTGAGCGACGGCGCCTTCGTCGCCGCCACCTCCGGCGTCGAGCTGAAGGTGCGTACCCAAAGCCTGGGCAATGCGCTGTTCGCGCAGAGCGGCGGCTTTTTCATCACCGAGACCGCGGGCGTCGGCCAGGTTGCGGTATCGGGCTTCGGCTCGATGTCGCAGCTGGACGTCACGCCGGGTCGCGATGTGATTATCGATAACTCGCATGTGGTGGCATGGGATAGCGCGCTGCGCTACGAAATCTCGGTCACCACCGGCGGCAACAGCGGCTTTCTGAGCAATCTGGTCAACAGCCAGACCAGCGGCGAAGGCATGGTGCTGCGCTTTTCCGGCCACGGAAAAATCCTGATCTGCTCGCGCAACGGCGCGGCGTTCCAGGCCTGGGCGCAGCGCGGCGTTGCGCAGTAAATTCAAAGGAGTAGCAAGATGACAGTCAGTTTGAGCAAGGGCCAGAAGATCTCTCTGGAAAAAGAAGCCGGCGGCGCACTGGGTCGCGTGACCATGGGCCTGGGCTGGGATGCGATCAAGACCAAGGGCTTCCTGGGCTTCGGCGCCAAGACCGAGGCGGTCGACCTGGACGCCTCGTGCGTGATGTTCAACGAGTCCGGCGCGCCGGTCGACGTGATCTGGTTCCGCCAGTTGAAGAGCAAGGATGGCAGCATCCAGCACACCGGCGACAACCGCACCGGCGCCGGCGACGGCGACGACGAGCAGATCAACGTCGACCTGAACGCCGTGCCGTCCACGATCAAGAGCCTGGTGTTCACGGTGAACAGCTTCACCGGCCAGACTTTCGAGCAAGTGGAAAACGGCTACTGCCGCCTGCTGGACGCCAGCAGCGGCAAGGAAGTGGCGCGTTTCAACCTGTCCGTGCAGGGACCGCACTCGGCGCAGATCATGGCCAAGTTGTATCGCCACAACGGCGAATGGAAGATGCACGCCATCGGTGAAAACGGCAAAGGCCGCACCTTCGACGAGCTGCTGCCGCAGATCGCCGCCCACCTGTAACAGCGTAACACCTGGGGTCAAGTCTGACATTCGGACACGACCTCTACCGTAGTGTCGCTGTACGGTAGAGTTTGTGTCCGAATGTCAGACTTGACCCCAATTTTCCACGGTATAATGTTTCCATGGAAAAACTAAAAGACTACGCCGAGATTGTTGCCCAAGCGTCAAAGGGGGAGCTGGTTTTTCCTACCAGCGTCAATGCCGCTTTGCGCCTGCAACTGGCGTTGGCCGATCCCGATTGCGATACCGACGATGTGATCCGCAAGGTGCTGGGCGAGCCGCTGCTGGCCGCGCGCACCGTGGCGCTGGCCAACGCGGTGGTGTTCAACCGCAGCGGCGCGCCGGTCACCAGCGTGCGCGCGGCGGTGCAGCGGGTCGGCTTCCGCAACCTGTACACGATGGCCGCCGCGATGGTGGTGCGCCAGTTCGGCAGCCGCATCCGCGACGCCGCCTTGCGCGCCCAGGCCGAACAATTGTGGCGCCACACGGCCCACGTGGCCGCACTGGCCCACGTGATCGCCCGCAAGCTGACCCGCACCGATGCCGATACCGCGCTGTTCGCCGGCATCGTGCACGAGGCAGGGGGCTTCTACCTGTTGTCGCGCGCCGACGACATTCCCGGCCTGCTGGACGACCCCGAAGACTGGATGGGCGCGGCGCAGGAAATCATCACCCGCGAAATCATGAAGAAGATGGCGATCCCGGAGCCGGTCGGCCAGGCCATCGTCTCGCTGCGCGGCGCCACCTTGACGCCGCCGCCGCTGGGCCTGCGCGATACCCTGCTGATCGCCAAGCACCTGGCTCCCGTGCCGTCGCCGCTGGCGCCGCAACGCGAACACGCCAGCCTGGCCGGCTTCTTCGACGACAACGCCGCGCTGGAACAAATCCTGTTCGAATCCGCCGACGAGGCCGCCTCCATGAGCGCCGCGCTGCTGGCCTGAGGCTTCCGAGTGTTGTTTAACGTTGGTTTCGAGCTAGTCCATATGCACTAATCGCGCCGAAAATAGTGTCTAAGGCACAATTGTTGCCAAAAGTCTGGCAATATGCGGATCGTGCGACACGCCATAAGCGTGTATGCTAACAGTCGTCATACAACAGTAAAAAGACCATGAACCAGACCGCCGCCGCTCCCTTGTCCGCTCCTACCGTCCTCGTGCCGAAGAAGAAGCATCGCAACCTCGCCCAGGGCGTGGTCGAGGCTTTCACCAACAGCATCCAGGCCGGCAACCTGAAGCCGGGCGAAAAGCTGCCGACCGAGTCGGTCATCATGGAGATACACGGCGTCAGCCGCACCGTGGTGCGCGAGGCCATCTCGCACCTGCAGGCGGCGGGGCTGGTGCAGACCCGCCACGGCATCGGTACCTTCGTGCTGGAGCCGCAGCCGGCCAACCTGCGCATCTCGGCCGACACCATCCGCACCATCGGCGACGTGCTGGCCATCCTGGAGCTGCGCATCAGCCTGGAGACCGAGGCGGCCTGGCTGGCCGCCACCCGCCGCACCGAAGAGCAGGTGCAGCAGATGGGCGCGGTGCTCAAGCGCATCCAGCATTCGCAGGGCCGTCCCGGCTCGGTCGAATCGGACGTCGCCTTCCACCTGCTGATCGCGCAAGCGACCGGCAACCGCTATTTCGTCGACATCCTCAGCGACCTGGGCAACGCCATCATTCCGCGCGCGCGCGTCAATTCGGCGCAGCTGGCGCATGACGATCCGGCCGTGTACCTGGAGCGCCTCAACCGCGAGCACGACGACATCTACAACGCCATCCTGCGCAAGGACGCCGAGGCGGCCCGCGCCGCCATGCGCACCCATCTGAGCAACAGCCGCGAGCGCCTGCGCCGCGCGCAAGAAGGCATAGCCGCCGGCCAGACTGCATAAAAAGCAACGAGAGCAGGGCGATTTGGCGGATTTCGCTAAATCGCTTGCCCGCTGACGAAGATAGTTGTACGATGTCATACAACAGCTGGCGCGCAGCCGCCGAATTCCCCGTCCTGAGATGAGCCGTCGATTATTGGAGACCTTATGCAAGCGAATGACCTTAAAAAAACTCTTTCCTCCGGCCTGCTGTCGTTCCCGGTCACCGACTTCGACGCTGAAGGCAACTTCCGCAAGTCGACCTATATCAAGCGCCTGGAATGGCTGGCCCCGTACGGCGCCACCGCGCTGTTCGCCGCCGGCGGCACCGGCGAGTTCTTCTCGCTGACGGCCAACGAATACACCGACATCATCAAGACCGCGGTCGACACCTGCGCCGGCCAAGTACCCATCCTGGCCGGCGTCGGCGGCCCGACCCGCGTGGCCGCGGCCTACGCCAAGGAAGCCGAGCGCGTAGGCGCGCAAGGCCTGCTGCTGCTGCCGCACTACCTGACCGAAGCGAGCCAGGACGGCCTGATCGAACACGTGGCCGAAGTCTGCAAGGCGACCAACCTGGGCGTGGTGGTCTACAACCGCGCCAACTGCCGCCTGACGCCGGACTCTCTGGCCAAGCTGGCCGACCGTTGCCCGAACCTGATCGGCTTCAAGGACGGCGTCGGCGATATCGAGCTGATGGTCTCGATCTGGCGCAAGATGGGCGACCGCTTCAGCTACCTGGGCGGCCTGCCGACCGCCGAAGTTTACGCGGCCGCGTACAAGGCTTTGGGTACTCCGGTATACTCGTCGGCGGTATTCAATTTCATGCCGAAACTGGCGATGGACTTCTACCATGCCGTCGCGTCGGATAACCATGCCGAACAAAACCGCATGCTGGACGAGTTCTTCCTGCCATACCTGGAGATACGTAACCGCAAGGCCGGCTACGCAGTGAGTATCGTGAAAGCGGGTGCACGCCTGGTGGGCCATGATGCAGGCCCGGTGCGCGCGCCATTGACCGATCTGACTACGGAAGAATGCGACATGCTGGACAAACTGATACGCAAACAAGGCGCTCAGTAATCCCTGCGGCGGCGACAAATATAAAACAAGCGCGGCTGGTCCGCGCTTTTCATACATTGAGGAGTCAATATGCAAGTTGCTGGTGAAATGGTTATCGGCCGCAGCGCGGTCCTGGGTAAAGAAGGTACGACGAAGGCGATCGATCCATCGCGTAACGTGGAAATCGAACCGGCCTTCGGCCTGGCCGGCGCCGCCGATCTGCAGCGCGCCTGCGAACTGGCCGACCAGGCTTTCGACATCTACCGCGCCACCGGCCTGGAAGCGCGCGCCAAGTTCCTGGAAACCATCGCCGACCGCATCATGGACATCGGCCCTGCGCTGATCGAACGCGCGATGCAGGAAAGCGGCCTGCCGCAGGCCCGCCTGGAAGGTGAACGTGGCCGTACCTGCAACCAGCTGCGTTTGTTCGCCAAGGTCGTGCGCGACGGCCGCTTCCAGTCCGCCACGCTGGACAGCGCGCTGCCGGAACGCACGCCGCCACGCAGCGATCTGCGCCTGCGCAAGATCGGCCTGGGCCCGGTCGCCGTGTTCGGCGCATCGAACTTCCCGCTGGCGTTCTCGGTGGCCGGCGGCGATACCGCATCGGCACTGGCGGCCGGCTGCCCGGTCGTGGTCAAGGCCCACTCGGCCCACCTGGGTACCTCGGAACTGGTCGGCAAGGCTGTCGCCAAGGCCGCCGAAGAATGCGGCATGCCGGAAGGCGTGTTCTCGATGCTGATCGGCTCCGGCCAGACCATCGGCCAGAACCTGGTCAGCCATCCGGCGATCAAGGCCGTGGGCTTCACCGGTTCGCGCTCCGGCGGCATGGCGCTGATGCGCACCGCCGCCGCGCGTAAAGAGCCGATCCCGGTCTACGCTGAAATGAGCTCGATCAATCCGGTGTTCCTGTTGCCGGGCGCGTTGGACAACGCCAAGCTGCCGCAGGCCTTCGCCGATTCGCTGACCTTGGGCTCCGGCCAGTTCTGCACCAACCCCGGCATGCTGGTCGGCCTGAAGAGCGACAAGCTGCAAGCCTTCGTCGCCGCCGTAGCGGGCACGCTGGGCGCGAAAAGTGCGACCACCATGCTGACCCCCGGCATCCACAAGGCTTATGTCTCCGGCGTCAGCGGCCTGGCCGCCATCGACGGCGTGCAGCAGGTCGCCGCAGGCCAGGGCACCGATGCACCGTGCGCTGCGCAAGCCTTCCTGTACCAGGTGGACGCGAAGTCCTTCCTGACCAACACCGCGCTGGAAGGCGAGATCTTCGGACCGACCTCGCTGCTGGTGGTCTGCGACGATGAAGCGCAGATGCTGGCCGTGGCCGAACACGTGGAAGGCCAGCTGACCGCTGCCGTTCACGCCACCGCCGACGACCGCGAACTGGCCGCGCGCCTGATGCCTACGCTGGAACGCAAAGTGGGCCGCATCCTGTTCAACGGCTTCGGCACCGGCGTGGAAGTCTCGCACGCGATGGTGCACGGCGGCCCGTTCCCGTCGACCTCGGACAGCCGCACGACTTCGGTCGGCGCTTCGGCCATCGATCGCTTCCTGCGTCCTGTTTGCTATCAGGACGTGCCTGCGTATCTGCTGCCGGAATCGCTGACTGACGCCAACCCGCAGAACCTTCCGCGCGTGGTCAACGGCGACCTGGCATGGAACGCATAAGCGACATTCGCTGCACGGTGGGCGAAAGCCCAACGTGGAGCGCGGCGGAATCGGCCTGGTACTGGGTCGATATTCCCGCCAAACGCGTCTGGCGCCTGGACGGCGCCAGCGGCGCGGCGCGCTTCTGGACCACCGCCGAAATGGCCGCCTGCGTGGCGGCCAGGGCGGGCGGTGGGCTGATCGCCGGCATGGAGACGGGCATCTTCAGCCTGGAGCTGGGCGAGGCGGAAGCCGCGGTCCAGACCAGGCTGGCGGCGCCCGTCGCCGGGCTGGGCGAAGGCATGCGCTTCAACGACGGCCGCTGCGACCGTCAGGGGCGCTTCTGGAGCGGCACCATGTTCATGGACATGTCGGCCGCGCGCGCGGTGGGCGAGCTATATCGCTATGATGCGGCGCGCGGCATTTCGGCGCCGCTGGTGTCGGAACTGATCACGCAAAACGGCCTGGCGTTCTCGCCGGACGGCCGCACCATGTACCTGTCGGATTCGCATCCGGCGCGGCGCATGGTCTGGGTGTTCGACTACGACATAGTCGACGGCGTGCCTTCCAACCGCCGCGTGTTCGCGGACATGTCGACGTATGTGGGCCGTCCCGACGGCGCCGCCATCGACAGCGACGGTTGCTACTGGATCTGCGGTAACGACGGCGGCTGCGTGCTGCGCTTCACGCCGGACGGCAAGCTGGATCGCCGCATCGACGTGCCGATGCTGAAACCGGCCATGTGCGCCTTCGGCGGCAAGGATCTGGATACGCTGATGGTGACGTCCATCGTCTCCGGCAAGCCGGAGGACGCGGAGTGGGGCGGCGCGGTGGTGCTGCTGCGGCCCGGCGTGCAGGGCGTGGCGGAAACGCCGTTCGGACAGTAAGGAAGGGGCAGATGCTGAACAGGCTTCTGCCCTTGTTGTTTGCGGCCTTGCTGGCCGCATGTGGCGCTGCACCGGTGGCGTCGCCGTGGATGCCCGACCTGGGCAACGGCCAGTATCAAAACCCGGTGCTGCACGCCGACTATTCCGATCCCGACGCGATCCGTGTCGGCGACATGTACTACCTGACTTCCTCCAGCTTCAACAACGCGCCCGGCCTGCCGCTGCTGCAATCGCCGGACATGGTGAACTGGACGCAGGTCGGCCACGCCTTGCCGCAGCAGGTGCCGCTGGATGTCTTCGCATCGCCGCAGCATGGCAAGGGCGTGTGGGCGCCGTCCCTGCGCCACCACGACGGCAAGTTCTGGATTTTCTATCCCGATCCCGATTTCGGTGTCTACGTGATGACGGCGATCGAGTTCGCCGGACCCTGGAGTGCGCCGCGTCTTCTGCTGGCCGGCAAAGGCATCATCGATCCGGCGCCGCTGTGGGACGACGACGGCCAGGCTTACCTGCTGCATGCATGGGCCAAGAGCCGCGCCGGCATCGCCAACCAGCTGACCTTGCGCCGCATGGCGCCGGACGCCAGCCGCATGCTGGATGGCGCGGGCAAGACTGTCATCGACGGTAACCGGCTGCCCAATTACACCACGCTGGAAGGGCCCAAGCTGTACAAGCATGACGGCTACTACTACGTCTTCGCGCCGGCGGGCGGGGTGGAATTCGGCTGGCAGTCGGTGTTCCGTTCGCGCAGCATCGACGGTCCTTACGAGGACAAGATCGTGATGGCGCAGGGACGCACGCCGGTCAACGGTCCGCATCAAGGCGCGTGGGTGCGCACGCAGGCGGGGGAGGATTGGTTCATCCACTTCCAGGACAAGCGCGCCTACGGCCGCGTGGTGCATTTGCAGCCGATGCGGTGGCGCGATGGCTGGCCGGTGATCGGCGAGGACGTGGATGGCAAAGGCACCGGGCAGCCGGTCCTGCAATATCGCAAGCCGGTGTCGGGCCACGCCGCCACTGCGCCTGCCATCAGCGATGAATTCGATGACGCCTCGCTTGGTTTGCAGTGGCAGTGGAATGCGAACTGGAAGTCTGAGTGGTATTCGTTGTCTGCGCGCTCGGGGTATCTGCGGCTGTACGGTCAACCAGTCGGGCGCAATCTGTGGGACACGCCGTCGCTGCTGCTGCAAAAACTGCCGGCTGAGTCGTTCACTGTCGCGACGCGGATCGACGTGAACGCGTTGGGCGAGGGCGGCAAGGCAGGCCTGATCATGTACGGCGCCGACTACGTGTGGCTGGGTGCGCGCCGTGAAGGCGGCAAGACCAGGCTGGCGCTGGTCAGCTGCTACAAAACCGAGACCGCGTGCAGCGAGCAGGAGGAAGCCGGAGCCGAGCTGGCGGGCCCGCAAGTCTGGTTGCGCATGCAGGTGCGGCCCGGCGGCGTAACGACCTTCTCATACAGCCGCGACGAGCAAAACTACACCGCCATCGGCAAGCCCTTCACCGCCCGCATGGGCCGCTGGGTAGGTGCGCAAATGGGCCTGTTCGCCACCAACAGCGGCCATGCCGACATCGACTATTTCCACGTCACACCCTAGTCCGCCCGTTTGGTTTTTCTCAAACAAACCGGCCGAAAAAGGCGCAGTATAATTTTTATCAAATGTGCTGCGATGGAGGTGCATCATGAGAAGCATGACTGTGGAAATGTCCCCTGAAATCGATGATACCCTTACCATGATTGCTTGCGCGCGAGGGATCAGCAAGGGCGAAGCCATGCGGCGTGCCTTTGCCTTGCTGAAAGTCGCTTACGAGGAGCGGCAGAAGTGCGACGGCTCATCCTTGGGCTTTGTTCGCCGACGACCCGACAACACGCTTGAAGCACTGGGGGTGGTGACGGGGATATGAATGGACAACCGGGGGAGCGCCAGTACGACGTTGCTGGGCCTACATATCAGACGCCAACAGCCGTCAGTATTAACGAAAGTGATCGGCTGAAGTTCGCCAAGCAGATACTGCTGGGATTGGCGCTGCTGTGTACGTGCGAGATGGCTGGCTATGCCTGCTACCCTGAGAACCCGGCGCTGGCGCAGATGTTTGAGCTGGTAAAGATAGGAGCGTTTCCATTGGTTACGCTCGTCATCTCGTTTTACTTCACCAACGGCTCCAAGAAGTGACCGCCGCCTACTGCTTCTTCAACACCAGCTTGAACTGCGTGACCCATTTGTCCTTGATGTTCATTTCGCTGAAGGCCTCGTAGGAGTCGGCGCCGGCGGGTGTCCAGCGGACGCGGTAGGTGAGGGATTGGTTGCCGGCGACGTATTGCGTGGCGGGGAATTCCAGGCCGGTGGCGGTCGGCGTCATCGTGCCGCGGCTGTAGCCGCCGCCGTTTTCAACGTACAGGAACGCCACCTGCCTGGCCGCCGAATCGTAGTAGTAGATCGTCTCGCCGACATAATCCGGCTTGCCCGGCGTGCGCACCGTGTGCACGTCGCGCAGGACATTGCCGTCGTATTGCCACTGGAAGCAATGTTCGTCGCTCTGCTTCCCCTCCGGGAAATCGCCCTTCCAGCAATGCCCTGCCAGGAAGGCCATCGGCTTGAGCGCCTCGGCGGGCGCCGCCTGTGCGGCGGCGGACGACAACAACAGCAGCAGGAACAATGGACGCATGGCGGACTCCGAACGTGTAAGTCACGCCAGTATATGCGAATCCATACCGTCGCTATCAAATGGCGCCAGCCCTCCCTGCTCAGGCAGACAGCGTCGTGTTATGGACCTTGCCGCCGATGGTGACGTTCTTCAGCGTCAGGCCTTGCACGTTGTAGAGGTACCAGGGCTGCGCCATGTTGGCGGGCAGGCCGAAGTCGCAGTCGGTGATGGTGACGTCGGTGACGGGAACGACGGCCGGCATCGGCAGCGGGCCGTTGTAGTCCGACGCCACCGGGCCGAGGATCACGATGGCCTGGTAGCACGACACCACTTTGCCATCCTTGGTCTTCACATTGCCGACCTTGACGTTGGAGATGTGGATGTTGCTGACCACCGGCGGCCGCGTGCGGACGTTGTCGCTCAGCGGCGTGTAGTCGCAATCGAAGGTGACGATGGCGCCGGCCGCTGTGGCGACGGTCTTCGATTGAATCGGCGATCCCGGCAGCGATGCGTAGAACGAAGGGCTGGTCTGCACACCGTTCGGTATCGAGACATCGCGCACGTGGAAGTTGCGCAGGTAGCCGCCGCGATTGAGGTTGGTCTTCAGGCGGATCGCCGTGTTCAAAGGATTGGTGGCCCAGTTGATGTTCTGGAAAACCAGCTTCTGCGCGAAGACGTTCTGGATGCCGCCTGCCATCTCGCTGCCCAGCGTGACGGCGCCGTGGCCGCTCTGCATGGTGCAGTTCTGGATCACGATGTTCTGCGACGGGCCATACTGCGTATCGAGATCCTTGCCGGCCTTGATGGCGATGCAGTCGTCGCCGGTGTCGAAGGTGCAGCCGTCGATCAGCACGTGGTCGCACGCTTCCGGATCGAAGCCGTCGCTGTTGGGGCCCAGGCTTTCGCAGTGCACCTTGCGGATGACGACGTTGCGGCAGTGGACAGGGTGGTGCTGCCAGAACGGCGTGTGCGTGACGTGGTAGCCCTCCAGCAGCACGTTGGTGCAGCCGATCAGCTGTATCATCGGCGGCCGCAGGAAGTGGCCCAGGCCGAACACGCGCCGGGACAGCGGCACGCCCGCTTCCGACAGCGCCGGCAGGTATTGCGCGTCGGCGCGCCAGCGGGCGCCTTCGCCTTGTATCAGCAGGCGCTCCGCTTCGGTCAGTCGTGGCGCGATGGTGGACAGCGACTCGGCGTTCAGCGGGTTCTCGGTATTCTCCGACATCTTCCCCTTGGTGAAATTGGGCGTCGAGCCTTGCGCCACCGCGTTCAGCGTTTTGAGCTTGCCCTTCCAGGTCCACCAGCAGTCGCCCTGTTCGTTGAACGGCACGCCACCCTGGCCGTTCAGGGTGCTGGTCCAGTCGTCGCCGGTCAGGGCGATGTTGTCTTGGCCGTAGGCGTAGATCATCGACGAGAAGTTCAGACAGTCGTTGCTCTGCCAGCGCGAGATCGACAGCTTGCCGTGTTTGCCGCAATCGATGTCGCCGTACTTGGCGTAGTCGGCCGGGTTGTTGCTGAAGTAGATCTGCGCGCCCGCGCTCAGGTGCAGGTTCACGTTCGACAGCAGCACGACAGGTCCGGCGCAGTACCAGTTCCCGGCCGGGACCAGCACGCGGCCGCCGCCCGCTTCGTGGCAGGCTTTGATGGCGGCCTTGATGGCGGCGTAGCAGTCGCTCGATCCGGCGGCCGGGGTATCGACGGTGTCCTGTTCCTCGAACGAGATCCAGGCTTTGACCTTGACCATCTTGCAGGTCTGCGCGCCGTAGGCGGTGACGATGAAGTCCTGTTTGCGGAAGGTGAGCGGCCGCGAGACGCGGTCGATGATGGCTTGCGCTTGCAGCCACGGATCGGGCGCGGTGGCGGCGCGCGCCGGCATGCCGAGTGACAGGCCGGCGGCGGCGGGCAGGGCTTTCATCAGGCTGCGGCGCTGGGTGTTGATAGTCATGCGGTATTCCTTATTCATCCGAATTGTTGAATTCACCGAGGAAGACTTCCGCCGGCGATGGCTTTGCGGTGTAGCCGAGATCCTTGACGGGATCGATGCCGGCTTTAATCAGGTTGTTCCAATGGTCGTCGGAGTTGTATTGGGCAGGGCGATAGGCCAGCGCGCCTTTCCTGTTCCAGTCCGACCATGGCGATGCGCGGTTGATGTGCGGGCCGATGCGAGAATTCATGACGACCATTTTTCCGACCGCCTCCAGCGAGTTCCTGGCGATGGTGCCTTTTGGTGCTTGGTAGCCGTTGGCGGGGCCGAAGGTGCAGGCATAGCCGTCGACGGCGACTTTGTCGTAGGGCGTGCAGCGCGAGTTGTGGAACCATTGGCGCAGCAGGTAGAACGTGCCCGCGCTGGCGTTGGACGAACCGTCATGCGTGAAGCGGCAGTTGTCGAAGACGAAGCCGTACCGGGTTTTGACGTGGGTATCCGGCGCGGCGGCGTAGGACAGGCCACGGTCGCCCAGCGATTTGATCTCGGTCTGGTGGAAGTAGGCGGTGCTGTCGCCGAAGATGAAATCGACGTCGCCTTCGATGTAGGATTTATTGAAGAAGCTGCGCGAGGTGTTGGCTACCTGCGGGGCCTTCAGGTACAGCGTATCCTGGAAGCCGATCAGACGGATGTTTTCGAATTGCGCCTTGTCGGCGCCATCCACTTGCAACGCCAGCGCTTGATGATGGATGTTGTTGACGTTGGGGAGCGCTTCGGCGCGGGCGTTGCCGGTGTCTTTGTTGTAGGCGTTCTCGAACGTCAGGTTGCGAGCCTGGAAGCCGTTGTCCTGCACCCAGACGGTGGCGGTGCCGAAGGTGCCGATCTGGGCGCGGTCCTTGATGGTCGCGTACATCGCTTGTACCGCGGGCGTAGCCTTGGCGAACTGCGCGCCATATTGTCTGGCGTAGTCGGCGCCGGTGTTGGATGCGTCCAGCTGGGCCGTGATTTTGGTGGCGCCTGCATCCTTGCCTTCGCCGTACATTGTGATCGGTGCGGCGGAGGCGGGGATGTAGACCAGCTCCTGGTAGGTGCCCGGTTTGAGCAGCAGGTAAAGGCGTTTGGCAGGATGGGCCTTGCTGTCGGCGACCGCGCGGCTGACGGCTTCGTGCACGGTGTTGAACAACCTGACGCCGTCAGCCTGCGCGGATTTGTCGACGATGTAGTCGGGCGTGAAAGCCGCGCCTTTTGCCAGCGGCTCGGACAGCGGGTCCCATGGATCGATGGTCTCGCTGCCGGCGGCGCCGACGTATTTCAACACTTCGCCGTAGGCATACTGCCTGGATTGTTCGATGCTCAGTTGCGGGCGCGTGGTGGCCGTCGTGGCGGAAAATTCGCCGGCGAGGCCGGCGAATTCAATCTTCCTGTCTGCCTTGCCGGCGATGCTGGCGTCGCGCATGCCCCATGCGGTGAAGCCGTCCACTTTGTTTAGCGTGACGTGGACGTTGGGATCCTGGGCGGCGCTGACGCCGGAGGCGGCCAGCAGAAAAGCGATGCCTGCTGGTGACAGCGTTTTCGTCATTGCTCGCTCTCGGGCTTGAACTGGCCGGCCGTCTCCGGCAAGGCGCGCTTCATCTCTTCCATCACCATGCGCGAGAAGTAGGCGGCGCCTTTGGCGCCAACGTGGGTGCGGTCGAAGGCGGATTTTGCGGCGCCTGCCACTTCCACCTTGCCGGCCGCCAGTGCGGCCTCGGTGAATTTTTCGGGACGCGGCGCAACGGCCAGCGTATCGGCTTCGTCTTCGCCCATCGCCTGCACCGCGGCGTAGCTGTCGGCGTTCAGGTCCAGCAACGCGACGTGCTGCGCGGCGGCGGTGGCGCGGATCACATCGGCCCACGGCAGCAGGTTGTTTTCCAGGATTTTGTTGGTGAAGCTGCGACGCGTCAACGGCGTGACCAGCACCGGGATGCCGCCCAGCGCCTTCACCTCCTGCACGTAGCGTGTCATGTTGACGGGGAATTCGGTTTTCAGGTCGGTGGAGCGGCCAGGCTTG
Source organism: Duganella sp. GW822-FHT06D06 (assembly GCF_058799615.1). NCBI lineage: Bacteria > Pseudomonadati > Pseudomonadota > Betaproteobacteria > Burkholderiales > Oxalobacteraceae > Duganella > Duganella sp. GW822-FHT06D06. The sequence continues at coordinate 184,558 of NZ_JBXALQ010000005.1, forward strand.
CCCGGCTGGTCGTTGTGGCCGAACTGGATCAGCACATAGGTGGCGCGGTACGCTGCGGCACCGGGCAGCAGGCCTTCCACTTCGTCCCAGCGACCTTCGGCGCGGAAGCTGCCGGAGCTGCGCCCGCCCTTGGCCAGGTTGAGGCAGGTGTTGGCGCGGTTGATGCGCGCGCAGAATGCGTCACCATAGCCGCTGCTGTTGGCCATCGTCGAATCGCCGACCAGGATGACGCGGATTGGTTTGGTGGGCGTTTCGGCGGCGGTTGCGGCGCCGGCCAGCATCAGGGCGGCGGCAAGGGTGAGGCTGTGGAAGTTCATGACGATATCCGGAAATAAAAAAAAGGCGCCGGCCGCGTCTGCGGTCCGGCGCCTGGACTCAGGCGGAGAAGCTTTGATTGACGGCCTTGCCGCCGATCTTGACGTTCTTCAGTTTCAGTCCCTTGACGTTGTACAGATACATAGGCTTGTCGGCGTTGACCGGCGTGCCCAGATCGCAGTCGCTGACTTCGATATCGGACACCGGCAGCACCACCGGCTTGCCCGGACCGTTGTAGTCCGACGCCACCGGCCCCAGGATCACAATCGCCTGGTAGCAGGAGTAGCTGCCGGCCTTGGTCTCGACGTTGGCGCAGGTGACGTTCGAGATCCGCACATGGCTGACGCTCGGCGGACGGATACGCACGTTGTCGTTGATCGGATCGTAGCCGCAGTCGATGGTGATGATGCCGCCGGCCGACGTGGCCACCGATTTGGTCGGAATCAGCGAACCTGGCAGCGTCGAATAGAACGCCGGCGTGGTGCGGATGCCGTTCGGGATATGCACGTTACGCACGTGCATATTGCGCAGGTAGCCGCCGCGGCTCATATTGGTCTTGAGACGGATCGCAATGTTCAGCGGATCGGTTTTCCAGTAGCTGTTCTCGAACACCAGGTTCTGCGCATAGATGTTCTCGATCCCGCCGGACATGATGCTGCCCAGCGTCAGCGCGCCATGCCCGCTCTGCATCTTGCAGTTCTGGATCACGATGTTCTTGGCGGGGCCGAACTGAATGTCAGGACCCTTGCCCGAATCGATGGCGATGCAATCGTCGCCGGTGTTGAAGTGGCAGTCTTCGATCAGCACATTGGTGCACGACTCCGGATCGAAGCCGTCGCTGTTCGGACCCATGCTGTTGGCGTAGATCTTCTTAACATGCATGTCGTGGCAGTTGACCGGATTGTGCTGCCAGAACGGCGTGTTGGTGGTCTGGTAGCCTTCGAACAGCACGTTGGTGCAGCTGATGAATTGCACCATGTGCGGCCGCAGGTAGTGGCCGATGCCGAAGATACGCTTGGCCACCGGCACGCGGGCTTCCGCCAGCGAACGCAGATAGTAGGAGTCGGTGCGCCACTTGTCGTTCGGGCCCTGGATGAACAGGGCTTCCGCTTCGCTCAGGTGCGGCGCGATCTCGCGCAGCGAGGTCGGGTTGGCCGGATTGACGTGCACTTCGGTCTTGCCCTTGGTGTGCTTGACGTAGTTGCCCGCGCCGGCGGCGATGTCGCCGGCCCAATTCGGTTTCTCGCGGCCCTTCCACGACCACCAGCAATCCGGATCGCCGTCGAAGGTGACGCCGGCCTGGCCGTCCAGGATGCTGGTCCAGTCCTCACCGGTCAGGGCGATGTTGTCCTGGCCGTGCGCGTACACCATCGACGAGTAGTTCAGCAGGTCGTTGCCTTCCCAGCGCGTGATCGACAGCTTGCCGTTCTTGCCGCAATCGTAGGCGCCGTACTTGGCGTAGTCGGCCGGGTTGTTGCTGAAGTAGACGTGGGCGCCGGCCTTCAGGTGTACGTTCACGTTCGACAGCAGCACGATAGGTCCGGCGCACAGCCAGTTCCCGGCCGGGATCACCACGCGGCCGCCGCCGGCCTTGTGGCAGGCCGCGATGGCCGCAGCTATCGCCGGATAGCAGTCGTGCGAGCCGGCCACCGGGGTTTGCAGCGTGTCCGACTCGGTGAACGAAGTCCATGCCGTCACCGGCTTGGTTGCGCAGGTGGCGGCGCCGAAGGCCGTCACCACGAAGTCCTGGTCGCGGAATTTCAGCGGTTTCTTGAAGCGGTCGATGATGGCTTGCGCCTCCTTCCATGGATCGGCCGCCTTGGCGCTGGCCGCCAATGCTACCGGGCCGGCGCCGCCGGCCAGGCCGGCCGCCGACAAGGCTTGCAGGAAGCGGCGGCGGCCGAGGCCACCGCCTTGCTGTTCGTCTTTATGCATCTGTGCTCTCATCAGAAGGTGTAGGTGGCGCGGACGTTGTAGGCGCGGCCGATCGGGCTGGCGGCGCTGCTCAGGTAACCGAAGCTATACAGGCTGCTGTTGGTCACTGGCGGATTCACGTTGAACAGGTTGTTGACGCCGGCGGTAACCTGGATGTTCTTGAAGCCGTTGTAGGTCGTGGTGAAGTTCCAAACCTTGTACGAATTGATGTTGCGCCAGTACTGCTGCGCCACCAGGTTCTGGTCGGTGTACTTGGAATTGTAGTTCTGGGTCAGCTGGGTGTTCCAGTTGCCGGCGGCCCAGTTCAGCTTCAGCGTGTGCTTCCAGCGGAAGGTGATGATAGGCAGGCTGCTGGTGGTGCCGTTGCTGGCCAGTCCGAACTGGCCGATGTTCGACACGTAAGGGGTGCCGCTATCGAGCTGGTTGTCGAACTGGGTCAGGTAGGTGCCGTCGAGCGACACCTTGAAGTCGCCGTAAGGCGTACGCGGGAAGGCGTACGAACCCGATATGTCGATACCGGCCGCCTTCTGGCCGCCCAGGTTCATCGTGGTGTTCTTGATGTACTTGATGGTGTTGTCGGCGTTACGCACGAAGAACGATGCGTACTTGACCGGGTCGAGGAAGTAGACCTGTTCCGGCAAGTTGGCCAGCATATTGGTCATCTTGATGTTCCAGTAGTCGATCGACACCATCGCCGACTTGGTCGGCTCGAACACGGTACCCAGCGTGAAGCCGCGCGATTTTTCCGGCACCAGTTCCGGATTGGAGCCGGTCTGCTTGGGCAGCGTGGTGTTGCAGACGGCCGATGCGACCAGGCCAGGCAGCGCCGTGCCGGTACCGGCCACGCCAGGCTTGCCGCCGGGGCACAGGACCGGATCGTCCCATTTGGCCGAAGTCAGGCCGGTGGCGCCGGCCAGGCGGTAGCCGTAGCGGTCGAACAGCGTCGGCGCGCGGAAGCCGGTGTTGGCCGAGCCGCGGAACATCAACTGCTTGGTCGGCTCGTAGCGGAAGCTGATCTTCGGATTGATGGTGTTGCCGAAATCGCTGAAATGGTCGTCGCGCACGGCGAGGTTCAATTCCAGCTTTTTTGTGACCGGTACATTCAGCTCGGCGAACAGCGCGGCGACGTTGCGGGCGCCTTCGCCGTGCGATGGCGAGGCGCTGGCGTAGGTGACTTCGGCGCTGAGCGGCAGTTTGGTGTCTTCGGTGGTGTCGCGATGGAAGTCCGCGCCCAGCGCTAGCGCCATCGAGCCGCCTGGCAGTTCCATCAAGGTGCGGCTGGCGGTCAGGTCGACGCCGGTGAAGGTCGATTTGGAGGTGCGGTTCTTGGCGCCGTCGACCCTGATGGTGTCGAGGTAGGCCAGGCCGGCCGCGTCCTGCGCGCCGAATGGATTGAGTGCGCCGCTTTTCAGGCCGTCCAGCAGGCCCTGGCCCTTGGCGTAGCCGGATTGGTAGTAATTGTCGCGCTGCGAAACGCCGACCACCAGGCCGGCCTTGTAGTCCCAGCCCGCCAGCGTGCCTTCATCGACCACGGACAGGCGCTGGTTCAGCTGCACGTCCTTGGTGGTGGCCAGGCCCAGGTCGGCCACGGCCCAGGTCAGGATCAGCGGTGCGTTGTTCAAGCCTGCAACCGCAGGCACGCCGCCGCTTTTACCTGGATACCATTTGCTGGTCGATGGCAGCGTGGCGCTGACGCCGCCGACGGCCAGCGCGTTGGTCGGGTTCTTGGCGCCGAGGATGAACTCTTCGCCGCGGGAGTAGTCGATGGTGACGACGTGGTCTTCGCTCAGCTTCTTGGCGGCGCGGGCGTAGAACGTGACCTGCTGGTTGGCGTACAGCGCGGTGCCGTATTCGTTGGCGTCGAGGACGCAGGTGCCCTTCTGGCCGACGATGGAGTAGGGCGCCAGGCAGCCGCTTGCGGCGTACGGGTTCTGCGCGGTCTTGTTGGTGGCGGTGGTGAAGTTGGCTGGCGTGGCGTTGCCGCCGGTGCCCAGCGTTGGCGGGCGGCCGATGCTGGTCAACAGGGCGGCGGAGCTCAGGTCGGCGCGGTCGCGCGCGGCCAGGCGGGTGCGCTGGTGGGCGTCGATGGTGCCGTAAACGCTCCAGCCGTCGCGTTCCAGGTTGCCCTTGCCCCAGGTGATGCTGGCACGTTGCTCGTCGCCGCCGCCGTTTTTCTCCGGCTGGACTTCCTGGCCGGTCAGCGACAGACCTTCGAACGAAGTCTTGGTGATGAAGTTGACCACGCCGCCGATGGCGTCCGAGCCGTAGATCGACGAGGCGCCGTCGCGCAGGATCTCGACGCGCGCCAGTGCGCTCATCGGAATCACGTCCAGGTTGGCGTAGCCGTCGGCGATCGCCTCGTTGGCCATGCGGCGGCCGTTCAGCAGCACCAGGGTGCGGTTCACGCCCAGGCCGCGCAGGTTGATGTTGGTGCCGGAGCCGGCGTTGGACGGCGCCAGCGATGCGGACTGCGGCAGCGACATCATGACGTCGGCCAGCGTGGTGATGCCTTGCTTGATGAAGTCCTCGGCCTTGACGGTGCTGACCGGCAGCGATGCCTCGGTGGCCAGGCGCTTGATGCTGGAGCCGGTCACTTCGACGCGGGTCATTGCCGCTTCTCCGCTCTGTTGCGCGGCCGCCTGGTTGGCCAGCGTCAGCACGGCCACCGTGATGGCCGACAGCAGCAGGCGGGGTTGGGCGGAACGGTTTTGGACCGAGTGATCGGACTTGTTCATGCGTGTCTCCTTCGTCTTTTTGAATAAAGTTATGCGCCGTGCTGGGAAAAGCACTGGACGTGATTGGAGCACCTCGCGTACTCCGTGCCGTTGAGACGAGGGCCGTCGTGGTGGACACGGGCCGAGGTCGCAAGACGGTCGATAACTTATTGCTTTGTTCGCGGACCGGCATCGAGGCCGGTCCTGCGGTACTGCCTTACTGCACACTACAACTTCTTTATCCGCGCGAGAAAGTGCGGGTCACGCGTTCCAGGTGGGCACGCATGGCTTTGCGCGCCGCCGCCGGATCGTGGGCGGCGATCGCCTCCAGGATGCGGCGGTGATCCTTCAGCGTTTCCTGGCGCAGTTCCTCGGTCTGGAAGTGTTCTTTTAACTTGTGCCACAGGCGGCCGCGCTGGTCCCACAGGTAGTCCAGCGATCCGACCAGCGCGCTGTTGCCGGTGGCGCGCGCGATCGCCAGGTGGAAGTTGCGGTCGGCCTGCTCGTTGCTCGAATAATTGGCGTGGTTCTGTTCCATCTCGACCACCGCCTTGAGGATGGCGTCGATGGCGCCGTCGGTGGCGACGCGGGCGGCGATGGCGGCGATCTCGGATTCGATCAGGCGGCGCGCGGACAGCACTTCGAATGGACCCGGGCCGGCTTCCGGCAGGTCGGCGGCCGAGGGTTCCGGCACTTCGCTGACGTAGACGCCGGAGCCGCCGCGCACTTCGATCACGCCGCCCAGTTCCAGCGCGATCAGCGCTTCGCGCAGCGAGGCGCGGCTGACGCTCAACTTGGTGGCCAGGTCGCGCTCCGACGGCAGGCGTTCGCCGCCGGCGATCTTCTCTTCGCGTATCAGGTCCTGGATGCGGTCCGCCACGATGCGGTACAAGCGCGGTTCGTGGGCGTTGCTATCGGCAGGGGCGGTAGTCTTTTTCAGCATCTGTGTCTCATATTCGTAGGGTGGCGTGGTATTGCCATCTGGTCAGGCCATTCTAAGGTGGTCAGACCAAATATGCAATGTGGACTAGCCAAATTAATTTTTAGCTGTCATACTAAAATCGTCATGCAGCTGCGGGAAGGGGGAGTTTACAGGGCTGTAGCCCAGCAAACAAGCCATATTCGCCTGTGGTGCCAAGGCCACAAACAGCGCCGGTCCGGGCTCCGGGGAAGTGGCCTGACCACTTCTGCAACGCACCAAACAACGCGAAAAACAACGTTCGCCGGGACGCAGGACCCGGAACAGGAAGACAAGGAATACACATGCCGACACCGACGATCACAGGTACGCCGCGCTACATCCTCATGCACGACAACGATAACGTCGCCATTGTCGTCAACGATGGCGGCCTGCCCGCCGGCGCGGTCTTCGCCAGCGGCCTGGCGTTGCTGGAAGCCGTCCCGCAGGGCCACAAGGTCGCGCTAATCGATATCGCCAAGGGCGATCCGGTGCGGCGCTACAACGTCACCATCGGCTACGCCGCGCACGACATCGCCGCCGGCAGCTGGGTCGCCGAGCCGCAGGTGGAGATGCCGGCCGCGCGCGAACTGGTCAACCTGCCGATCTCCACCAACCTGCCGCCGCCGGCCGAGCCGCTGGAGGGCTATACGTTTGAAGGCTTCCGCAATCCCGACGGCAGCGTCGGCACGCGCAATATCCTGGCGATTACCACCACCGTGCAGTGCGTGGCGGGCGTGGTGGAGTTCGCGGTCAAGCGCATCAAGGAAGAACTGCTGCCCAAGTATCCCAACGTCGACGACGTGGTGGGGCTGGAGCACACCTACGGCTGCGGCGTGGCGATCGATGCGCCTGGCGCGATGGTGCCGATCCGCACGCTGCGCAATATCAGCCTGAATCCGAATTTCGGCGGGCAGGCAATGGTGGTCAGCCTCGGTTGCGAGAAGCTGCAACCGGCGCGCCTGTTCCCCAAGGGGTCGATACCGATCCAGAACGGCGGCGGCGCCGATCCGGCGCTGGTCTGCCTGCAGGATGCGGCCCATGTGGGTTTCATGTCGATGATAGATTCGATCATGAAGCAGGCCGAGATCAACCTGGCCGCGCTGGACCGGCGCCGCCGCGAGACCGTGCCCGCCTCCGAGCTGGTGGTCGGCGTGCAGTGCGGCGGCAGCGACGCCTTCTCCGGCGTGACCGCCAACCCGGCCGTGGGCTTTGCCACCGACCTGCTGGTGCGCGCCGGCGCCACGGTGATGTTCTCCGAAGTGACCGAGGTACGCGATGGCATCGACCAGTTGACCTCACGCGCGGCAACGCCGGAAGTGGCGCAGGCGATGATCCGCGAGATGGAGTGGTACGACAATTACCTCAAGCGCGGCGGCGTGGACCGCAGCGCCAACACCACGCCCGGCAACAAGAAGGGCGGCTTGTCGAACATCGTCGAGAAGGCGATGGGCTCGATCGTCAAATCCGGCAGCAGCCCGATTTCCGGCGTGCTGTCGCCCGGCGAGAAGCTGACGCAAAAAGGCCTGATCTACGCGGCCACGCCGGCCAGCGATTTCATTTGCGGCACGCTGCAAGTGGCGGCCGGCATGAACGTGCATATCTTCACCACCGGCCGTGGCACGCCGTATGGGCTGGCCGAAGTGCCGGTCATCAAAGTCGCCACCCGCAACGAACTGGCGGCGCGCTGGCATGACCTGATGGACATCAACGCCGGCAGCATCGCCAGCGGCGAGGCCACCATCGCGGACGTCGGCTGGGAGATGTTCCAGCTGCTGCTGGATGTCGCCAGCGGACGCCGCACGTGGGCGGAGAAATGGAAACTGCATAACGCACTGGTGCTGTTCAACCCGGCCCCGGTGACCTGATAACAAGAGACTGAATCATGACCAAACCATTCAAACGATTGCTGCTGACCGGCGCCGCCGGCGGCCTGGGTAAAATCCTGCGCGACCGCATCAAGCCCTGGGCCGATGTGGTGCGCCTGTCCGATATCGGCGACATGGGCGAGGCGCGCGAGGGCGAGGAGATCGTCCGGTGCGACCTGGCCGACAAGGCCGCCGTGTTCAATTTGCTGGAAGGCGTGGACGCGGTGCTGCACTTCGGCGGCATCTCGACCGAGAACACCTTCGAGAACATCATGGCGGCCAATATCGCCGGTACCTACAACCTGTACGAGGCGGTGCACAAGCACGGCGTCAAGCGGGTGGTGTTCGCCAGCTCCAACCACACCATCGGCTACTACAAGACCACCGACTACATCGACGCCGACAGCCCGATGCGGCCGGACAGCCTGTACGGCGTGAGCAAATGCTTCGGCGAGTCGCTGTCGCGCTATTACTATGACCGCGCCGGCATCGAGACGGTATGCCTGCGCATCGGTTCATCGTTCCCTGAGCCGGTCAATCCGCGCATGCTGGTGACGTGGTTCAGCTACGATGACCTGGTGGAGTCGCTGCGGGTGTCGCTGTTCACGCCACGTGTGGGCCATACGATATTGTTTGGCGCGTCGGCCAATCCGGGGAGCTGGTGGGATAACAGCAAGGCGGCGCATCTGGGCTTCAATCCCAAGGACAGCTCGACGCGGTTTGCGGCGAACTTCCCGGACACCGGCGCCTATCCGCCGAAGGATGACGTGGCCACCATCTACCAGGGCGGCGGCTTTCTGATGTCCGGGCCGCAGTACCAGGACTAGTTCACTGTCGCGCCGTGGCCGGAGAACCGGCTGCGGTACTGGCTTGGGCTCACGCCCAGCTGGCGCTGGAACACGCGCCGCAGGTTCTGCTCTTCCACATAGCCGGTGTTGGCCGCGATGGCTTTCAGCGGCAGCATGGTCTTCTCCAATGCGCGGCATGCGGCCTCCAGCCGCATCGCTTCCACCATCCTGGCCGGCGTGCGTCCCGATTGGCTGGCGTAGGTGCGGGCGAAGGTGCGCGGCGTCATGCCGGCTTGTTCCGCCAACCGGTCCACGGTCAGGTTTTCGTGCAGGTGGGCGGCGACCCAGGCGTGCAGGTCGTCGAAGCGTCCGCCTTCGTGCGCCTGCGCCGCCAGCGGCACGCTGAATTGCGACTGGCCGCCGGTGCGCTTGATGAACATCACCAACTGGCGCGCCGTTTCGATGGCGACATGATGGCCGTAGTCCTCTTCGATCAGCGCCAGCGTCAGGTCGATGCCGGCGCTGACGCCGGCCGAACTCCACACCGAACCGTCCTGTATGAAGATTTTGTCGGCGTCGATGTTGATGCCGGGGTGCTGGCTTTGAAGCCGGTCGACCCACTCCCAGTGCGTGGTGGCGCGCTTGCCGTCCAGCTGCCCGGCGGCCGCCAGCAGGAAGGCGCCGGTGCAGACGGAACACAGGCGGCGCACCAGCGGCGCCTGGCGCACGATCCAGTTCACCAGCGCCGGCGGTGCGTAGTATTCCTGTCCCTTGCAACCGCCCGGTGCGATCAGCGTGTCGATGGCCAGGCCGTCCAGGCTGGCGATGGAGACCGTCATGACCGGCAGGCCGGCGCTGGTGGTAATCATGCCGCCGTCGGCCGAGGCGACGATGGTTTCGTACAGCGCCGGACCCTTGCCTGTGTGGCGCTTGCTGGCCGTGGCGAGCGCCTGCAACGGCCCGCACAGGTCCAGCAGGTTCATGTCGTCGTAGGCGAGCAGTACGACGCGCAGGGTTTTCTTTGACGGCATGGCGGAACTGGTTTGGTTGGCCTCAATGGTAGGAAGGATACTCGAATTCCAGTGCGACCAGCAGGGCGGTGCGGCGGCCGTAGCGTTGTTCCAGTCCTTCCAGCGCGCGGTCCAGGGCCTTGCCGGGCAGGGTGATGCCGGCGCTGGCCGGCAGCAGGCCCGGCGCGTCGGCGGCGCCTTGCACGCGGTCCGGCACGATGGTCAGGCCGGAGAGCGATTGCAGCGGCTCGGCGCTGGCGGCGACGGTGTAGACCTTGCTGCGCTTGGAGCGCGACCAGGCGTCGGCGGTGAAGGCCAGCGAGATTTCGTCCACGCCGGCGGCCACCGGTACGCCGATGCTGTCGCGGGAATGGAACCATTGATTGGTGTAGCCGGTGATGTAGGCGGTGAGGTTGGTGCCCAGGCGCGGACGGAAGATGTCGCTGTCGTGGGTGGTGCTCCAGTCGGCGACGCCCAGCTGTTGCGCCACCTCGTTGGCGCGCGCGCCGCCGGCGATGGCTTCCACCAGTGCCAGCGCGGTCGGCATGGCGGCGCTGACGCCGGCGCTGGAGATCATCTTGCCGTCGGCGACGTAGCGGATATTGCTGATCCATTGCGTGTCGGGGTAGTGCTCCTTGCGATAGGATTCGGTGGCCCAGTGCGCGGTGGCGCGCTTTCCCTTGAACAGGCCGGTGTTGGCGACCACCAGCGCACCGTCGCAGATGCTGACGACGGTGGCGCCTTTCGCGCCTTGCGCCGCAACCCAGGCGACCAACGCTGCGTCGTCCGGTTTGACGACGGCCGGCACGATGACGTAGTCGGCGCCTTGCGGGTAGCGCTGGTCGAATTCGGCGGTGGTGGCGTCGGGCTGGAGCTTCAGCGCCGGACGCATGGACAGCGGGCCGGCTTGCGTGGCGACGCTCAATAGCTGCACCGCGCCGGAGCGGGCCAGCACGCCGTAGGGGATGACGAAATCGGTCAATTCGGTGCCGCTGTTTTCGCCGACCACGGCGACCAACGGTTGGGCGCGGCCGAAGCGGTCCTGGTAGGCGGGAATTTCGCCTGCGGTGGCCAGTTGGCCGATCAGCAGGAAGAGGTAGATCAGTTTGCGCATTGGGAGGGTCCTGTGTGTGGTTCTGCAGGGATTATCCGGGGCGCGGGCCGTGGCAGGATGACATAAAACAGTCAATTCCTGCCACGGCGGTTTTTGATAGTTACATCCAGAACTGCCAGGACAGGATGACGGCGTTGTACACGGCGTGCACCAGCATCGGGCCGAGCAGGGTCTTGCTGCGCTCATAGGTCCAGGCGGCGCACAGGCCAAGCACGAAGACCGGCAGCATCGACACCGGCGGGTGGACGACGGCGAAGACTGCAGCGCTCATCAGCATGGCCGGCGCCGCGGGCATCGAGCGGCGCAAGCCGCCGTAGATCAGGCCACGGAAGATGAACTCCTCGAACAGCGGCGCCGCCAGCACGGCCAGCAACAGCAGCCAGCCGCGCGGGCCGGTCGATGCGGACACCTGCCTGGCGATCTCTGGCCACAGCGACGAGTGCTGCAGGCCGGCCATGTAGGCCAGGCCGACGGCGCAGGCCACGGCGGCTGCCGCCGCGCCGCAACCCAGCGTCAGCGCCATGTCGCCGCCGCGCAGGATGGCCGGCACGCCGGTGGTCTTGCTGCGCCAGTAGACGAAGCGCATCAGCACATAGACCAGCAGGCCGGATGCGGCGAAAGCCATGGTCACGGCTTTCAGCGTGGGCGTTGTCGTGTCCTGCATGATCAACAGCGTGGCCAGGCCCTGCATGATGAAAAACGCGGTGGCGGCGATCAGGCCGTCGGAGGTGGAGACGCGCGGCGGCGGCGCTGCGGCCGGGTCCAGCAGGTAGGGCAGGGCGTCGCGCGCCTTCTGCCACAGCGCCAGCGCCATCGATGCGATCAGCACCATCACCACCAGCTTCTGCGACCACACGCTGCTGTAGATCGACCAGGTGTAGAAGCTGGCCAGCAGCATGTAGAGGTAGATGTAGGTCGGTCGCACGCGGGCGCGCGCGTCGACCGCCTGCGGATCGCAGGCGAACACGCCCAGCGAGACGGCGATCAGCGAGTAGATCGGAATGCCGGCGAAGACCGTCAGCAGCAGCACCAGCATCGACCATTCGAAGTGCGTGGTGTACCAGGCGCTGATGCCGATGACCACCAGCGGGTAGAGCATCGTCAGCGTGCCCCACAGCTGGGCCTTTTCCTTCAACACGCTTTCGATCGAACGCGGCACGGTGTACAGCAGCCACAGGACCTGGCCTTCGTTGTTCAGCGTCTGGAAGGCCGACAGCATCAGCACGTAGACGCCGATGCCGAAGGCGATGGCGGCGGCGGTGGTGTGGTGCTGGCCCAGTTCCTCGAAGCTGTTCAATTTGCCGTTGAAGACCATCTGGCTGACCACGATCACCACCGGCAGCAGCAGCGTTTGCACGAGAAAATTGCGGTCGCGGCTCAGCAGTCGCAGCTCGCGACGTTTGATCGGCGACAGGGCGGTGGATAGCCAGGCGCGCAGGCCGCCGCGTGCCGGTGCGCCGGCGCCGGCCGGCTGCTTGCGCCGCACGCTTTCCCGCGAGCCGGCGTTGACGACGCCGTTGCGCAGCTGGTAGCGCATCAGCGCCACGCCTGCCCATATCAGCACGGCGGTTTGCGCCAGCAGCAGGGCGATGGCCTGCGCTGCCTGCGCCAGGCCGGCCGCCTGCATCGCTTGCAGCACCAGTCCCGGCGGCGTCCAGCCGGTCCATGCGGGGAAGGCGCGCGCCCAGTCCATCACGAAGCCGCTGGCGCCGGGCATGCCGAGCGCCATGACGAAATAGATCAGGGGCATGCTGAACAAGCCGGTGACGGCTTGCAGGTTGCGCAGCTGCGATGCCGGGAGCCACATGCGCAAGCCGGTGTCGGCCAGCGTATGCAGCAGCGCGGCCAGCGGCAGCAGCACCAGCAGCGCCGCCAACGCCGCCAATGGCGCGAACCAGCCCAGGCCCGAGTACCACGCGATGATGCCGAGCGGCGGCAGCAGCGCGAACATGCCGCTGAAGTTGGCCGCGCTGCGTTCCAGCAGACGTCCCCATAACAGCGTGGAGCGTTCGACCGGCATGGTGACCAGCCACTCCATGTCCCAGTCGGGTTGCGCCAGTTCCTTGCTGCCGAGAGGGAGCAGCACGGCGAGGCCGAACAGCAGCGTGACCACCATCGTCAGGCCGTGCGCCAGCTCGGGTTGGAACGGTGCCTGATGCAGCTCGGCCGCGGTCAGTTCCAGGTTATCGTGGCGCGCGCCGTGTTTGTCGACCACGTGGCAGGCGCTGTCGGCGACCAGGTGGCAGCCCATGTTGAGCACCACGTTGCGCGACAGGCTGACGAAGGAGAAGGCCATAAACAACACCATCACCAGCGTCAGCACCCACAGGCTGCTCTTCTTGCCGGAGATGCCGTCGCGCGCTTTCTTTTTGCGGAATTTTCGAAACAGGTTGTTGGCCACCATGTTGCGCTGGCGGGTCAGGCGCATTTTGGTCATCAGCCAGATGGCGCGCGCCTGCGACAGCGGCTGTGCCGCCTGCCGCGTCATTCGGTGTGCTCCTCGGCGGCTTCGTCGGTGATCTTCAGGAACACGTCTTCCAGCGAGCCGCTGGCCGAGGCTTCGGCGCGGATCTCGTCGAGCGTGCCGGTGGCCACCAGCTGGCCGTGGTGGATGATGCCGACGCGATCGCACAGCTTTTCCGCCATGTCCAGCAAATGGGTGGAGACGAAGATGGTGACGCCGCGCGCGGCCGCCGCCAGCAGGCGCTCCTGCACGTCGCGCGAGGCGCGCGGATCGAGGCCGTTGATCGGTTCGTCGAGGATCAGCACCGCCGGATCGTGGATCAGCGCGCAGGCCAGGCCGAGGCGCTTTTTCATGCCCAGCGAGTAGTTGACGGCGTAGTCTTCGGCCGCTTCTTCCAGGCCGAATTCGGCCAGCAGGCGCGCGCCGCGCTCGCTCGCTTCGGCGCGCGAGTAGCCGTGCATCTCGCCGACGAATTGCAGGATCTCGCGGCCTCGCAGGTAGTCGTAGAAGATGGGGCTGTCGGGCAGGTAGCCGACGCGCCGTTTGACTTCGGCCGGCTCGGCGTGGCAATCGAGGCCGTCGATCAGCACGTGGCCGGCGCTGGGCACCAGGATGCCCATCATCATGCGGATGGTGGTGGTCTTGCCGGCGCCGTTGGGGCCGAGGAAGCCGAACACCTCGCCTCGCCGCACGGCCAGGTTCAGGGGTTTGACGGCATTGAAGCCGCCGTAGACTTTGGACAGTCCCTGGAATTCGATCATAAAGTTCCCGACAATGTTATGAGATTTTCTACTGATCATAGCATTGCCGGGAACCGGCGGGGAGGCGTGACCCTGCGTTAAGGGCTGGTGCGGCGCAGCACCACCACCGCGCCGCCGGACGGCGCCAACTTCAAGGGCAGGCTTTGCTTGGCCAGCACCTTGCGCTCGGCGACGTTCAGGTGGCTGGCGTCGGCGCCGTCCTGCATGACGTGGGCGCTGTAGTTTCCTTTGCCGAGGAAGTCGAGCGACACCTTGACGCTGCGCGCCTGTTCATTGGTCATGGCGCCGATATACCAGCTGTCGCCCTTGCGGCGGGCCGTGACGATGAATTGGCCGATGTCGCCGGCCAGCACGCGCGTTTCATCCCACGAGGTTGGCACCGTCTGGATAAATTCGGCGCCGTCGGCCCAGCCCTTGCCATCGGCGGTCTTGTAGGCGGCGGGGCCGTCCGAGACCATCTGGAACGGGCTGTCATAGACCACGTACATGGCGATCGCCTGGCCGCGGGTGTGTTGCACCATCGGCGAGTGGTTGCGCGGCTTGAACTGGGCTGCGGAGACGTGCTGGAAACCGCCCGGCGTGTAATCCATCGGCCCCAGTATCATGCGGGTGAAGGGCAGGGTGACGTTGTGGGTGGCGGTGACGCGCGCGCTCCACTTGCTGCTTTCCGCGCCCAGCACGCCTTCCTGGGTCATGAGGTTGGGCCAGGTGCGGTTCATGCCGTTCGGCGGCATGGCGCCGTGCAGATCGACCATGATGTGGTGCTCTGCGGCTTTCGCCAGCAGCTTGTGATACCACTCGACCATCTCCTGGTCGTTGCGGTTCATGAAGTCGACCTTGATGCCCTTGATGCCCCAGGCCTGGTACTGCGCCAGGGCGGCATCCATCTGCTTGTCCAGTTGCTGCCACTGCAGCCACAGCCACACGCCCACGCCCTGCGACTTGGCATAGCTGAGCAGTTCCGGCATGTCGATGACCGGTTTGGCGCGCGTCACGTCCGAGCCCGGCCGCGGTTCGATATCGCTGCCGATCGACCAGCCCTCATCGATCAGGATATCGTCCAGCTTCATTTCCTTCGAAAAATCGACGAAGGCCTTGTAGGTGGCCGTGTTGATGCCGGCATTCGGCACGTCGATCGCCCAGTCGTTCCACCAGTCCCAGGAGGTCTTGGCCGGTTTGATCCAGCTGGTGTCGGCGATCTGCGACGGCGTCGCCAGCGTCGGGATCAGCGAGGAGGCGGTCAGCGCACCCGGCGTGTCGCCCAGCATGACGACGCGCCAAGGCGTCTTGAAACCCTTGCCGGATAGTTTGACATCGGCGGAAACGATGCTCTTGAAGCGCGTGTACGGGTCGCTGTCGAAGCGCGGCGGCAGGGTGATCCCCACACCCACGCCGCCATCGCCGCGGCCGGACAGGTAGAAGCCCGGGTAGCCATTGACGTCGGACTCTGCGATGGCGAAGGTGGTCTGGCCCTGGCCGGTCTTGCACACCAGCGGCGCCATGAAGTTGTGGGAGTTGCGGATCTTCGATGCCTTGACCTGGTCGTACTCGGCCTCGAAGCTGGAATCGAAGCGGCCGATATTGGAGCCCCAGCAGTCGAAATCCTTGGCGAATCTGAATTCGGTCGTTTCGGTCCTCACCTTGAAGCCGCTCACACCGGTCTGCTCCGGCACCGCATAGCGGAACGCCACGCCGTTGTCGTAGGCGCGCACCACGATGTTGAACTTGAATGCCTGGTCACCGGCGGTGAACGCGAGGTCGGACTGGTTGTAGTGATCCGGCGCGCTGGCGGCCTTGCCCACCACGATGTGATAGGTGTCGTTGACGCTGCTTGCGGCCTGCCCGGCCAACCTGGCGCCGGCGCCGAGCTGGATCGAATCGAGCACCAGGCCGAGCGGCGAGGCGGTGATGATCGGCTTGCCGTCGCGGCTGACGGAGTACGTGAGTTTGTCGCTGTCGAGCGTGACGACGTTGCGGCCGTCGGGCGACGCGACCTTGACGGTTTGCGCCGCGGCCGATGTTGAAAATGCCGCGGACAGCGCAAGCACGCTGACGGCGAGAGGATGGGGTGACATAGACGACTCCTTAGTTATTAGTTGTTTGTTCGAAACACGCATTCGGGCCTGATATTGCGAGGTGAATACTAAATGCAAAACAGTTATATTGCAAACGATTGCAATTCAAATATACGGATCGATGAGTTAATGCGTTGTTAATCGTGTATAGCTGGCGCGGGCAAAAACACGAAAAATTTCATACATCTATACGTTTTTTGTTATTGCTAAGTTTGATTAACAACAAATCAAATCAATGCCAGATAGATATTTAAATACATTCAATGCAAACGATTGCAATCGAGGTATTTCAGATCTAGTATTCAAATCCCGGCCTGAACGCGGATGTTCGCGCCGCTCATGGCGTCTGCCGGCAACAGGTCTATCCATGCAGGCGCTTGGAAATTTCCAAAATTCATAAAAAAGATGCACAGGGAGATAAGTAACATGCATAAAAATACTTTGCGTAAAACCATATTGGCCGGGCTCATCGCTGAAATGTTGATGTCGGTTGGCGCCTCCGCGCAGACCACGGCGCAGCCGACGCCGGTTGAGACCCCGGAGCGAGTGGTGGTGTCCGGTATTCGCGCCTCGCTCGCCTCGTCGTTGTCGACCAAGCGTATGCAAGACGGTGTGGTTGACGCGGTCTCGGCGGAAGATGCCGGGAAATTTCCAGACACAAACATCGCGGAATCGTTGCAGCGGGTTACCGGCATACAGATCCAGCGCAATGGCGGGGAAGGGCGCTACATCTCCGTGCGCGGCTTGGGGCCTGAGTTTAACAACGTCCTGGTCAACGGCCGGACGATCACCAGCGACACCGGTGGCCGCGAATTTTCCTTCGATCTGCTGTCGTCCGACTTGATTTCGAAAGTCCTGGTCTACAAGACTTCCCAAGCCTTCTTGCCGGAGGGCGGGATAGGATCGACGGTGGACATTCAAACGGCGCGGCCGCTCTCGGGGAAGGCGGGCTACTCCGCCGTGGTCAATGCTTCCGATTCCTACGATACGAATTCGAAGAAGAACACGCCCAACCTGAGCGGAATGTGGTCGTTCGCCAATGAGACGCGGACGTTCGGCGTGGTCGGGTCGCTGTCGTACACCGATCGTGCTTCCAAGCAGAAAAAAGCCATCAACGACGGCTGGACCTTCCGGGATGTGACGATGATCGACGGCGATCTCAATTCCAAAGGGTTGACGATGGCCAACGTGTCGAATAAGAAGCTCTACATGCCTTCGAGTTTCGGTTATCAGCAGGAAGATGAAAGCCGCAAGCGCCTGGTCGCCAATGTCACGCTTCAATACAACCCATCGCCGACCTGGAAAATCACCGCCGACGCCCTGTATTCCCGTCTCGATCAGAAAAATAATGTGTTTGCCTTCAGCGACTGGAATAATCCGGCCCAACTCGCTGTTAAATATGACGGCGGCAACCAGGTGACCAGTTTCATTCGTCCCGGGTCGATCTTTTACGCGAACAATCCCGCGCTGGTGGGGAATGGCAATCCTTTATCCGACGTTAATGCCAACGACATGATCGTCAAGGGCGGCGATCGCCTGTCGATCACCCAGGCTTTTGGATTGAACTCGAAATGGAAGCTGTCGCAAGAGTGGAAAGCGGAAGGCGATGTGTCGAGTTCACGCTCGACCTCCAAGTCGCCCGATATGTTCATGGTGGCCGGCATCGTGCCCAAACATGGCGACCTGCTGACCTTTGGCAGCACTCCCGTGCTGACTTTGGGCGACGGCATCACCGATCCCGCATCGGTGCGTGCCCATGCGGTATCCAATGGCGACGTCAACAACCTCGATGCCCTGCATGAAGGGCGCTTGAGCTTGTCCTGGGATCACGAGGCCGGCTATTTCAAAGGGATTGATGCCGGCGTGGCGTATTCGCAGCGCGGGGTTGAACGTACCGAGTGGAAGAATGACGCCTGGAATTCCTTCAGCGGGTATCACCTTGCGTTGCCGGCCTCCCTGTTCACGGTGACGCCGATGGATAACTTTTTTGGCGCCGCCGGACAAACGCCTGCCGCCTATCTCAGTTACGATCCGTACGCCTACATGAATTATTTGAATCAGCCCGCGTTGTTGGGGCAATCCAATGATCCGGCCACGTATTCCAATCTGGCCAAGTATCCGAACGGCCCCATGGCGATCGACTATACGACGCCGTCGATGTGGGGCGTCAAGGAAAAAGTCTCCAGCGTCTTCATGGACAGCAAATGGGAAGGCGCCGGCTGGTCCATGAACGCGGGTCTGCGCATGGTGCACGTCAACTCCACTTCCACCGGCATCAGCCGGGTCTTGCTGTCGGCGGTGAAAAGCCCCAACGATACGACGTTCATTTCCAACTGGGGGCCGAGCACCACGACCACGGTCAGCAATAGCTACAACAGCTTCCTGCCGTCGGCCAATTTGAAATTCGACCTGAGCAGCACAATGCTGTTGCGTTTGGCGGCCTCCAAAACGGAGACGCGGCCGACCTTGAGTCAGATGGGTGTCGATAACACCTACGGTGGGCGCTTCGGCGATGTGCAAACCGGCGGCGGCAATCCATACTTGAAGCCCATGCAGTCAAAAAACCTGGACCTGTCGTATGAATGGTATCTGTCGAAGACCAATTTCATCGGTGGCGCCATTTTTATGAAGAAGGTCTCCAACTTTCTTGAGAAAAAATTGGTGGACATGAAGATTCCTCAGTTCAATGAGGTCGTTCACGACACCCGCGTGCGGAATGGGCAGGAAGGAAAAATCAAGGGTGTGGAGGTCGCAGGTCAATACGCCTTCGATGCCGCTATTCCGTTGCTGCAAGGGTTTGGTGTGGCCGCGAACTATACCTATGTCGATGCGAACGCGACCCGCGACAGCGACAGCGGCGCGGCCGCTTGCGGCTATCCCGGGTTGTCGCCGCAATCCTATAACGGCTCGGTGTTTTTTGAAAATGGCGATTTCCAGGCGCGGATGAGCTACAACTGGCGCAACCGTTTCTCCGTCGATTGTGGCGGCGGCAGCACGCTGCCGCGCACCCGCGCCGCCTATGGACAGACCGATGCCAGCCTGCGCTACAACGTGTCGCGCTCGGTGGCGGTCTATGTGGACGCCATTAACTTGAGCAATTCCAAAATGCATGAATATGCCAATAACGAGAGCCAGTTCCTGACCTTCGAGGATGTTGGACGACGGTTCAGCGTTGGCGTCAGGGTGGCGTTCTAAGGCCCGGCATTTGCGGGCTAGACCGAGTGTCCAGTAGTTGCTCGGGCGTTGCCGATGCAACTTTTATATCGTGGACGGCGCAAGCCGCTCCACGATTTTTTTTACGGCGTCGGGTAGAGGCTCATGCCGAAGCGTTCGGTGCGGGGATGCCAGTTGCCGGTGATGTCGGCCGAGGCCAGCACGCGTTCGGCGCGGCCGATCAGCAGGGCGCGCGGCACCAGGCCGATGTAGCGCGAGTCTTCGCTGTTGTCGCGGTTATCGCCCAACATCATGTACTGGCCGGCGGGCACGCTGACGGGCGCGAAATCGCGGCGGGCCTGCACTTGCGGCATCAGCTGGATGGAGTGGGCGCGGGCGTCGGCGATGGCTTCGCCGACGTGCAGCGCTGCCATGTCGCCCAGGCCTTTGACCGATTCGGTGGCGTGGCCGAGCGCCGAGTAGCCGGCCTGTTGGCCGTTGATGATCAGCTGCTCGTTGCGCATCTCGACGCGGTCGCCCGGCAGCGCGATCACGCGCTTGATCAGGCGGGTGCCGTCCTTGGGCGAGGAGAAGGTGACGATGTCGCCGCGCTGCGGTTCGCCGGTGGTGCCGATGACGACGTCGGTCAGCGGGACCTTGACGTTGTAGGCCAGGCGGTTGACAAACACCACGTCGCCTTCCAGCAGGTTGGGGTGCATCGAGGCGGAGGGAATCGGATTCCAGTCGGCGACGGCGGTGCGGAAGATCCCGAACAGCATCAGGAAGAGTAAGAAGCCTTTGTTGGCGCGTGCCCAGTTTTTCATCGTGGTCCCCAGAGTGGTGTCGGTGGCCTAGTTTGTTGGCCGATTCTTAAACACGCCTTAGCGGCTGGCTTACTTCGGCGCAGGCCTAACTATCGCGGTGAAAATGGTGGCATGCTGGCCTCATGAATACCAACTATCCCCAACACGCGCTGGCTGCGGTGACGCATGCAGATCCTTATCCATACTACGACGAATTGGCGGCACTGCAAGGCTTGCGTTTCGACGCGGACCTTGGGCTGTGGATCGCCGCCAGCGCCGCCGACGTGACGGCGGTGATGCGGCATCCCGATTGTCGCGTGCGGCCGCTGGCCGAGCCGGTGCCGGCCGCCATCGCGGGCGGCGCGGCGGGGCAGGTGTTCGGTGCGTTGGTGCGCATGAACGATGGTGAGCGGCATGCCGTGCCCAAGCTGGCATTGCAGCGGGCGCTGGCCGGCGTGAGCGTGCAGGCCGCGCAGCAGCGGGCGGCGCTGATCGGCCGGCGCTTGTGGCGCGACGATGGACTGGCATCGTGGATGTTCGAGGTGCCGGTGTCGGCGCTGGCCAGTCTGCTGGGATTCTCGGACCAGCAGTTGCCGGCGGTGGCGGCGTGGATGGGCGAGTTCGTGGCCTGCCTGTCGCCGCACAGCGACGCTTCGCAGATCGGGCGCGCGCATGCGGCGGCGCTGGCGCTGCTGGGCAGCTTCGAGGAATTGCTGCGCGATGCGGCGTCGTCGGCGGCGGCGGACAGCCTGCTGGCGCAGGTGATTGCGGAGGCGCAGGCGGTGGGGTGGAGCGAGTCGCATGGCTTGCTGGCCAACCTGGTCGGCTTGCTGTCGCAGACTTACGAAGCCACGGCTGGGTTGGTCGGCAACAGCGTGCTGGCGCTGGCGCGCCAGCCGGATGAGGAGCGCAGCGGCGTGGTGGATGCCGCCGCCTTGGTGCGGGTGGTCAGCCGGCTCGATCCGGCCATCCAGAACACGCGCCGTTTCGTGGCGCGCGATTGCGAGATCGGCGGCGTGCCTTTGCTGGCGGGGCAAACGGTATTGCTGGTGCTGGCCGCCGCCGGCCGCGATCGGCGAGGGGAGGGCCGCGAGTTCGGCTTCGGCCATGGTGTGCATGCGTGCCCGGGGCAAGCGCTGGCCTGCGCGCTGGCCACCGGCGCGATGGAGGTGTTGATGTCAGCGCTGGATGCGCAAGCTGAATCGACCTTGTTGCGGACGCTGAGCTGGACTTATCGCCGTTCGCTCAACGCCCGGATGCCGGTCTTCAAATAAAGGTTTAGTGCGCCGCCTTCTGCACCAGCGCGCTGCCGGCGCCGTGGCGGCGGCCTTCGCTGACGGCGGTGATGGTGCCGTCCGGGTTGAACACCAGCGCGTTGGCGGCGCCGATTTCTTCCGGCGTGTTCCAGTGCTGGCCGGTCTTCTCCAGCGCCTTGGCTTGCGCGCTGCCGGCGAAGCCCGGCTCGACGTCGGTCGCCATGCCGTTGCGCTCGGACAGGCGCGGCGCGTTCAACGCGTCCGGCATGCTCATGCCCAGGTCGACGTAGTTGAAGATGGTCTGCAGCACGGTGGTGATGATGGTGGCGCCGCCCGGACTGCCGATCGAAAACGCCGGCTTGCCGTTCTTGAAGGCCAGCGTCGGCGACATGCTGCTGCGTGGACGCTTGCCCGCTTCCGGCACGTTGGGCGCCGGGCCGGAGAAGTTGAAGTCGGTCATCTCGTTGTTCAGCAGGAAGCCGTAGCCGGGCACCACGATGCCGCTGCCGCCCCACGATTCGATGGTGTAGGTGTAGGAGACGATGTTGCCGTCCTTGTCCGACACGGTCAGGTGGGTGGTGTGCGCGCTTTCGGCCAGCAGCTTGTTGGCGTTGGGGCGCAGCGGCACGCTGACGTCGTTCTGGAACGGATACGGATCGCCGGCCGGCGCCTGCACGCTGGCCTGGTTCGGGTTGATCAGCTCGCGGCGGCGGGCGGCGTAGTCCTTGCTCAGCAGGCCGGCCACCGGCGCTTCGACGAATTCGGGATCGGCCAGGTAGGCGTTGCGGTCGGCGAAGGCCAGGCGGCTCGCTTCCAGGTACAAGTGTTCGGCCTTCTCCTTGGGCATGGCCTTGAGGTCGTAGCCTTCCAGGATGTTCAGCGCTTCGGCGATGGCGATGCCGCCGCTGCTCGGCAAGGGCATGCCGTACAAGTCGTAGCCGCGATAGGTGCTGTGCACCGGCTGGCGCAGGCGCGCTTCGTAGTTGGCCAGGTCGGCCATGGTCATCTGGCCGGCGCGCACTTGCACGCCGCTGGCGACCTTGGGTTGGTTCACGGCATCGACCACGGCGCGGCCGATCTTGCCTTCATAGAAAACCTTGACGCCGCCGGCCGCCAGTTCGCGGTAGGCCTTGGCCAGGCCCGGGTTGCGCAGCAGGCTGCCGGGCTGGATCGCCTTGCCGTTCTTCAGGTAGAGCGCGGCGGTGTCGGGGAACATGCGGAACTTGGCGTCGCTGTCTTCGACCAGGTGGGTGAAGTTGGCGTTGACGGTGAAGCCGTCGCTGGCGACGGCGATGGCCGGCGCCAGCACCTGCTTGAACGACATCGAGCCGTAGCGGTCCAGCGCTTCGTGCCAGCCGCGCACGGCGCCGGGTACGCCGACCGCCATGCCGCTGGCGAGCACAGTGTCGAAGTCCATGATCTTGCCGTCCTGCTGGAACACGGTGGGCGTGAAGTTGGCCGGCGCGGTTTCGCGGTGGTCGATGGTGATCACGCGCTTGTCCCTGGCCAGGTAGATGACCATGAAGCCGCCGCCGCCGATGCCGCAGCTGAACGGATCGGTCACGCCCAGGGTGGCGGCCGCGGCGACGGCGGCGTCGATGGCGTTGCCGCCTTTGTTGAGGATGGCCAGCGCCGCCTTGGACGCCGGCTCGCTGATGGTGGCGACGGCGCCGCCGCTGCCGCTGGCGACCGGGGTCTTGGCCCAGGCCGCCGGCGGCAGGATCAACGTCAGGATGATGGAGGAAACGAGAACGGTGCGGGCGGGGCGGCGGGGCTGGGTCATGGGTGCGCTGGGTCCGGGTTAGGATGAAGGTGCGTTGCTCACCCTCAAGCTTACCCGATAATCCGGCGCCGCTTCATTCTTGGCAGGGACCGCCTGCGGCTCGACGCCGGTCAGCGTGAAGGTCAGGCCGCCCTGCGTGACGCTGGCGCTGGCGTTCGGCATGCTGTCGGACAGCACGAAGTTGCTGGTGCTGCCGTCGGCGGCGGTCAGCGCGAAGCTGTAGCTGATGTAGCCGGCCCAGACGCAGACGGCGCCGACCCGGCAGCGGCTGTCGTTGACGCGTTCCAGCTTGAGGCTGGGCGCGCCGGCGCTGGCGCCGTTGACGCCGGGCGTGGCGGCCGGCGTGATGGTCACGCTGGCGCCCTGGGTCAGCACATAGGTCTGAGAGAACGCCTGCGGCGCGGCGGCGGCGCGGTTGATGGCGGACGCCGAACCGCAGGCATGCAGCAGCGCCAGCATGGCGACCAGCAGCGGCAGGATAATCAACTGCCTTGATAATGTGGATTTCATTGGTATCTCTTCCTTCGAAGTAGACGACAAGCTTAGCAAAAAGATCACGCCGGGGTCGCACGAACCGCAGCTTTACAGCGCTGGGTCAAACTATGTGCCGTAGAATAGGGGCCCTGAATCACATTGACTGAACAAAATGAAAAAGACCGGCATGGCGAAAAGCGACGCTAAAAAATTAATGGGCCAGATGTCCGCCCCTGGCGGCGCCAGCTTCGGCAAGGTGGCCGAGGTGGTCGACAAGCGCGAGCAGCGCAAGCGCGATCAGGCATTGGGGCTGGTGCCGTTCGCGATCAAGCTGAACGGCGACCTGGTGCAGCAGCTGCATGCCAGGGCGAAAGAACGCGATGTCGACCTGAACCAGCTGGTCGGCGAGCTGCTGGCGCAAGGCCTGGCAGCGTAAATCGAAAGAAAAGCCCCGTGTGCGCAGGCGACGCTGAAGACCGTCGCACCGCCACACGGGGCTTTTTTTATGGCCGGGCCCGGGACGCTTACACGTAGGCGGCCAGCGAGCCCTTCATTTTCTTCAGCGCGGCCACTTCGATCTGGCGGATGCGCTCGGCCGAGACGCCGAATTCTTCCGCCAGCGTGTGCAGCGTGGCGCCGGAGCCGTCGTCGTTGGCCAGCCAGCGGCTTTCGACGATGCGGCGCGAACGGGCGTCCAGCTTGCCCAGCGCTTCTTCCAGCCCTTCCGATTGCAGACGGGTCACCTGTTCGGCTTCCAGCACGCGGGTCGGCTCGCTCGCTTCCGACGACAGGTAGGCGATCGGCGCGAACTTGTCGTCCTCGTCGTCGTTCGGCGATTCCAGCGCGATGTCGCGGCCGCTCAGGCGGGTTTCCATCTCGATCACTTCTTCGCGCTTGACGTCCAGCAGCTTGGCCAGGCTGTCGATCTGGGTCGGCGTCATCGCGTCCAGGCCGGTCTTGTGGCTGCGCAGGTTGAAGAACAGCTTGCGCTGCGCCTTGGTGGTCGCCACCTTGACCAGGCGCCAGTTTTTCAGGATGTACTCGTGCATCTCGGCCTTGATCCAGTGCATCGCGTACGACACCAGGCGCACGCCCTGGTCCGGGTCGAAGCGCTTGACCGCCTTCATCAGGCCGATATTGCCTTCCTGGATCAGGTCGGCGTGCGGCAGGCCGTAGCCCAGGTAGCCGCGGGCGATCGACACCACCAGGCGCAGGTGCGACAGCACCAGCTCCTGGGCGGCGCCGAGGTCGTTCTTTTCCTTGAGCCGCCTGGCCAGCGAAATTTCATCGTCGTGCGTCAGCATCGGCAGGCGATTGACGGCCGAAATGTAGGCGTCCAGGTTGCCCAGGTTGCCAGTGAACCCGAGTCCCAGGGCGCTATTGGTCGCGGGTACCAATGCAGTCGGTGCGGACATCATAGTCATATTCATTCCTTCGCTCGATGATAGTGCTTGTTCTTAATATTGCTTAATGCTGTAGAGAATTATTTTGCTCTTCAGTCCACATATATTAGCACTCTCCTTCGTTGAGTGCCAATCACCAGATATTAATTGCTTCGATAGCAAAAGGCTATGAGGTTTTTCGGCATCATGGTGGGATTTGATCTAGCATGCGCGCCGCAGCTTAGGCGGGACTTAATGCTAAGCGGGCAGCGAGGGCGCTTCCGTGCGCGGACGCACGGAAGGCTGGGGGATCAGTTCAGGCGGGACAGGTGGCGTTGCACCGACAGCAGCGCACCGACCAGGCCGAGGCCGGCCGACAGCGCCAGCAGGCCGGCCATGGCCAGCGGCGGCAGCGGTGCCAGCTGGAATTCGGACGCGTACAATCTTGCGAATTCGGCAATCGCGAGGTTCAGCGGCTGCAGCGCCAGCGACACCGCGCCCAGCGCCACGCCGCCGGCGCACAGGCCCAGCAGCGCACCGGTGTAATAGAAGGGGCGGTGGATGAAGCTGTCGGTGGCGCCGATCAGCTTGGAGACCAGGATTTCCTCGCGCTGGGTCATCACTTGCAGGCGGATGGTGTTGAAGATGACCGCGATCACCACCGTGCCCAGCGTGGCCGCCAGCAGCAGCAGCGCCAGCCGCAGCACGTTGAGCAGCGCCGCCAGCCGCTTGACCCAGGCCGAATCGACCTGCACGGTGTCGACGCCGGGCAGGGCGCGGATCTGCCCGGCCAGCTGGTCGACGTCGCCGCCGGCCTGGGCGTTGCGGAAGGCGTCCAGCTTCAGCACATAGCTGTCCGGCAGCGGGTTGTCGCCCAGGGTGGTCAGCACGTCGGCCAGGCCGCTCTTTTCCTTCAGCTGGTCGAGCGCCTTTTCGCGCGGGGTGAAGATGATCTTGGCCTGCTTGTCCCTGACGGTCTGGCGCAGCGACACGGCCAGCGCCTCGGCCTGCTCGCGCGGGGTGTCCTGCTTGAGGAAGACGCTGATCTCGGGATCGACCGACAACTGCTCGGACATGGGGCGCACGTTGTCGAGCAGGGTGACGCCGGTGAACGGCAGCGCCAGCGCGATCGCCACCACCAAGATGTTGAACAAAAAGCCGCCGGGCGAGCGGCGCAGATGGACCAGCGCCGCGGCCAGCGCGTAGCGGTGTTGTCGGAACCACAGCGTCATGCCGGCACCTCCAGTTGACCTTGCTTGAGATGGATGACGCGCGCGGCCGCGTCCAGCATCTGCTCGTCGTGGCTGGAAATGACGCAGGTGACGCCGACCGAATGGAAGGCCTTGAGCGCGTCCAGCACCTGGTTGGCGCTGGCGCGGTCCAGGTTGGCGGTCGGTTCGTCGGCCAGGATCACTTGCGGCCGGTTGACGATGGCGCGCGCGATCGACACCCGCTGCTGCTCGCCGCCGGACAGGGCCAGCGGCTGGGCGTGGGCCCGTTCCAGCAGGCCGACCTTGTCGAGCGCGGCGCGCGCGCGCTGCTCGGCCTGGGCGCGCGAGGCACCGGTGACCAGCAGCGGCAGCATGACGTTGGCCAGGATGGAGCGGTCGGTCAGCAGCCGTTGCTGCTGGAAGATCAGGCCCAGGTTGCGGCGCAGGAAGGGCACGGCGCTCGGCTTGATGCGGGCGATGTCCTGGCCGTTGACGATCACCTGGCCGGCGCTGGGGCGCTCGACGGCGGCGATCATCTTCAGCAGGGTGGACTTGCCGGCGCCCGACGGGCCGGCCAGGAACACCAGCTCGCCCTTGGCCACCGTGAACGAGACGTCGCGCAGCGCCGTGGCGTCGGGGGTGTATTGTTTCGAGACGTTGCGAAATTCGATCATGGCGGCTTATCGGTGGGGTTAGCCCAGCAGGGCTTCGACAAATTCGGCGGCGACGAACGGCTGCAGGTCTTCGATCTTTTCGCCGATGCCGATGAAGTACACCGGCACCGGGCGCACGCGGGCGATGGCGGCCAGCACGCCGCCCTTGGCGGTGCCGTCCAGCTTGGTGATCACCAGGCCGGTCAGCTTGAGGGCGTCGTCGAAGGCCTTGACCTGGGCCAGCGCGTTCTGGCCGGTGTTGCCGTCGATCACCAGCAAGGTTTCGTGCGGCGCGCCCTCCATGCCCTTGGCGATGACGCGCTGGACTTTCTTCAGCTCTTCCATCAGGTGCAACTGGGTCGGCAGGCGGCCGGCGGTGTCGATCATCACCACGTCCAGGCCCTTGGCCTTGCCGGACTGCACGGCGTCGAAGGAGACGGCGGCCGGGTCGCCCGACGCTTGCGAGATCACGGTGATGTTGTTGCGCTGGCCCCAGACCATCAGCTGTTCGCGGGCGGCGGCGCGGAAGGTGTCGCCGGCGGCCAGCAGCACCGACTGGCCGTGGGTCTGCATGTGCTTGGCCAGCTTGCCGATGGTGGTGGTCTTGCCGGCGCCGTTGACGCCGGAAATCATCATCACGGTCGGCTGGTGGCGGCCCAGCTCGAACGGACGCTGCAGCGGCGTCAGCAGCTCGATCAGCAACTGCTTGAGCGCGGCCTTGACGGCGGCGGCGTCGAGCAGCTTGTCGTCCTTGACCTTTTGCTTGAGCGCGTCGAGCAGGTAGTGGGTGGCGTCGACGCCGGCGTCGGACATCAGCAGCGCCGCCTCCAGCTCTTCGTACAGCGCGTCGTCGATCTTGGCGCCGACGAACAGGATGGACAGGTTGTTCGAGGTCTTGGACAGGCCGGCCTTCAGGCGCGAGATCCACGACAGTTTCGGCGCCGGCTCCTCGATCGGCAGCAGCTCGGGCAAGCTTGCTGGCGGGGTTGCTGCGCTGGGGGTGGGGGCCGGTGCCGGGGTTTTCACCTCAGGCACTTCCGGGACGACGGGTTTTTTCTTGAAGAAACTAAACATGGACATGTGGTTGGGGGGCGCTTCAAGCTGATGGCCGGCAGCGCCGGACACGGGGAAATGCGGCTATTTTACCAGAGCGCGGCGCGCCCGCCCGCCGGCGCTACCGGAATGACAACGTTTCAGCCGGCGGTGGGGACGTTGCGCTGGCGCCATTCGGCGATGGCGGTGCTGATGTCGGACAGCGCGTAGACCCGCACGTAAGGCGGGCGGCGCCGCTTGAAGGCGGCATTGCCGCCGCCGGCCCACAGTTCGACGCCGCCGCCCAGGCGGGTGTGCAGCTCGGCCAGCGCATCGAGCGCCTGGCGCGCGTTCATCGCGACCGAGAACGACAGGGCGATGATGTCGACCCGCTGCACGCGCGCCGCCTCGACGATGTCGAGCAGCGGCGTCTGCACGCCCAGCGAGATGCAGTGCGCGCCTTCGGCCACGCACATCGCTTCGGCCATCAGCAGGCCGAGGCCGTGGCGCTCCTGCGGCAGCGTGGTCAGCATGATGCGCGGCGCGCCCAGGTTGCTGGCGTTGGCCTGCGGCATGGCGAAGATCGCGCTGCGCATGACCACCGTCAGGGACTCGGTATACAAGTGTTCCTCGAAGGTGGCGAGGGCGCCGCTGGCCCAGGCTTCGCCGATCAGCGCGGTCAGCGGCGCCACCAGCTCGATCACAAAGCTTTTCAGGCCCATCATCAGCAGCGCCTGCGACAGCTTGCGGCGCAGCGCCTCCATCTGGTGGCTCAGACACAGGTCCAGATAGCCTTGCAGCGCCGGCGGCGTGGCCGTGGCGCCATGCTGGCCGCCGCTGGCCTGGCCGCTCAGCGCCTGCAGTTCGGGGGTGGTGTACTGGATCACCTTGCCCGGGCGGTAGCCCAGGTCGATCAGGCGCTTGACCAGGCGCAGCTTGTGGACTTGCTCGATCGGGTAGACCCGTTCGCCGTTCGGATCGCGCAGCGGCTGCGGGAAGTCGTAGCGCCGTTCCCACACGCGCAGGGTTTCCTTGGCGACGCCGGTGTCGCGCTCGACGTCGCTGATCGTGCTGGGAACTGTTTGTGAGGAAACTTTAATAGTCATCAGGCATAAGCGCCCGCCATTTATTTGACAGT
Organism: Duganella sp. GW822-FHT06D06; assembly: GCF_058799615.1. Lineage (NCBI taxonomy): Bacteria > Pseudomonadati > Pseudomonadota > Betaproteobacteria > Burkholderiales > Oxalobacteraceae > Duganella > Duganella sp. GW822-FHT06D06. The sequence goes on from NZ_JBXALQ010000005.1 coordinate 213,445, forward strand.
CGCGAGGGTTGGCACGGGGTCCGGGTGCACAGTGCGCGCACAGGCCAGGCCGGGATCGCGCGACCTGCATTTTACATTCGATTCGCGCCCGAAAGTATGGCGCGCGCTAGCGGGATTTGCTTGGTTTTCTCTATGGAAAAGTGCTTGTCCACGACACACAGTTGACATACGGAACTAATGAACTGTTTAACGGCTTTCCCCCTGATTTGTCATGGACAAGATATTTTGCAACGATGTGAAAAATATCCCGATAACTGTTGCGGTGAGCGTCATTTTGGCGCCGGGCGGTGGCAGCGGCGGGTATTTTGTGCGCCAGGTCAAGGCGGCGCTGCATGCATGGGATTCATGCAGATGCTGCGCGATTCCCACAGCATTCCATCGTATTTTGCAAGACTTGTCGCTCAAAGTGTCTCTAAAGCGCAACACGTAGCAATTTCTTACAAATTGCTGATGCAGTGCAACACCTTGCGCGGGCGACAAAATTTCCTACACAAATAAAGGGCTAACACTATGAACAAAGTTGGCCGCCAGGCTATTTTGCCGGCATAAACTGCCAAACAAAGTCCTGAGTTGTAAGCTTATTACCATTGAGTTGGGACGAACGGCGGGGTGCTTCAGTATAAAATGGCGTCAGAAATAGCAAAGTGGCTATTTTTACTTGGTCCGACAACGATGTAGTCACGCATGCCTAGCGCTTGCATTTGTCACTCGGGCAGCCTGTACAACGGGATGCTGCAATGGATGCATCGAACGGAATTACCGGGCTAGTTAGGCTTACTCGGCAGGAAATATTGCGATGCGGTAAAATGCTGCTGTTTTGAAAACGGGCAGGGGTAAAGGCAGGCAACATGAACGCTTTTACACTTGATCGACAAGCAAAGCATCAGTATAGTGCCGCCTCTGGCGCATTTTGCGCTGCGATAAAGCCGGCGTCGATACAATCGGCCGCAACTTAAGTGAACGCGACCCGCAAGCCGGGACCGCATAGTGGCAGCTGGGGAGTTTGCCCTCACGCATAGACGGCGCCGCAACAGGCGCCGATAAGCACCGAACACGCCGTAATACTAGCTTTACCTTTTTACAGCAACACAACTGAAGGAAACACGTAATGAAAAAATCCCTTATCGCCATCTCCGTCCTGGGCGCAATGAGCTCGGCAGCCTTCGCACAATCGAACGTAACGATCTACGGTATCGTCGATGCCGGTATCGTCAGCGAGCGCGGCGGCGCTGCCAACACCACCAAAGTCAGCAGCGGCGTAGGCTCGGCCTCCCGTCTGGGTTTCAAAGGTACGGAAGATCTGGGCGGTGGTCTGAGCGCTGTCTTCGTGCTGGAATCGGGCGTTAAAGCTGACACCGGCGAGTCCGATGTTGCTGGTTCGATCGCTAACCGTCAGTCGTACGTTGGTCTGAAGTCGACCACCGCCGGCCAGCTGACCCTGGGCCGTCAGTACACCCCTTACTACGAAACCGTGCGTGACGTGGCTGACCCGTTCGCAATGGGCTACGCTGGTACCGCCAAGAACCTGTTCGGCGTGGCTGGCAACAACACCCGCAACAGCAACGCTATCGTGTACCTGTCGCCATCGATCGAAGGCTTCCAGGGCGAAGTGTCCTACTCGGTGGGCGAGCAAGCTGGCGACGCATCGGCACAACGCCAAATCGGCGCATGGGCTGGCTACTCGAACGGTCCTCTGAACGTTCGCGTTGCTTACAATGCACGCAACAACGACACCGCTGCTCCTAAGCTGAGCACCGACATCGGCCGCAACACCCTGATCGCCGCCAACTACGACTTCGTCGTGGTGAAGGCTTTCGCTGCTTACAGCAAAGACAAGGGCACCAACAGCTCGGCTCTGGCTAACGGCAACAACCCATTCGGCTACGTTACCGCTCCTGTCGCTTCGAAAGACAGCAGCGTTGCTCTGATCGGCGCTACCGCTCCTATCGGTCCTAACGGCACCCTGATGGCGTCGTACACCCGCAAGAACGACAAGGAACTGGCTAACCACGATGCAGACCAGTGGGCAGTTGGCTACTCGTACGCTCTGTCGAAGCGCACCAGCACCTATGTTGCTTACGCTAAGATCAAGAACAAGAACGGCGCTAGCTACACCGTTGGTAACAACTCGGAAGCCGGCACGGGCGACAAAGCCTTCAACATCGGCATGCGTCACTCGTTCTAATCTGATCTGATCAGTTAGAATCCACAACGGCTGCCTGGTGCAGCCGTTGTTCATTTCTGAAAGCCGTTACCATGACGATCTCCCGACGCGCCGTGCTGGCCGGCGCCATTTTGCTGGCTTCCTGCGCCGTGTTCGCCGCGCCCGGCGGCCGCTTGCCGCGCTATGGCATGGTGGTGTATTCGGACTTGTGCATCCATGCGGACAGCGGCGAGTTCGGCGGGCAGCGCATCACGCTGCAACGGTTTTCAGAAGTGGATACGGTGCTGTATGAATACACGGCTGGCGGCCTGAGCTGGCCGGTGGTGGCCAGCGAGGTCACCATCGACCCGCGCGGCAAGCAGCTGTACTTCACGGTGCAGCCGCCGGACGAGGACGAGCGCACCATCAGCGGCAAGCTGGCCGACGGCGGCAAGACCTTGGTGCTGGACGGCGGCTATTGCGGCGACGCGGCGGTGCCGATGCGGCTGTCGCGGGTGACCGATTTCGGCCGCAAGGCCGGCGCCTGCCGCGCCTGCCCGGCGCCCAGGAAAAAGAAAGAATTGGAAGAGGAAGCGCCGGCGCCCGTGATCGAGGCCGGCCAGACCACCACCGCCGGCCTCTGAGCCGGCGGTTTTCATTGAGGGTCAAGTCTGACATTCGGACACGGACCCGGCCGTACAGGCGTGTACGGTAGAGGTCGTGTCCGAATGTCAGACTTGACCCCCGGTGGTGTTACTTGGCCGCTAGCGCGTTCTTGCGGATGGTGTCCAGCGTGGCGCCCGGCGTGATCAGGTTGCCGTCGTAGCGCAGCTCGATCACGGCCGGCAGCCGCTCGCGGTTGGCGTAGGCCAGCGCGCGTTCCAGCGCCGGCGCGAAGTCGGCCGTCGCTTCGACCACCTCGCCGTGGCCGCCGTAGGCCACCGCCAGCGCGGCGAAGTCCGGGTTGTGCAGCCCGGTGCCGGACACGCGGCCGGGATAATGCAGCTCCTGGTGCATGCGGATGGTGCCGAACATGCCGTTGTTGAACACGATGATGACCACGCCCGCGCGGTACTGCACCGCGGTGGCCAGCTCCTGGCCGTTCATCATGTATTCGCCGTCGCCGGCGAAGGTGATCACGGTGCGCGCCGGAGCGATGATCTTGGCGGCGACGCCGGCCGGCACGCTGTAGCCCATGGCGCCGCTGGTCGGCGCCAGCTGGGTGCGCATGCCGCCGTAGCTGTGGAAGCGGTGCGCCCAGGTGGCGTAGTTGCCGGCGCCGTTGGTGATGATGGTGTCGTGCGGGGCGATCCGGTCGATCTGCTGCACCACCTGCCACAGGTCCAGCGGCGCGCTGCCGTCCTGGAAGATGGGCGGCTGGCGCTGCCATGCGGCCAGCTCGGCGCGCGCTGCGGCCACCGTGCCTTGCCAGGCGGAGGAATCGACCGGCGCCATCGCCGCCAGCATCGCCGTGATCTGCGGCATGCCGCTGTTGATCATCAGTTCAGCCTGGTAGACGCTGCCCAGTTCCTCGGCGTCGGCGTGCACGTGGATCAGGCGCTGGGCCGGCACCGGGGCGGCGATCAGCGCGTAGCCGCCGGTGGTCATCTCGCCCAGGCGCGGGCCGATGGCCAGGATCAGGTCGGCTTCGCGCACGCGCGCGGCCAGCTTGGGATTGATGCCGATGCCGACGTCGCCGACATAGTTCGGGTGGGCGTTGTCGAGCAGGTCCTGGAAGCGGAACGCGCACGCCACCGGCAGGTGGTTGGCTTCGGCGAAGGCTTGCAGGTCGGCGCAGGCTTGCGCGTTCCAGCCGCCGCCGCCCAGCAGCAGCAGCGGCTTGCTGGCGCCGGCCAGCAGCGCGCGCACCTGTGCGATCTGCGCGGCCGACGGCGACGCCTGCACCGGCTGGTAGCAACGGGTGTCGGCCACGGCCGCGACGGCGGTCAGCATGTCTTCCGGCAGCGCCAGCACCACCGGGCCGGGCCGGCCGCTGGTGGCGATCTGGAAGGCGCGCGCGAGGTATTCCGGCACCCGGTCGGCGCGGTCGATCTGCGCCACCCACTTGGCCATCTGGCCGTACATGCGGCGGTAGTCGATTTCCTGGAAAGCTTCGCGGTCGACGAAGTCGTTGCCGACCTGGCCGATGAACAAAATCATCGGGGTCGAATCCTGGAACGCCGTGTGCACGCCGATCGAGGCGTTGGTGGCGCCCGGGCCGCGGGTGACGAAGCAGATGCCGGGCTTGCCGGTCATCTTGCCGTAGGCGTCGGCCATGAAGGCGGCGCCGCCTTCCTGGCGGTTGATGATGAAGCGGATGTCGGAGTCGTGCAGCGCGTCGAGCACGTCCAGATAGCTTTCGCCGGGTACGCCGAAAGCGGTGTCGACGCCGTGGATCTTCAGGGCGTCGACCAGGATCTGGCCGCCGGTGCGGGATGGTTGCGTCATGTCTGGCCTTATCGGGGTCTGGGTAGAGGTTCGGTATCCTGCATTCTACGGCCGGGAAAAGGCGGCGGCTTTTCAAATGGCGACACCAAATTTCAGATTTGCAGGGCCGGACTGGTACAATAGCGCTTGAAGCAAGCCAGACAGCCGCTGGCCAGCGCGTAATGCCTGGCGGGAGGAAGGTCCGGACTCCATAGAGCGGGGTGACGGTTAACGGCCGTCCGCTGAAAGCCGCAAGCGCAAGCCCAAGGTATAAGGCGAGGAATAGGGCCACAGAGACGAGCGTATTAAGTTACGGTGAAACGCGGTAACCTCCACCTGGTGCAATTCCAAATAGGCACGCGATGATGCTGCTCGCGGAGCGTGCGGGTAGGAAGCTTGAGCGCTGGAGTAATCCAGCGCCTAGAGGAATGGCTGTCATAGCGCAGGTTCGCCTGCGCCGTAACAAAATCCGGCCTATCGGCTTGCTTCAACTAATAACGATGTTCGCGGCTGCCGCGGGACCGACGCGCACGCCGCGGCGCTCCCGGGGACTTTGCCGATGAAAAAATACATACTGGCCTTGGATCAAGGCACCACCAGCTCGCGCGCCATCCTGTTCGACCATCAGGGCCATATCTGCGGCAGCGCGGCGCAGGAATTCCCACAGCATTTCCCGCAGCCGGGCTGGGTCGAGCACGATCCCAACGAGATCTGGAACAGCCAGCTCACCGTGGCGCGCAAGGTCTTGCACGACAACCAGGTCGACGGCGGCCAGGTGCTGGCGATCGGCATCGCCAACCAGCGCGAGACCACCGTGGTGTGGGACCGCAAGAGCGGCGAGCCGATCGCGCCGGCCATCGTCTGGCAGGACCGCCGCACGGCCGATGACTGCGAAGCGCTGCGCGCCGACGGCAAGGCCGGGAAGATCACCGCCATCACCGGCCTCGAGTTGGACGCCTATTTTTCCGCCACCAAGCTCAAATGGCTGCTCGACCACGTGCCGGGCGCGCGCGAACGGGCGCGCCACGGCGCGCTGGCCTTCGGCACCATCGACAGTTGGCTGGTCTACAAGCTGACCGGGCGCCACGTGACGGACGTCAGCAACGCCTCGCGCACCATGCTGTTCAATATACACCTGATGCGCTGGGACCACGACCTGCTGCAGCTGTTCGATATTCCCGAGCAGATGCTGCCGCAGGTGGTGTCGTCCAGCGAGGAGGTCGGCCACACCAGGGCGGCGCTGTTCGGCGCCGAGATCCCGGTGGCCGGCATCGCCGGCGACCAGCAGGCCGCCACCTTCGGCCAGGCTTGCCACCAGCCGGGCATGGTCAAGAACACTTACGGCACCGGCTGCTTCATGCTGATGCATCTGGGGCGGCATGCGGTGGCCTCGCACAACCGCCTGCTGACCACGGTCGGCTGGCGGGTCGACGGCGCCACCGATTATCTGCTGGAGGGCAGTGTGTTCATGGGCGGCGCCACGGTGCAGTGGTTGCGCGACGGGCTGGGCATCATCCAGCAGTCCGGCGAGGTCGAGGCCCTGGCCGCCAGCGTGCCCGATAGCGGCGGCGTGTTCATGGTGCCGGCCTTTGTCGGCTTGGGGGCGCCGCATTGGGATCCGTACGCGCGCGGCGCGCTGGTCGGCCTGAGCCGGGGCAGCAACCGTGGCCACATCGCCCGCGCGGCGCTGGAGGCGATCGCCTATCAAAGCGCGGAGTTGATGGCGGCCATGCAGAAGGATGCCGCGATACCGCTGACCGAGGTGCGCGCCGACGGCGGCGCGGCCCGCAACGATCTGCTGATGCAGTTCCAGGCCGACCTGCTGGGCGTGCCGGTGGTGCGGCCTCGGGTGACCGAGACCACGGCGCTGGGCGCGGCTTATCTGGCCGGGCTGGCGGTGGGCTTCTGGGATACGCAGGAAGAAATCGCCGCGCAGTGGTCGTGCGAACGCCGCTTCGAGCCGGCCATGTCGGCCGAACGCCGCGCCGAGTTGCTGGCGCAATGGGGGCGCGCGGTCGAGCGCTCGCGCGGCTGGGAAGCGGCGCGGTAGCAGGCTGGCCAGGGGAGGGGAGCCACGCTCCTTCTAGCAAGCCTGCTGCTCTGCTTACTGAAATCTACTGAATTCTGCTTGCGCTTACTGAGTTGGACAGCGGCAGCCCGTGGAAGCTCAATTCAGTAGAATTCAGTAAAAAATTCAGCAGGTTTGCTAGAAGGGGATGGCGGGTACACCCAGTGTGTGTATTCGCACAGCAAGGTTCCAGTGCGCGCAAGGATAAGGTAATATTGTTTGTCTTGTCACCTAAGCAACTGGAGTAGCGATGCAAAACGTCGAGCTGAATGCGATCGAAATCCTGTTCGATGAACTGAGCGATGTCGCTTTTTTCGTCAAGGACCGCGACGGCCGCTATCTGGCCGCCAACCGCACGCTGGTGCGCCGCTGCGGCTTGCGCACCAAGCAGGAAATCGTCGGCAAGACCGTGCTGGAAGTGCATCCGCGCCACCTGGCGCAGAACTACATGGCGCAGGACCGCGAAGTGATCGAGGCCGGCCACACCATCAGCAAGCACCTGGAACTGCACCTCTACCCCAACCGCCGCCACGGCTGGTGCCTGACCCACAAGACCCCGCTGCGCGACGATGCCGGCGCCATCGTCGGCCTGGTCGGCACCTCGCACGACCTCGGGCTGGCCGACGACCACCACCCGGTGTACCGCCAGATCGCCAGCATCGCCCAGCACATCCGCGACAACTACAAGGAGCCGCTGTGCCTGAACCAGCTGGCGCAGGAAGCCGGCCTGCCGCTGGCGCGCGTGGAGCGGCTGTTCCAGCGGGTGTTCCACTACAGCCCGCGCCAGCTGCTGCTGCAATCGCGGCTGAACGGCGCGCTGGCGCTGATCGAGGCCGACCAGACCCGCAGCATCGCCGACATCGCCAACGATTGCGGCTATTCCGACCACAGCGCCTTCAGCCGCCAGTTCAAGGCGCTGACCGGCATGACGCCGGTGCAGTACCGCGCCCAGCACCACGGCGCGCGCGCGCAGGCGGCGCCGGCCGTTTCCCTGTGGCAGGAATTGGGCGCCTGAAGCCGGCCCGCGCGCGCGGAGTGTGGTTTTTCGGCGGCAGCGCTGTGCCGTTCCCGCACCCCCGGCTGTTTAAATAGACCGAACCGCCCGCACGCCTGCGCCGCGCGCAATGAGCTGCAATCTTGTCAAGCTAGTATTTCCTTGCCGCCAAACCAATGCGGCACAGACCAATAACTATTCTTGAAGAAAAGAGGCAGACATGTCGTTATCGAGGAATATCCTGTATCTGGGCGGCCTATGCGTGGCCAGCCTGACCATTGCCGCCCATGCCGATCAAGGCGGCGATCCGGCCGCCGACCAGCACGGCCGCCTGAAGCAGGCGCCGATGCCGCACCAAAGACTGAGCTTGCCGCCATCGGTGGAGCAGTCGAAGTACCAGCTGGCGCCGACCACCAAGCCGCGCCACGACCTGTTGCCGCGCCAGCAGCGCAACAGCCTGACGCCGCTGAGCACCACGCCGGAATGCCGCGACATGAACAAGCTGGCCGGCTACAGCGGCGCCGCGCTGGCCGACTACCTGGTCAGCCTGCCGGACTTCGAATGCACCTACGGCCTGTTCTCGCTGACGCCGGCGCAGGGCGCGACGGTCTACTCGGCCGCCAACTTCAACGCCATCGCCAGCCGCCTGGCGCAGGAGGCGGGCAGCTACAACGCCAGCAATATGGCGCTGGTCAACCTGACGCTGTACCTGCGCGCCGGCTACTACCTGGCCGAAGGCGGCACCATCGCCCAGCCGGCCCAGTCGGTGAAGACCGCGCTGCGCACCCCGATCAAGCAGCTGGCCGACGGCACGGCGCTGTATGTGCCCAACCCGGTGGCCAGCAGCACCGCCGGCGAGGTGCTGCGCCTGATCACCAATATGCATGACGAGCCGTACTACCTGCCCAGCATGAAGGCGCTGGTGCAGCGCTACACCAACAGCGCGGCCAATCCGAACGCGGTCGCCGCGCTGCGCAACGCCAGCACCAGCGGCGGCTTCACGTCGGCGCTGACGGTGATGTTCTACGCCCACTTCCGTCCGGAGGGCACGCCGCTGCTGCAAAACGACCTGTCGTACGCGACCGCGCTGAACGCCTTCGTCACCGCCAACAAGGCGGCGCTGCTGGGCGGCGGCTACGGTTACCAGCTCAACGACGCCACCAACGAGGCGTTCCGCTTCATGCAGTATCCGGCGCTGAAGGCCGGCGTCAAGCCGATGGTGCAAGCCATGCTGGCCAGCTCCAGCATGACCGGCGCCGACAGCGAACTGTGGCTGGCGGCCGCCAGCGCCGTCAAGTACTACGACAACGCCAACTGCGGCGAGTACGGCACCTGCGACTTCGTCAACACGCTGGCCAACGCCGTGCTCAAGTACAGCAAGGCGTGCAGCCCGACGCTGCGCATCCGCGCCCAGGACATGACGCCGGCGCAGTTGCAGGACAGCTGCGACAAGCTGGCGGCGGAGGAGGGCTTTGCCCACGAGATGTTGAAGACCAACCGCACGCCGGTGGCCAACGACAACAACACCACGCTGGAACTGGTGGTGTTCGACGACTACAGCAACTACAGCAAGTACGCCTCCATCATCTACGGCATCGACACCAACAACGGCGGCATGTACCTGGAAGGCCAACCTGACGTCCCGGGCAACCAGGCGCGCTTCATCGCCCACGAGGCCTCGTGGCTGCGGCCGTCGTTCCAGGTGTGGAACCTGGAGCATGAGTATGTCCACTACCTGGACGGCCGCTACGACATGCAGGGCGATTTCGGCATGGGCGTCTCGGTGCCGACCGTGTGGTGGATCGAGGGCATCGCCGAGTACCTGTCGCTGAAGAATAACAACCAGGCGGCGATCGACATGGCGCGCACCGGCACCTACCGCCTGAGCCAGATCTTCGGCAACACCTACAGCATGTCCGACTACACCAACCGGGCCTATCGCTGGGGTTATATGGCGGCCCGCTTCATGGTCGAGAAGCACCGCGCCGACGTTGACACCGTGCTGGGCGATTTCCGGGTCGGCGCCTACAGCGGCTACCAGGACTTCATGGGCCGCATCGGCACCCGCTACGACGCCGAGTTCGCCGACTGGGTGAACACCGCCAGCACCGCCGGCCAGCCGCCGCTGCCGGAACCGCAATTGCCGCGCTGTTCCTCGCTGACCTACCTGGGCAAGAACTGCGGCATCACCGGCCAGGCCTCGAGCAGCCAGGGTTATCTGTTCCTGATGGTGCCGGCCGGCGCCAAGAACGTCAAGATCTACAGCCGCGGCGGCAGCGGCGACGTCGACCTGTACCTGGCGCTGGACCGCTACCCGACCGTGGCCTCGTTCGACATGGTGTCGGCCTCGGCCGGCAACGCGGAAAACCTGTACCTGCCCAACCCGGTGGCCGGTCACTGGTACTACATCATGCTGAAGGCTAAAACCAGCTACAGCGGCGTGACGGTGTATGCCACCTACGACTAATGATTGATTAAGAAGCACTTAAAACGGCAGCCGCGAGGCTGCCGTTTCTGTTATTCGCCGACGGATTTCGTATAATACGGCTTGGCGGCGCAAGCCTTGCTTGTCTATACAAGTTGAGCGGTGCCGCGGTAATGTTCAACCACGCACCAGGTTTTCCCCACCCGCCTCATTGCGCCACCGGCGCGACTTGCCGCAAGAAATCCCGTCCGCACGCACATTCCCGGCCCCGTCCCCGTCCTTGTTTATTTGCTAGCACAATGTTGGCGCTTTGCAACTATATGCATTTAATTCAATTATTTTATGCCGCCGTTTTCAGCGCTTTGGTGCGCTGAAACACATGTGCATAGATGAGGTAGCACATTCACTGTTTGCCATAAGTACTTAATTTACCTGACTATTTTATTTCTACCCGGCTTCAAGGAATCGCGCTAAGTCCTTAATTTCATTACTAAAATCGCTGTTTCGTTTGCCTGAAAGCGCTTGACCACTATTCTTGCTTCCTCTAAAGTGGGCATCTGTGTGAAAAAGTGTCTTTTTGTGGGAAGTTTCCCCCGACTTAGCGGCGGGGGAAATGCAAACCGGAAAACGCCGATCATGCTCCGCTAACCCTACTGAGGTGTAAAGGTAATCCCGTGTTTCAAGGCGCGTCCGCAATCAATCTCGATGCCAAAGGCAGGATGTCTATCCCCGCCAAGCACCGTGACGCGCTCTCGATCCAGTGCGAAGGCCGCCTCACGCTGACCCGCCATCCCGATGGCTGCGTCATGCTGTTTCCCCGCCCCGTGTGGGAACAACACCGCCAGCAGATCGCCCAATGGCCGCTGCAGGCCCGCGCCTGGCAGCGCATCTTCCTCGGCTACGCCACCGACGTCGAAATGGACACGGCCGGCCGCATCCTGATCTCGCCCGAGCTGCGCAACGCCGTCGGCCTGCAGCGCGAAGTCATGATGACGGGCATGGGATCACATTTTGAAATCTGGGATGCCGCCAAGATGGCGGAAAAAGAGCAGCAGGCGATCGAAGCCGGCACCCCCGATGTACTCGCCAATTTCTCCTTCTAAGGCTCCGTGATGACAATTACATCGGTGCCGGAATTTCAGCATCGGACGGTGCTGCTGGACGAAGCGGTCGACGCCCTGGCGATCGCCGGCGCGCGCGCCGACGGCGTCTACGTCGACGGCACGTTCGGCCGCGGCGGCCACTCGCGCCTGATCCTGTCCAAACTGGGCGCCAACGCGCGCCTGCTCGCCTTCGACAAAGACCTGCAGGCGATCGCCACCGCCGGGCAGATCGACGATCCGCGCTTCACCATCGTCCACGACAGCTTCGCCACCATGCACGCGGCCCTGGCCGAGCGCGGCGTGGCGCAGGCCGACGGCATCCTGCTCGACCTGGGCATCTCCTCGCCGCAGGTGGACGACGCCGCGCGCGGCTTCAGCTTCCGCAACGACGGCCCGCTCGACATGCGCATGGACACCACGCGCGGCATGTCGGCGGCGCAGTGGCTTGCCATCGAAACCGAACAGACACTGGAAAAGGTGATCAAAGAATATGGGGAAGAACGGTTTGCTTTTCAGATTGCAAAGGCGATTGTTGCTCGCCGGGCAGTCGAACCAATTTCAAGCACACGACAGCTTGCCGGCATCGTGGCAGGCGCGGTCAAGACTCGGGAAAAGGGCAAGGACCCGGCCACCCGTACCTTTCAGGCTATCCGGATTTTCATCAATAAAGAGCTTGAAGACCTCGAGATCGGTCTGACCCAGGCCTGGAACAGCCTGGCGCCGGGCGGCATCATCGCCATCATCAGCTTCCACTCGCTGGAAGACCGCATGGTCAAGCGTTTCTTCGCCGCCAAGGCCAACGTCGAGCAGCCGGACCGGCGCCTGCCGATCCGCGCGGTCGACCTGCCGCAGCCGGAACTGAAGCTGCTGGCCAAGTTCAAGCCGTCCGACGCCGAGATCGCGGCCAACCCGCGCGCGCGCTCGGCCGTGATGCGGGTGGCGCGCCGCCTGCCGTTCACCGCCACGGCGAAGGGCGCGCCATGAGCGGCAAGATCAACCTGGTGCTGGCCGCGCTGCTGGTGGCCTGCGGGCTGTCGCTGGTGAACGCCCAATACCAGGCGCGCCACCTGTTCATCGAACTGGAACGCACGCAGTCGCAGGCGCGCCAGCTCGACATCGAATGGGCGCAGCTGCAGCTGGACCAGTCGACCCTGGGCAAGCACGCCCGCATCGAGGAAATCGCCCGCCGCGACCTGAACATGACGCCGCTGACCGCCGCGCGCACCCAGTACCTGACGCCGGAAGGATCGAAATGAGCCGCGGCGGCAATCTGAACACCTCGCGCGTGGCCCGCTCCAAGGGCGTGCCGTTCTCCAGGAACCCGGTGCTGGCGGTGCGCCTGCCGGTCTGGCGTTCGCGCGTGGTGCTGTTCGTATTGTTCGCCGCCTTCGCCGGCCTGGGCGCGCGCGCCCTGTGGCTGCAAGGCCTGTCGACCCAGTTCCTGCAGAAGCAGGGCGAGATCCGCTACGCCCGCACGCTCGACCTGCCGGCCACGCGCGGCAAGATCACCGACCGCGACGGCCAGGTGCTGGCGTCGTCGGTGCCGGTCAAGGCCATCTGGGCGATCCCGGACGACGTCCAGGAAGCGCCGCCGGCCAAGCTCAAAGAGCTGGCCAGGCTGCTCGGCATGAGCAACGCCGACCTGCAAAAGAAACTCGACTCCGACCGCGGCTTCGTCTACCTGAAGCGCCAGGTCGAGCAGGACGTGGCCGACCAGATCACCAAGCTCGGCATCGATGGCATCCAGACCCGCAAGGAATACAAGCGCTTCTACCCGCAGGGCGAAGTGACGACCCACGTGGTGGGCTTCACCAACGTCGAAGACGCCGGCCAGGAATCGATGGAGCTGGCGCAGCAGAAGACGCTGGTCGGCCAGCCGGGCAGCCGCCGCGTCATCAAGGACCGCCTGGGCCGCATCGTCGAGGACATCGAGTCGGTGCGCGAGCCGCACGACGGCAAGGACCTGACCTTGTCGATCGACAGCAAGCTGCAGTACATCGCCTTCACGCAGGTCAAGGAATCGGTGGAGAAGTTCCACGCCAAGGCCGGCGCCGCCATCGTGCTGGACGTGCACACCGGCGAAGTGCTGGCGCTGGCCAACTGGCCGACCTACAACCCCAACGACCGCACCAAGCTGACCGGCGAACAGCTGCGCAACCGCGTGATGACCGACACCTTCGAGCCGGGTTCCTCGCTCAAGCCGTTCACGGTCGGCCTGGCGCTGGACGAAAAGCGCATCACCCCGCACACCATGTTCGACACCGGCGCCGGCGCCATGGTGATCGCCGATCATGTGATCCACGACACCCACCCGCACTACCTGGTCGATGTCCAGACCATCATCCAGAAGTCGTCCAACATCGGCACCTCGAAGATCGCGCTGGGCATGCCGCCGCAGGAGATGTGGGAAATGTTCACCAAGGTCGGTTTCGGCCAGCAGCCCAAGTGGGGCTTCCCCGGCGCCGTGGCCGGCCGTGTGCGTCCGTACAAATCGTGGCGCCCGATCGAACAGGCCAATATGAGCTTCGGCCAGGGCATCTCGGTGTCGCTGATCCAGCTGGCGCGCGCCTACATGATCTTCGCCCGCGACGGCGACATCATTCCGCTGTCGTTCCAGAAAGTGACGGAGGCGCCGCACGGCACCCAGGTGGTCAGCGCCAAGACCGCCGCCGAGATGCGCGTGATGCTGGAAATGGTCACCCAGCCGGGCGGCTCGGCCGTCAAGGCCCAGGTGCCTGGCTACCGCGTCGGCGGCAAGACCGGCACCGCGCAGAAGGTGGTCAACGGCCGCTACTCGCAGACCAAATACATCGGCAACTTCGTCGGCATGGCGCCGATGTCGGATCCGCGCTTCGTGATCGCCGTCATGATCGACGAGCCGGGCGGCCCGGTGCACGTCGGCGGCGACGTCGCCGGCCCGGTGTTCTCCGCGCTGGCCGCCAACGCGCTGCGCGCCAAGAACATCACGCCCGATGCGACCCTTACCCATATCATCATTCCTGATAATGCAGCACAGGAGAAACCGTGACGACTTCTGACTTCGACCCGCTGGCAATCGCCGCCGCCATCCGCAAGCTCGCGCCGTCCGCGCAGTTGGCTTCGGATTCGCGCCGCATCAAGCTGGGCGATGTGTTTTTTGCCTACCCTGGCGACGCCGGCGACGGCCGCGGCTTCATCGCCAGCGCCATCGAGCAGGGCGCCGCGCTGGTGGTGCTCGACCCGGCCGGCTTCACTTGGAACGACGGCTGGGCCGTCCCCTATATCACCGTCGACCAGCTCAAGCAGCACGCCGGGGTGATCGCCCACGCCTACTATGAGCAGCCGGATGCGGCGATGTTCAGCGTCGGCGTCACCGGCACCAACGGCAAGACCTCCAGCGCCGTGTGGCTGGGCCACGCGCTGTCGCGCGGCGCCGAACCGGCCGCCGTGGTCGGCACGCTGGGGGTGGGCCTGTTCCGCGCGCGCGGCGACGTCGAATACGACGTCACCGGCTACACCACGCCGGACGCGGTGCTGCTGGCGCGCACGCTGGCCGAGCTGCGCGCGCAGGGCGCCGCCGCGCTGGCGATCGAAGTGTCGTCGATCGGGCTGGAACAGGGCCGCGTGGCCGGCATGCACTTCGACGTCGCGCTGTTCACCAACCTGACCCGCGACCACCTGGACTACCACGGCACCATGCAGGCCTACGAGGCCGCCAAGACCAAACTGTTCGACTGGCCCGGCCTGAAAACGGCGGTGCTCAACCTGGACGACCCGATGGGCCTGCGCCTGATCGCCCACCTGAAGGCGAAAACGCCGCTGGCCGGCGGCATTCCATTGATCGGCTACACCTTGCGCGACGCCGCCGCGCAGCCGGACATCGAGGGCGTGCTGATGCTGCGCGCCAGCCAGTTCCGCAGCAGCCGCAACGCCGGCACCGAATTCCAGCTGGAGTG
The DNA here is from genome assembly GCF_058799615.1 of Duganella sp. GW822-FHT06D06. Lineage (NCBI taxonomy): Bacteria > Pseudomonadati > Pseudomonadota > Betaproteobacteria > Burkholderiales > Oxalobacteraceae > Duganella > Duganella sp. GW822-FHT06D06. The sequence goes on from NZ_JBXALQ010000005.1 coordinate 228,540, forward strand.
CCCGCTGGGGGGGGCGCTGGTCAAGACGCATTTGGTCGGCAACTTCAACATCAGCAACGCGCTGGGCGTGATGGGCGCGATGCTGGCCAAGGGCCTGGGCCTGCGCGCCGCCATCGAAGCGGTCGAAGCGCTGCTGCCGGCGCCGGGCCGCATGCAGCAGGTCGGCGGCCAGGACGCGCCGATGATCGTCATCGACTACGCCCACACGCCGGACGCGCTGGAAAAAACCCTGGCCGCGCTGCGTCCCGTGGCCACCGACCGCGGCGGCCAGCTGTGGTGCGTGTTCGGCTGCGGCGGCGACCGCGATCCGGGCAAGCGCCCGCAGATGGGCAAGATCGCGCAGATGGCCGACCACGTGCTGGTCACCAGCGACAACCCGCGCAGCGAAGATCCGCACGCCATCATCGAGCAGATCGTCGCCGGCATGGACCGCAACCACCCGGCATCGACCGTGCAGACGCTGGACGACCGCGCCGCCGCCATCCTGTCGGCGATCAAGCACGCCGGCAAGCCGGACGTGATCCTGCTGGCCGGTAAAGGCCACGAGCCGTACCAGGAAATCAAGGGCAAGAAACTGCCATTCTCCGACGCCGACCACGCGCAACTGGCGCTGTCGGCCCGCTTAACCATGATGAGGACGAATTGATGCGTGCAGCACTCGCACAGATTCTGCCTTCCGTGACCGGCGCCGAATTGATCGGCTCCGGCGAAGTTGTATTCAACGGCGTCTGCACCGACAGCCGCAACGTCTTTGCAGGTTCGCTGTTCGTCGCCCTGCGCGGCGAGGTGTTCGACGCCCACAGCTTCCTCGCGCAGGTCGCGGAGAAGGGCGCCGCCGCGGTCGTCGTGGAGGAACTGCCGGAAGGCTGGGACGCGGCCAAGGTCGCGGCCATCGTCGTGCCGGACACGCTGGCGGCGCTGGGCCAGATCGCCAACCACTGGCGCCGCCAGTTCGCCATGCCCGTCATCGGCGTCACCGGCAGCAACGGCAAGACCACGGTCAAGGAAATGATCGCCGCCATCCTGGCCGCCGCCCACGGCGAAGACGGCCGCCTGGCCACGCGCGGCAACCTGAATAACGAAATCGGCGTGCCGCTGACGCTGTTCCGCATGGAAGCGAAGCAGCAGTCGGCCGTGGTCGAACTGGGCATGAACCATCCCGGCGAAATCGGCCGCCTGAGCGCCATCGCCGCGCCGACCATCGCCATGGTCAACAACGCCCAGCGCGAGCACCAGGAATTCATGCACACCGTGGAAGCGGTGGCGCGCGAAAACGGCGCCGTGCTGGCCGGCCTGGCGGCCGACGGCGTGGCCGTGTTCCCGCATGGCGACGAGTTCACCACTATCTGGGAAGAGCTGTCGGCCGGCCGCCGCGTGCTGCGCTTCGGCCTGACCAAGGATGCGGAAGTGAGCTGCACCTTCCGCGCCGGCGACTTCGGCAGCGAGATGTTCGTCACCATCCGCGAAGGCGAGGGCGAGCCTGAACAGTTCTTCGTCAACCTGCAAGCCGCGGGCGAACACAATGTGCGCAACGCGCTGGCCGCCGTGGCCTGCACGTATGCCGCCGGCATCGCGCTGGACCAGATCAAACTGGGCCTCGACACCTTCGCGCCGGTCAGCGGCCGCCTGCAGAAGAAGGCCGCCGCCAACGGCGCGGTCGTCATCGACGACAGCTACAACGCCAATCCGGACTCGGTGCGCGCCGCCATCGACGTGCTGTCCAGGGCCGCCGCCCCGCGCGTACTGGTGCTGGGCGACATGGGCGAAGTCGGCACCCAGGGCCGCGAGTTTCACGAAGAAATCGGCGCCTACGCGCAGAGCAAGGGCATCGAACAGGTGCTGGTAACGGGCGAGCTGGCCGCGCATATACAAGGCGCGTCCATTCGTCATTTTGAAAACTTCGGCGATTTGCTGGCTGCTGTCGAAGCGGCCGTCACGCCGGATGCAACCGTATTAATCAAGGGCTCCCGCTTCATGAAAATGGAACGGGTCGTGCAGCATTTGATTGGATCGCAACAAGCTAACAAGGAAAGTCACTAATCATGCTGCTCTGGCTCGCACAATATTTTCAGCAGGACCTCGGGCCACTCCGGGTCTTCAACTTCATCACCTTCCGCGCGGTGTTCGCCACCGCGACCGCGCTGCTGATCGGCCTGTCGGCCGGTCCGGCCGTGATCCGCAAGCTGACCGCCATGAAGTACGGCCAGGCCGTGCGCACCGACGGTCCGCAGACCCACCTGAAAAAACACGGCACCCCGACCATGGGCGGCGTGCTGCTGCTGATCTCGATCGGCGTCTCGACGCTGCTGTGGTGCGACCTGTCCAACCGCTTCATCTGGCCGGTGCTGGTCGTCACGCTGGGTTTCGGCGCGGTCGGTTGGGTCGACGACTACCGCAAGGTGGTGCGCCAGGACCCGGAAGGCATGCGCTCGGCGGAAAAATACTTCTGGCAGTCGCTGGTCGGCATCGGCGCCGCGCTGTACCTGGCGTTCTCGGTGTCCGCGCCCAACGCCGGCCAGGTGTTCGAGCTGTTCTTCGCCTGGGTGCAGTCGGGTTTCTCGATGGACCTGCCGCCCAAGGCCGACCTGATCGTACCGTTCTTCAAGACCATCAGCTATCCGCTGGGCGTGTGGGGCTTCATCGCCTTGACCTACTGCGTCATCGTCGGCACCAGCAACGCCGTCAACTTCACCGACGGCCTGGATGGCCTGGCCATCATGCCGACGATCATGGTCGGCTCGGCGCTCGGCCTGTTCGCCTACCTGACCGGCCACGCCACGTATTCGAAGTACCTGTTCATCCCGCACATTCCCGGCGCCGGTGAATTGATCATCTTCTGCGGCGCGCTGGCCGGCGCCGGCCTGGCCTTCCTGTGGTTTAACACCCACCCGGCCCAGGTGTTCATGGGCGACGTCGGCGCACTGGCGCTGGGCGGCGCGCTGGGCACCCTCGCCGTCATCGTGCGCCAGGAAATCGTCCTGTTCATCATGGGCGGCATCTTCGTCGCCGAGACGGTGTCGGTGATTATCCAGGTGGGCTGGTTCAAGATCACCAAGAAGCGCTACGGCGTCGGCCGCCGCGTGTTCCTGATGGCGCCCTTGCACCACCACTTTGAACAAAAAGGCTGGAAAGAGACCCAGGTCGTCGTGCGCTTCTGGATTATCACGATGATGCTGGTGCTGATCGGTCTCTCTACTTTGAAACTGCGCTGATGATCTACCAAGGCAAAAACGCACTGGTACTGGGACTGGGTGAATCCGGTCTGGCGATGGCGCTGTGGCTCGCCCGCAGCGGCGCGCGCGTGCGCGTGGCCGATACCCGCGAAGCGCCGGAACGCCTGCCCGCGCTGCGCGCCGCCGTGCCGGAAGTGGACTTCGTCGCCGGCCCGTTCGCTTCGGGTTCATTCGATCCTTCGCTGCTGGAAGGCGTGGACTTCGTCGCCGTCAGCCCCGGCCTGGCGCCGTACCGCGAACTGGCCGAAATCGCGCCCGCCGCCGCCGCCGCCGGCGTGCCGGTATGGGGCGAGATCGAACTGTTCGCCCAGGCGCTGGAAGCGCTGGAACATGAACGCGGCTACACGCCCAAGATCATCGCCATCACCGGCACCAACGGCAAGACCACCGTCACCACCCTGGTCGGCCAGCTGTGCGAACGCGCCGGCAAGACCGTGCGCGTGGCCGGCAACATCAGCCCCGCCGCGCTCGACGTGCTGCGCGAAGTGATGGACGCCGCGTCGGGTACCAGCGCGCTGCCCGAAGTGTGGGTGCTGGAGCTGTCGTCCTTCCAACTGCAAACCACCTACACGCTGGAGGCGGACGCCGCCACCGTCTTGAACGTGACCCAGGACCACCTGGACTGGCACGGCGACATGCCGTCCTACGCCGCCGCCAAGCACCGCATCTTCGCGGCCGACACCGTGCGCGTGTTGAACCGCGACGACGCCACCGTGATGCGCATGGCCAGCGCCACCGGCCCCAACGTCACCTTCGGCACCGATGCGCCGACCTTGCGCGACGACCTCGGCCTGAACAGCGAGCGCGGCGTGCTGTGGCTCGCCACCGCCGTGCCGTCGGAAGAAGAGGGCGAACCGAAGAAGCGCAAGAAGAACGATCCGCCGCCGCCGCCGGTCGAGTGCATGGTCAAGAACCTGATGCCGGCCGACGCGCTGCAGATCCGCGGCGTGCACAACGCCGCCAACGCGCTGGCCGCGCTGGCGCTGTGCCGCGCCATCGAGCTGCCGTTGGCGCCGCTGCTGCACGGCCTGCGCGAGTATCGCGGCCAGCCGCACCGCGTGGAACTGGTCGGCGCCATCAACGAGGTTGAATACTACGACGACAGCAAGGGCACCAACGTCGGCGCCACCGTGGCCGCGTTGAACGGCTTGGGCAAGGCCTTCGCCGGCGCCAGCCAGCGCCTGCTGGTGATCATGGGCGGCGACGGCAAGGGCCAGGACTTCACGCCGCTGGCCGAACCGGTATCGCGCTACGTGCGCGCCGTGCTGCTGATCGGCCGCGACGCGCCGCGGATCCGCGCCGCGCTGGAAGCGTCGGCGGACCTGGGCTACGAGATCGAAGACTGCGGCACCGACCTGCCGCAAGCCGTCAAGCGCGCCAGCGAACTGGCGCAAGCCGGCGACGCCGTGCTGCTGTCGCCGGCCTGCGCCAGCATGGACATGTTCAAGAACTACGCGCATCGCGCCCAGGTGTTCATCGACACCGTGCGCGAGATCGCCCTCGATGCCGGACAGGAGCTCTGATGGCTTTCCAGATGCCGTTCCGCTTTGCTGACAAGTCGACGCCGCCGTCGATGGACAGCCGCGCGCGGCAATCGAAGATGATGGAATACGACCAGCCGCTGGTCTGGGTCACGCTGCTGTTGATGCTGCTCGGGATGGTGATGGTGTATTCGGCCTCGATCTCGCTGCCGGATTCGCCCAAGTTCGCCAACTACGCGCGCTGGCAGAACACCTATTTCGTGCAACGGCAGGCGATGTTCATCGGCGTCTCGCTGCTGGCCGGCCTGTTCGTGTTCCGCGTCCGCATCTGCGACCTGCAAAAGGCCGCGCCCTACCTGTTCATCGGCACGCTGGTGCTGCTGGTGATGGTGCTGATCCCCGGCCTCGGCGTGGTGGTCAACGGCGGCCGCCGCTGGCTCTCGCTCAAGGTATTCAACATCCAGCCGTCGGAGCTGATGAAAGTGGTGGCCGTGCTGTACGCCGCCGACTACACGGTGCGCAAGCAGGAATACATGCACAAGCTGACCAAGGGCTTCCTGCCGATGGCGGCGGCGGTCGGCTGCGTCGGCCTGTTGCTGCTGCTCGAACCCGATCTGGGCGCCTTCGGCGTGATCGTCTGCATCGCCATGGGCATCCTGTTCCTGGGCGGGATCAACGCCATCTGGTTCGGCGGCATCGGCGTGGTGCTGGTGGCGATCTTCGGCTCCATCATCGCGCTGTCGAAATTCCGCCGCGAGCGCTACTTCGCCTACCTCAATCCGTGGGAAGAAGACAATGCGCTGAACAAGGCCTACCAGCTGACCCACTCGCTGATCGCTTTCGGGCGCGGCGAGATTTTTGGCGTTGGCCTGGGCGGCAGCGTGGAAAAGCTGCACTACCTGCCGGAAGCGCATACCGACTTCCTGCTGGCGGTGATCGGCGAAGAACTCGGCCTGGCCGGCGTGCTGGTGGTGATCGCCATGTTCTACTGGCTGATCAAGCGCGCCTTCGACATCGGCCGCCAGGCCATCGCCATCGACCAGACCTTCGCCGGCCTGACGGCCAAGGGCATCGGCATCTGGATCGGCGTGCAGACGTTTATCAATATGGGTGTCAACCTTGGCCTGCTGCCGACCAAGGGCTTGACCTTGCCGCTGATGAGCTATGGCGGCACGGGTGTGGTAATCAACTGCGTCGGACTCGCGATCCTGCTCCGGATCGACTACGAGAACCGGGTCCTGATGCGTGGTGGCAGACTATGAAACGATTGATGATCATGGCGGCCGGCACCGGCGGTCACATTTTCCCCGGCCTGGCGATCGCGCAGACGCTGCGCGCGCGCGGCTGGGAAGTGACCTGGCTGGGCACCGCCGCCGGCATGGAGCAGGAGCTGGTGCCCAAGCACGGTATCCCGATGGACAGCATCGACTTCACCGGCATGCGCGGCAAGGGCTTGAAGCACTCGCTGGGCGGTGCGCTGAAGATGGTCAAGGCCTTCGCCGCCTGCTTCGGCTATATCGGCAACCGCAAGCCGGACGTGGTGCTGGGCATGGGCGGCTACGTCACCGTGCCGGGCGGCCTGATGGCGCGCCTGCGCGGCGTGCCGCTGGTGCTGGTCAATGCCGACGCCGCGCTGCTGCTGTCGAATAAAACCCTGGTGCCGTTCGCCGAGCGGGTGTGCTTCGGCTTCCCGGCCAACTTCGGCAAGGCCGCCAGCAAGGCCGTCGTCACCGGCAACCCGGTGCGCAGGGAAATCCTGGACATGTCCGCGCCGGACCTGCGTTTCTTCGGCCGCGAAGGTCCGCTGCGTATCCTGGTGGTGGGCGGCAGCCTGGGCGCCAGGGCGCTGAACGACAACCTGCCGGCCGCGCTGGCGCTGATCCCGGCCGCGCAGCGTCCGCAGGTGACGCACCAGTCGGGCAAGAAGAACATCGATGCGCTGCGCGCCGCGTACGCGCAGGCGGGGGTGGAAGCGAACGTGGTCGACTTCATCGACGACATGGCCGCCGCCTACAGCCACGCCGACGTGGTGGTCTGCCGCGCCGGCGCCATCACGCTGTCGGAACTGACCGCCGCCGGCGTGGCCAGCGTGCTGGTGCCGCTGGTCGCATCGACCACCAGCCACCAGCGCGACAACGCGCAGTGGATGGCGAAACAGAACGCGGCGATACACATGCCGCAATCGGAAATGAGCGCGCAGAGTGTCGCGACGCTGTTGGAAACGCTGACCCGCGGCGCCTGCCTGACCATGGCGACGGCGGCGCGCAGTGTCGGCAAACGCGATGCGAACGACGCTATCGCACAGGTATTGGAACAACTAACATGAAGCACAAAGTACAGAACATTCACTTCGTCGGCATCGGCGGCAGCGGCATGAGCGGCATCGCCGAAGTGCTGCTGACGCTCGGCTACACCGTGTCCGGCTCGGACCTGGGCAGCAACGCCGTCACGCAACGCCTGGCCGGCATGGGCGCCACGGTCTATCAAGGCCATGCCGCCGACAACATCGGCATGGCCGACGCCGTCGTCACCTCGACCGCCGTCCAGCAGGACAACCCGGAAGTGGTGGCTGCGCGCAGTCGCAAGATTCCCATCGTTCCGCGCGCCGTGATGCTGGGCGAGTTGATGCGCCTCAAGCGCGGCATCGCCATCGCCGGCACGCACGGCAAGACCACCACCACCAGCCTGGTCGCATCGGTGCTGGCGCAGGGCGGCCTGGATCCGACCTTCGTCATCGGCGGCCGCCTGACCGCCGCCGGCGCCAACGCCAAGCTGGGCACCGGCGAATACCTGGTGGCCGAAGCCGACGAATCGGACGCCTCGTTCCTGAACCTGACGCCGATGATCGAAGTCATCACGAACATCGACGCCGACCACATGGAAACCTACGAGCACGATTTCGAAAAGCTCAAGCAGGCCTTCGTCAGCTTCACGCACCGCCTGCCGTTCTACGGCCGCGCCATGCTGTGCATCGACGACCAGCATGTACGGGCCATCCTGCCGCAGGTGACCAAGCCGGTGACCACCTACGGCTTCCACGAGGACGCCGAAGTGCGCGCCGTGAACGCCCGCGCGGTCGGCGTCGAGATGCACTTCACCGTGATCCAGGAAGGCTATCCCGACCTGGACGTGGTGCTGAACCAGCCCGGCCTGCACAACGTGCAGAACGCCTGCTCGGCCATCGCCATCGCGCGCGAGATCGGCATCGAAGACAAGGACACCCAGGCCGGCCTGGCCGCCTTCGCCGGCGTCGGCCGCCGCTTCACCAAATACGGCGAGGTGGCGATTCCAGGCGACGGCGCCAAGGCGGGGACCTTCACGCTGGTGGACGACTTCGGCCACCACCCGCTGGAAATGGACGTGACCACCGCCGCCGCGCGCGCCGCCTATCCCGGCCGCCGCCTGGTGCTGGCCTTCCAGCCGCACCGCTACAGCCGCACGCGCGACCTGTTTGAAGACTTCGTCAAAGTGCTGGGCACCGTCGACGTGCTGGTGCTGGCCGAAGTCTACGCCGCCGGCGAAGCGCCGATCGTGGCCGCCGACGGCCGCGCGCTGGCGCATGCGCTGCGCGCACGCGGCAAGACCGAACCGATATTTGTAGAGGCGATCGGCGATATGCCGGAAACCATCATGAGCGTGGTGCGCGACGGCGACGTCGTCATGACCATGGGCGCAGGCTCGATCAGCGGCGTCCCCGCCAAACTGACTAACTATCCAAAGGTCTGAAAGTGAATCACCTTACTCCTATTGACGCAAAAGCATACGGCAAGGTCGGCGTGCTGTACGGCGGCCGTTCCGCCGAGCGCGAAGTCTCCATCATGTCCGGCAACGGCGTGCTGGCGGCCCTGCAAAGCAAGGGCATCGACGCCCACCTGTTCGACACCGGCGTGCGCACGCTGGCCGAACTGGCCGCCGAAAAATTCGACCGCGTGTTCATCGCGCTGCACGGCCGCTTCGGCGAAGACGGCAGCCTGCAGGGCGCGCTGGAACTGCTGGGCATTCCATACACCGGCAGCGGCGTGATGGCCAGCTCGGTGGGCATGGACAAGATCACCACCAAGATCGTCTGGCTGGCCGCCGGCCTGCCGACGCCGCGCTACGCGGTGCTCAGTGCGGCCGCCGTCGCCGGCGCCGACCTGGACGCGGTAGCGGCCGACCTGGGCCTGCCGCTGATCGTCAAGCCGCCGCATGAAGGTTCGACCATCGGCATCACCAAGGTCAGCGCCGCCGGGGAATTCAAGGCCGCTTTCGATATCGCCGCCGCGCTGGACGATTCCGTGCTGGCCGAGGAATTCGTCACCGGCCGCGAGTTCACGGTCGCCATGCTCGGTTCCGGCGCCACCGCGCGGCCGCTGCCGGTGGTGGAGATCGTGGCGCCGCAAGGCAATTACGATTACCAGAACAAGTACTTCACCGACGACACCCAGTATTTCTGCCCGGCCGCGCTGCCGGAAGCCTTGACGCGGGAGATGCAGCGCCTGGCCGTGCTGGCCTACCGCGCCATCGGCTGCGAGGGCTGGGGACGGGTCGACTTCCTGCTGCGCGAGAGCGACCAGAAGCCCTTCCTGCTGGAGGTGAACACGTCGCCGGGCATGACCGGCCACTCGCTGGTGCCGATGGCGGCGCGCGCGGAAGGCATCAGCTATGAAGACTTGTGCGTGGAAATCCTGCGCACCGCGCGCTTGAAAATGAAGGGTTGAGCAACACGATGTGGCAAGACGCTAAAGCCTTGAATGCGACCGCCAGCGGCATTTTCGCCTTGACGTTGTTGGCATCCATCGCCGCAGGCGTGTGGTGGGTGGCGCAGCGGCCGATGTTCACGCTGCGCACCATCCGTATCGAGACGATCGGGCAGGACGAGTTAAGGCATGTGAATCACCTGACGCTGCGTAACAACGCGCTGGGCCGCATCAAGGGTAACTTCTTCACGACGAATCTGGATGCGGTGCGCCAGGCGTTCGAATCGGTGCCCTGGGTGCGCCGCGCAACGGTGCGCCGCGAATGGCCGGACCAGCTGATCGTGGCGCTGGAAGAGCATGAGGCGCTGGGCACCTGGGGCGAGGACGGACGGTTGTTGTCGACCAAGGGCGAGTCGTTCACCGCCAACCTGGCCGAGGCGGAAGAGGACCATGTGCTGCCGGAGTTCGACGGACCGGAGGGCAGCGAGAAGGAAGTGCTGTCGCGTTACGACGAGCTGCGCACCTGGTTCGCGCCGCTCAAGCTGGTGCCGGAGTCGTTGTCGCTGTCGGGGCGCTATGCATGGACGGTGCGGCTGAATAACGGCATGAGCGTGGCGCTGGGGCGGGAACAGACCAGCACCACGTTGAAGGAAAGGGTGGACCGCCTGATGGGAATTTATCCGCAGCTGGTGGAGCACTTGCAGAACATCGAGACCATCGATATGCGTTACCAGAATGGGCTGGCACTGAGTGCGACGGGATTGAAGATTCCGGCCGAGGGAGCCAAGCCAAAACCGATCGTGAAGAAAAAAATACAGTAGGCAGAGATAAATGACTAAAGACGCTAAAAACCTGATCGTTGGCCTCGACATCGGCACCTCGAAAGTGGTGGCCGTGGTGGCCGAGGTGATGGGCGATGGACGCCACGAGGTGATCGGGCTGGGCCAGCACGAATCGAAAGGCCTGAAGAAGGGCGTGGTGGTCAACATCGAAGCGACCGTCGAATCGATCCAGCGCGCGCTGGAAGAAGCGGAGCTGATGGCCGATTGCAAGATCCGCAATGTCTACGCCGGCATCGCGGGCAGCCATATCCGCAGCTTCAATTCCAGCGGCATGGTGGCCATCAAGGACAAGGAAGTGACGGCCACCGACGTGGCGCGCGTCATCGAAACGGCAAAGGCGGTTAACATACCGACCGACCAGCAGCTGCTGCACACGGTTCCGCAGGAATTCATCGTCGACAGCCAGGAAGACGTGCGCGAACCGATCGGCATGAGCGGCATCCGGCTGGAAGTCAAAGTCCACATCGTCACCGGCGCCGTCTCGGCGGTGCAGAACATCGTCAAGTGCGTGCGTCGCTGCGGCCTTGAAGTGTCCGACCTGATACTGCAGCCGATGGCTTCGGCCGACGCCGTGCTGACGCCGGACGAGAAGGAACTGGGCGTGGTGTTGATCGACATCGGCGGCGGCACCACCGACGTCGCCGTGTTCTCGGACGGCGCGATCCGCCACACCGCCGTGATCCCGATCGCCGGCGACCAGATCACCAACGACATCGCGATGGCGCTGCGCACCCCGACCTCGGAAGCGGAAGAGATCAAGATCCGCTATGGCGTGGCCAAGCAGGTGCTGGCCGATCCGGGCGAATCGCTGGAAGTGCCGGGCCTGGGCGACCGCGGTCCGCGCAACCTGTCGCGCCAGGCGCTGGCCGCCGTGATCGAGCCGCGCGTCGAAGAGCTGTTCGCCATGGTGCACCAGGTGGTGCGCGAGTCGGGCTACGAAGGCGTGCTGTCCTCGGGCATCGTGCTGACCGGCGGCACCGCGATCATGCCGGGCATGGTCGAGATGGCGGAAGACATATTCCTCAAACCGGCGCGCCTCGGCACGCCGGACTACCGTGGCCAGCTGGCCGACGTGGTGCGCAGTCCGCGCTACGCGACCGTGCTCGGCCTGTTGTTGGAAGCGAAAAAGCAGTACCTGCGTGGCCATATCGTTACGCGTCAGGATGGCTCGGTGAAGGCAGTATGGCAGCGCATGAAAGAATGGTTCCTCGGGAATTTTTAAACGCTTTTGTAGTACGAAACACACTAAACTTTTTATATTAAAACCGCAGTTTTCAATCCCCAGTTCTTCTAACGATATGAGGACTGGCGCTTGAAAACCGCATTCTGATAGGAGTCACATCATGGAGTTTGATATGGTCGATAACGCAGCTTTGGGCACCGTCATCAAGGTCGTCGGAGTCGGCGGCGCAGGTGGCAATGCAGTTCAACACATGATCAACAAGGGCATGTCCGGCGTCGAATTCATCGCCGCGAATACCGATGCGCAGGCGCTGTCGACCTCCAAGGCCGACAACGTGATCCAGATCGGCGAGACCGGCCTGGGCGCCGGCATGAAGCCCGACGTCGGCCGCAAGCTGGCCGAGGAATCGCGCTCGCGCATCGAAGACGCGCTGCGCGGCGCGCACATGGTGTTCATCGCCGCCGGCATGGGCGGCGGCACCGGCACCGGCGCCGCACCGATCGTGGCGGAAATCGCCAAGTCGCTGGGCGCGCTGACCGTGGCCGTGGTGTCGAAGCCGTTCTCGCACGAAGGCCAGAAGTGCATGGACATCGCCGACGAAGGCCTGGAGCAGCTGTCGGCCCACGTCGACTCGCTGATCGTGATCCTGAACGAGAAGCTGGAAGAGATCTACGAAGACGAATCGCTGATCGACTGGCTGCAGCACGCCGACGACGTGCTCAACAACGCGGTCGCCGGTATCGCCGAGATCATCAACGTGCCGGGCCACATCAACGTCGACTTCAACGACGTCAAGACCATCATGGGCGAGCAGGGCAAGGCCATGATGGGCACCGCGACCGCGTCCGGCGTCGACCGCGCGCGCATCGCCGCCGAGCAGGCCGTGGCGTCGCCGCTGCTGGACGGCGTCGACCTGTCGGGCGCCCGTGGCGTGCTGGTCAACGTGACCGCGTCGCGTGGCCTGAAGGGTAAGGAGATCAAGGAAGTCATGGCCGCCGTGCGCGCCTTCGCCGCGCCGGACGCGTCGATCGCCCAGGGTATCGCCTACGACGACAACATGGGCGACGACATCCGCGTCACCGTGGTGGCCACCGGCCTGGGCAAGGCCAAGAAGCACGTGCAGCTGGTTCCCCAGCAGATGCTGCGCACCGGCACCCACAACAGCCCGATGATGCCATCGGCTGCCCTGGGCGGCGGCGCGGCGTCGTCGTCGGTGTCGATGGGCGCCACCAGCGGCATGGGCGGCGGCGCGTCGCCGGCCTTCGACGGCATGAAGGCGCCGGCCGTCTGGCGTCGCGAATCGGCTTCCGAGCAGGTGCGCGCGATGGAAAAGAACGGCATGGAAACGTACGACATTCCCGCCTTCCTGCGCAAGCAGGCGGATTAAGGCATACTGCTCGCTCTAAGCCGGTGAAAGCCGCGCCTTGGCGCGGCTTTTTTACGTTAAACATTTTATAAAAGGAGTCATTCATGACCATCAAGATTGGCGACACCCTGCCGGAAGGCACCCTGTCCGAATTCATCGAAACCGAAACCGAAGGTTGCTCGCTGGGCCCGAACACGTTCAACGTACAAGACCTGGTCAAGGGCAAGAAGATCGCGATCTTCGGCCTGCCAGGCGCCTACACCCCGACCTGCTCGGCACAGCACGTGCCAGGCTACGTCAAGCACGCCGCCGACCTGAAAGCCAAGGGCGTCGACGAAATCTGGTGCATCTCGGTCAATGACGCCTTCGTCATGGGCGCGTGGGGCCGCGACCAGAAAGCCACCGGCACCGTCCGCATGATGGCCGACGGCAACGCCGCCTACTCCAAGGCCCTGGGCCTGGACGCCGACTTCAGCAAGTTCGGCATGGGCACCCGCTCGCAGCGCTACTCGCTGCTGGTTGAGAACGGCGTCGTGACCCAGCTGAACATCGAACAAGGCGGCAAGTTCGAAGTCTCGAACGCCGAAACGTTACTCGGCCAGTTGTAATACTTTCGTTTAGTCCCACAATTCAAAAAGCCGTTTCTCTTGTCGAGAACGGCTTTTTTTCATTTACCTTTCTACCCGCAAATTCTGTATTTTTTCCAAGACTGAAAAGTCAGTAACTTTTGTTTCCCTGATTTTGAGAACAGACAATTTCTTTAAATTTTTCAGCTCTCTAAGACTTGAGATATTAGTGTTGTTTAAATTTAAGTGGGTCAAGTTTGTTAACTCAGAAATTGGGGCCAAATCGGAAATGGATGTCCCACTCAAATCAAGTTCATATAGTTTCGTATTATTTGAAATTTCTGTAAAGTCAATAATTTTTGTCTTACGTAATCTTAAGCGTCGCAACTCCTTCATATTTCTTAATATGGAAAGGTCATCTATAATTGTGTCATTTAAACTAAGGGTCGTTATTTTGTTAAGGTGTTTTAATGGAGAAAAATCACTGATCGGATTATTGTCAGCATAGAATATGCTTAAATTTCTTAAATTTTCAATAATGGATAAATCCGAGACAAAATTATTGTCAAAGCTTAAGACGCGAAGCTCTGTCAAGTTTTTTAACGGCAATAAGGTCTTAATTTTTGCGGAATCAATATAAAGACCGGATAGATTTTTTAATCCCTTTAGTGAAGTTAAACTTGTAATTGGATTGTATGATAAACTAATAAATTGAATTTTCTTTGAACCACTTAGAGATGGTATTTTTTTTAATTCGCAACTATTTATTGATAGATCTTCCAAGTCGTGCAAACCCGATATGTCAATATTATTTACATTTCTGCAGATTGATAATTTCAAAGATAATATATTTGACGAGTTCTTTAACAGATCTTCTGAAATTCTAAATTTCCCCAGATCCAATAATCTTAGATTGCTTAGCTTTTCGATATTTGGGAAATCTTCAAAATTTTCCCCTTCGGCAAAAAGCAGTAATGTTTCCTCATGAGGGGATGCTATTAATTTCTCAATCCCTGTAGATGGTATGTTGTATTTCTCGGAATCTTTCTTTGCTGAATAAAATATGGCGTGTTGGTGCGCAACCAATGCATTTAGTACTACTTGTGTTGATGGGTTTATAAAAGTTTTACATTCTGCAATTGCTGTCGCGGAACACCGGATCGCGACATCATATTGAAATTCTTTGGAAATATATACATGTTTATTTGTAAGAATTTTTGCAGCAAGAGCTGATTTTGATTCGCTGAAATATTTTTGATTGCTTTTATTGAAAACAATTGAGGCTAAATACTCTGCCCATTCTTTATCTCGTTCAGCTGATATTAATTCAAATAAATATATTAAAATTTCCCGCCAAGCTGAGTTATCTGCCCATTTCATTAAATCTGGCCGTGTTACAGAGCCTTCAGATTTACTTGTATTGTGAATAAAGCTTGGGCTTATTATTTTTGCTGCAATATATCTTGCACAAAAATACTCTTGGAAGCTAAGGTGGACAAATGAAAATCGTCCCTCACCTCTGGGCAAAAGCAAACCACTACGCCTTGCTACCCACTTTAAAAATTCCTTGGCGCTAAGCTGAGCCTGAGAAACGCCAGAAACGTTCATGGAAATTTTTAGCCACTCTAGAACTTTTTCTTCTGTAACAATAACGCCTGCCGTCGAGGTTGGGGAACTATTGCTTCTTTGCAATTGCATCTGGAAGCCAACATATGCAATCCAATTCTCTCGTGTTTCCCACCCATATGGGGCAAGAGCATCATCCGATTTTATTTTTCGATGCTGATCTATAGTGTTAATATAAGCATTGGAGATTTCTTTATAAAGCAAGGCCCTACCATCTGGAAGATGAGCTCTTTCTCGATGAACAATAGCCATCAAACTGAGTAAATTTGGGGTGCGCGCAAGCTCCGCAGTAACACTCGATTGCTCCAGGGAGAAAATCAAGTCTTCAGCACGTTCTTTTCCCTCGTTCTCAGAAGCGGTACGTTGTAAGTACCAATTTTCCACAAATGAAGCAATTCTTTTTTTATCAAATGGCATCAAATAGCGGACTTCCGCCCATCGATCAAGTTTTAATTCTTGCCAAGTAATTTGATCATAATGAATTTCTGAAAAGCCACCTGAATTAAATTCTTTTGACACTTTTACTAAATTATTTTCTTTTGTGTTAAGTTTGAAACTTTCTGGAGCTATATGGTCGGCCGATAATAGATCCCCGGATATATTTTCCGAAAGTAAGAAATTCGGTTTATTCACTGGAAGATCGTCATATCCCACTACTCTGCTAGTTGCTAGCACACATGCGCCATCGTCCGAAGCTGCCTGAATCCAAGCTGCTACTCTCTTCCGATGATGCACAGGAATTTCGTCAACACCGTCTAAGATGAGTACGTATTCCTTTTTTGCAATTTTTAGTTTTAAACGATCTACTATCTCATTATTTATTTTTTCACCTAGAAGCCGCTCAGCGACAAAAATAGCCAAGTGAGAAATTCTTACATTTGAATTGAAACAGTGGCTCTCCATTTCCCTAAGCGTGCAAGGTATTGGTAGTTTATTTTCTAGTATCGGAGGAATAGGGGCGATTAGGCCAGACGAAAGTCTCCATGCCAACCAATTGGCTAACGTCGTTTTTCCTGATCCAGGGTCACCTAATAAGACTAGTCGCGAATTTTTGCTAAGTGCATCAAAGAGACTTTCACCCATAGGCCAATTTACTGGATCACTTGATGGATTAACTGGTTCCTCTGATATCAAAGGCTGCACAAATAAACTTTCTATTCTTATAGGTGGAAGATCTCGCATGTTAGGTAATGCCAGAGTATCCACGATACCTCTACGGCGCCTTATCTCACCTAAGTAAGGCCGTAAAATAATGTCTTCCCATAAAGGCACGGAACTAGTTGAGAACTTCTCTATTTCTATATTTTTCATTTTAGCAGCGGTTTAAAATCGTTGGCTAATAATTGGTCCGAATATTTTCTGATTATTGAACCAATCCAGAAATTATCAATATCGCCAGGATTGGGGAACAGATCTTTTAAAATTGGTTGGCTGGTTTCTTCATCGTACCCATCTATTATGTGCAACATAGAAAGGGTAATGGCCCAATCGGGTTTTTCCAAGCCTTTTTCTCCAGTGCAGTAAGTGAGAATTTCATTCCAGAAGTCTGGAGTGAAGTGCCACCTTTCCCATATGTCACGGTGAAATTGATTAATATATGAAGCAATCAATACCCGTACGGCCCAAATTTGCTGATTTGCAAGGCCACTTTTTGGAAATGCAACTTTCTCTGCAAATCTCCCCCATTGATTGGATAATGCCTTTAATCTACGGGGATTGGGTGGTAAGCAAATTACCTTATCTACAGCTTCAAGCAATGCCTGCTTTTCTTCAATGTTATATAACCAAGTGGAAAATAAAAAAATAGAAGATGCCGGTGAGGGAAGGCGATAAATATCGCTGCATATTTTTTCTAAATAATGTGCCGCCCTTAGTTGACTAGATCGTAATTTTGCTTCTTCTGAGTTTCCAGATGCAGCCAAACTTGTTGGTGTAGATATTTCTTCTCGGATGGCATCTACTAATATTCTCTCATTCATGCCGAGTACAAAAACGCATTGTGGTATACTGAGATATATTTTCAACCCCTCTAAGAGCCTTATAGCAGATTTCGGATTGCATCTATCTAAATCATCAATGAATATTACCGCTCTGGAGTTTTTTTCCGGAAGCAAACATTCAATGGTTTGACACAAATGATTTCGGATCGAAGTAGCCGTGGCAGGGATTGAGAAATTATCTCGTTCCCACTGCTCGCCACGTTTCTCAATTTTTTCAACACTAGGAAATGCCTCTGAGCCTATTAGCTTAGCGGCACCACTTAAGTTGTCTAGAACACTATATGCTAAAACTGTTCCTAATTTTTCAAGGCGAGCCCTTACTGAAGCCACTACTCCCATTTGTGAACGCATTTCGTTTAAAAGAGCTACCACCGGTACTGATTCATTTTGATAGCGCCATGCATCAAACCACACTGTAACTACTTCTTTTTGTAAAATATTTCTCCTGCGAGTAGAAAGTGGTGCATGAGTATGTTCTATAGAGCCATCTACAGGCATCTCGCCACCAAGCGCAAATTGCACTTGTCGCATAAAACTCGTTTTCCCGCTACCCCACTCCCCATGTATTCCGAGAACATGGGGCACGGAACAGTTCTTTATTCTGTTCGAAATCCGAGCCACTTCGTCGCCCCAATCAAGTTTGTCCTTTATTGTGGGCAGATCATTGTGCAGTATGGGTTGGCTATCGCTGGGCATGGAATTTTTTTGGTTGTAGATTACAACAATTATCTCACTATCTTACCGAAGCAAAAATGTAAATCACACATGTTTATGACTCCAACATTGCAGTAACGGAACATCTAGGATTCCTGTATGGAAGCAGTTGCTGAGGGTATTGAGTTGCGCTCTATTACGAACGATGTTTTATGATGGTAAATTGCCAACAAATACGGTTTGTTTGATCGGGAGGATGATGAAAATTCTAGCGATTTCCGGCAGCCTGCGGGCCGCCTCCATCAACTCGATGCTGCTGCGCGTGATGGCCGATGTGGCGCCGTCCGGCATCGAGGTGCGGCTCTACCACGGGCTGGGGCAGCTGCCGCTGTTCAACCCGGATATCGCCGAGCCGCCACCGGTGGTGGCCGCCTTGCGCGACGCCTTGCTGGCCGCCGATGCGGTGGTGATCGCCAGCCCCGAATATGCGCACGGCGTGACCGGCGCGATCAAGAACGGCCTCGACTGGATGGTCGGCAACGAGACCTTCATCGACAAGCCGGTGGCGCTGTTGAACGCTTCGCCGCGCGCCACCCATGCCTACGCCTCGCTGCGCGAAACCATTAGCGTGATGTCGGCCCGCGTGGTGGAGGCGGCGTCGATCACCTTGCCGCTGCTGGGCGCCAACCTGAGCGAGGAGGCGATGGGCGCCGATCCGCAAATCTGCGGCATGCTGCGCGCGGCCTTGCTGGCACTGAAGGCCGATCAGTAACCCTGCACGCGCAGGCAGACAGCCAGTTCATCGGCCAGCCGGCGCCGCTGGGCCGCGCCCAGGAAGCGGCCAACCTCGATCTGCCCGCCGTGGTCTTCCAATTGGATCAGGTCACTGTCGCGCCGGGGCGGCAGCAGGCGGGTGGTGCGTGGCTGCAGCCGCAGCTCGCTGCGCTTGCGGCCCCGGCGCTGCGCCACCACGATGACGCCGGGCGATATATCGATACGGTCATAGTCGTCGCGATGGCGCGCGCAGTAGCGCAGGCAGGCCGCCAGCGCCGCCTGTTCCAGCGTGGCGTAGACCAGCACATACCAATAGCCCTGCCACAGGAAGGCCAGCGCCACCAGCGCCGACGGCACGCACAGCGTCGCGAACACCAGCGCCAACTGGCGCTGGGTCAATGTGCAGCGGCGCTCCAACAGCCAGCTGCGCGGTTCCGATGGCATATCGCGCGGCATCGCGTTCTCCCAGGACGTCCGTAAAGTATATCCCGGTTCGCCGGCGCGCCGCCGAGAGGGACGTCAGTAGATGTCGCCGAAATCGTGCTTGGCCTTGAACAGGGTGGAGTCGATCGAGAACGAACAGTCGGCCTGGACGGCGAAGTATTGCAGCGTCTCCTCCGGCGCCGTCGCGAACAGGCTGCGGATCGCCGTCACGCGCTCGGCCGGCGTGCGCATGCGCGCGGTCCACTCGTCGAATTTCATCTCCAGCTTCCAGTCGCTGACGCGCTCGCAGGTGAAGCCGGCGCCCTCCAGCATCGTGCGCCATTCGGAGGGCCGGTAGTCGCGCACGTGCGAGCCGTCGCGCAGCAGCTCGACAGCCTGCAGGGTGGTGTCATGCAGCGGGCTTTCCGGCGCGGTGATGTCGATCACCACCAGCACGCCGTCTTTCTTCAACACCCGCTTCACTTCGCGCAACGCGGCCGGCACGTCCAGCCAGTGATGCGCCGAGAAGCGCGTGACCACCATGCAGAACGAGGCGTCGGCAAACGGCAGGCTGGCCACGTTGCCCTGCTGCGGGATGACGTTGTCCAGCCCGCGCTCGCGGGCGGCGCCGGCCACCACGGCCAGCATTTCCGCCGACAGGTCGAACGCCGTCACCGACTTGGCCACCGGCGCCACGGCGAAGCTGGCGTGGCCGGCGCCGCAGCCCAGGTCCAACACCGTCGGATGCGGCCCCAGCAGGCGGGCCATTTCGCGCAGTGCGGCCAGGTCGGCGCCCTGCGCGTGGACCGTGCTGGTCAGGTAGGCGCTGGCGGTATTGCCGAACTGTTGGGCGACGACGGCTTGCTGTTTCATGTTTTTCTCCAAATTGGGGCGAGTCAGGGCAGAATAGGCGTGTTTTTATCCTGTAACAAGACAAGAACTTATCCTGGTATAAGAACCACCATGCACACCAAACTCGGCGAATTCATCCGCACCCATCGCGAGCGCACCTTGCCCGCCAGCGTAGGCCTGCCCGGCGGCGGACGGCGCCGCACGCCCGGCCTGCGGCGCGAAGAACTGGCGCAGCTGTGCGACGTCAGCCCGACCTGGCTGACGTGGCTGGAGCAGGGCAGGCAGGTGCAGGCGTCCGGCAAGATGCTGGCGCGGCTGGCGGACGTGCTGCGGCTGTCGGCCGCCGAACGCGCCTACCTGTTCAGCCTGGCCGACCGGCTCGATCCGCACCACGACGACGACGGCGGCCACGCGGAGCAAGCGCTGGACGCGCTGGTCGCGGCCATCGATGCCCCGGCCTACATCCTCGACCGGCAATGGAACGCGGTGGCATGGAACCCGCAGGCGGCGCAATTGTTCGCCGGCTGGCTGGCGCCACGTCCGCCACCGCAGTCCCGTCCCAACCTGCTGCGCTATATGTTTGTCAGCCCGGCGGCGCGCGAGCTGATCGTCGACTGGCCGGAGCGTGCCCGGCGATTGGTGGCCGAATTCCGCGCCGACATCGGCCGCCATGCCGGCGAGCAGGCGCTGGCCGGGCTGATCGCCGAACTGTCGGCGTCCAGCGCCACCTTCGCCGAGCTGTGGACCCTGCAGGATGTGGTTGGCAGGGAAGGGGGACTGCGCTGTTTCCGCCATCCGCAGCGGGGCGATCTGGCCTTCAACCAGGTAACGCTGCATCTGGCCAAACGTCACGATCTGAAGCTGGTGCTGCTGCTGCCACGCTGATGCCGCGGCACACACCGCTTGCTCCAGGCCACTGCCGCCGCGACGGCAAACAATGCTACTGGGATTTGGGCTGCGCCAGGGCGTCGTTGATGGCCGCGCACAAGCTGTCGAGGTCGATAGGTTTGGTCAGGTAGCGGAAGAAGCCGGCCGCCATGCCGCTGCGGATCTCGCTGCGCATGGCGTTGGCCGTCAGCGCGATCACGGGAATGTGGGCGGTGCGAGCGTCGGCGGCCAGCGCTTTTTTCGCTTCATGCCCGCTCATGCCCGGCAGGTTGATGTCCATCAGGATCAGGCGGGGCTGCTGGCTGATGGCCAGCGCGATGCCTTGCGGCGCGTCGGTCGCGCTGATCAGCCGCAAGTCGCCGCGAAAGCCGATCGCTTCTTCGATCAACTTCAGGCTGGCAGGATTGTCCTCGATGTACAGGATGGTGGCCGATTCGCCTTGATGTTGGGCGGCGCCGAACGACGCCGCCTCGGCGTCGGCGTCCGTCGGCGCCGGCAACGCTTGCTGTGGCAAGGCCGGCAGTTCGATCCAGAACACGCTGCCGACGCCTACCGTGCTGCTGACGCCCAGCGTGCCGCCCATCAGCTCGACCAGGCGCTTGGTCACGACCAGGCCGATGCCGGTGCCTTCCTCCGCGCCGGCTTCCTGGCCAAGGCGGTTAAAGGGTTGGAACAGCGCTTCCAGCTGTCGCGCATCGAGTCCGGCGCCGGTGTCCTGCACCGAGATGCGCACCAGCTGCGCCGTCGACGTGACGTTGAGCACCACCGCACCGCTCTTGCGGTTGTACTTGATGGCGTTCGACAGCAGGTTCAGGACAATTTGCTTGAGGCGGGTATGATCGGCCAGCACCACCACCGGCTCGGCCGCCGCGTACAACATGCGGATGCCGCGCCGGCTCGCCTGCTCGTCGAGCATCGCCACCAAGTTGGTCAACAGCGGCATCAGTTGCACCGGCTCCAGCGACAAGCTCATGTTGCCCGATTCGATCTTGGCCAAATCGAGGATTTCATCGATCAGGGCCAGCAAGTGTTTGCCGGCGGCAACGATGTTGAGGACGAAGGTGCGCTTTTGCTCCGCGGTCGAGGGCAGCGCGTCATTGGCCAGCAGCTGCGAGAAGCCGAGGATGGCGTTGAGCGGTGTGCGCAATTCGTGCGACATGCTGGTCAGGAAGCGGTCCTTGGCCTGGTTGGCGCGCTCCAGTTGATACTTCTGCTCGTTGAGGGCCTGCTCGATGCGCTTGCGGTCGGTGATGTCGCGGATCGCCGAGGACACCAGCACGCCGTCCTCGGTCTCCAGCGGCGACAGGCTGATCTCGACCGGGAATTCGGTGCCGTCGCGGCGCAAGCCGTGCAGCTCCAGCCCGGCGCCCATTGAACGCGGCCGCGGCTGGCTGACGAAGCCGCTCCGCAGCGTTGGGTGTTGCGCGCCGTAGCGCGCCGGTATCAGCACTTCGATCTTCTTGCCGAGCAGTTCGGCGCGCGGATAGCCAAACAATAGCTCGGTCTGCGAATTGATCAGCACGATCTCGCCGGCCTGATTGACAATGATGATGGCGTCTGGCGCCGATTCGAGCAGGCCGCGGAATTTTTGTTCCGCTTTCTTGCGTTCGCTGACGTCGCGGATCGCGCTGATGACGAAGGTTCCGGCCTCGGTCTGGATCGGCGACAAGCTGATCTCGACCGGGAATTCGGTGCGGTCCTGGCGTACGCCGTGCAGATCCAGACCGGCGCCCATGGTGCGGGGGCGCGGCTGCTCAAAGTAGCGCGTGCGGTGGCCGACGTGCGCGTCGTGGAAACGCTCCGGCAACAGCACCTCGATGCGCTGGCCGACCAGCTCGTCGGACTTGTAGCCGAACAGGCGCTCGGCCTGGGTATTCGCCAGCACGATGGTGCCGGTGAGGTTGGTGACGATGATGCTGTCCGGCGTGGATTCGAACACGCTGCGGAACTTTACTTCCATCAGTTGCGCGTCGCGTGTCGCCTTCAGCTGCGTACGGTCCCTGGTGCTGGAGACGATGTAGCGTACCCGGCCCTTGTCGTCGGGAATCGTGACGCTGGAGGTGTCGATGTAAATCAGGCTGCCGTCTTTTTTCTTGCGCAGCGATTCATAGTCGCAACTGCCGATTTCGTCGAGCTTGCGTCCAATTTCGCGGTCGGCGTCGGCCTGTCCCGGGAGGGAAATCAAAGACCACAGATTGTTGCCGATGGCTTCTTCGGCGACGTAGCCGAAAATGCGCTCTGCGCCTAGGGTCCAGCGCACCACCATACGGTCGCGCGTGGTGACAATCACGCCACCTGGTGCTTCGGTCAAAATTAGCTGGTCCAGATCATCTGGCTTAAGCATAGGGCGGAACCGGTTGTTCGTTCATTAAAAAGCAGTGATTGAACATAGTCAATTTTGTCGAAGCCGTCAACGAACTTGCCATTCGATATCGTTGTAATTCGGTGTGGCGCTGGCGTGCCGGCATGGTGGGTTAGCGTATGCGTCCCACGGAGTGGTCCTTAAACTGGACCACGCAACCGCTTCCCGCATTTGATGTTATAGTTCCAGCATCATTTTTCAGAAATGCTCACGTGCCGATCGAACTCAGTTTCGCAACACCGGTTGCGCTTCCCGCGCAGTCCAGCATCACCGGCCTCTACAAGTCGGTCAACCTGGCCGATGCCTTTGCCATCAGGCTGCCATCCGGCGCCTCCGCCGATCCGGATCTGCTGGCCCGGTTCATTTTTTCGCACCAGCCTGCATGGATCGGGACACTCACCAATCTTCGCGATCTGATTGTTGCCGGCTTTGGTCTGAAGACGGCCAGGCATCTGGCAACGCTGGCCCATGCCGCGAAGGCTGAACGGCTGGGCATCTTCAAGGTCTACAGCACCAACGCAACCGAGGTGGTGGTGGGGGAAGACGACACGCATCTCGATTTCCGCTTGTCGATCCTGTGCAGCGGCGGGCCGGAGGCCGACAGCGGACGCGCATTGACCCTCTCGACGGTGGTCCATTGCCATAATCTGCTGGGGCGGGTCTACATATTCTGCATTGCGCCTTTTCACCGCATGGTGATCAAAGCCAGCCTGCGCCGCGCCGCGCGTATCGGCTGGCCTGCCGCGGCCTAGCGATATCAACGCCCCCGACAAGGGCGCGTACCGGATCTGGAAGGACGGTGCGCTGGCAGGAAAATTCAGGGGCGCGCGGATGGTGGCGGTCTACCGCGAAGACACCGGTGCTGACGCTTGCTGGCGCCAAGGCAACGCTGGCCTTGCCCTCGCCAGCGTCCGGTAATACGAGGACTCCGAACTTCCGCAGTTCAAACTCTAGGCCGTCAATGAACTGTAGTGAATTTTACTGAGAGGAACGTGGGAATGATGATGCGAACAATAGCGGCGCTATGCATGGGAGTTCTGATGACGGCTGCTCAGGGCGCGGCCGCCGCTGCCGAGCCGGCCGGGCACATCATCGGCGTGGGCGGCGTGTTCTTCAAGGCCAAGGACCCGAAGGCGCTGGCGGCCTGGTATCGCGATGTGCTGGGCATGCCGCTGGAAGTGTGGGGCGGCGCGAAATTGCGCTACGACGCCCCCCGGCATCCGCCGGCGCTGATCTGGAGCGCGTTCCCGGCCTCGACGAAATACTTCGCGCCATCGACCAGCGAGTTCATGATCAACTACGCGGTCGACGATATGGACGCCCTGATCGCTCGGCTGGAGGCGAAAGGCGTCGCCATCCTGAAGCGCACCGACGACGACCCGAACGGCCGCTTCGCATGGATACTCGATCCGGAAGCGAACAAGATCGAACTCTGGGAGCCGAAACCCGCAGCTTCGCCCAACAAGCCATAAGATCCGGGCTGGCAAACGAATAATGAACCGCAACGCCTTGACGATACTGGTGGTGGAAGACCATCCGACGATCGCGCGCCAGATCGTCGACTTCCTCGATGGATTGAAGTGGCAGACCGACCACGCCGCTACCGGCGCGCTGGCCATCGAGCTGGCGACGCGCGACCCTTACGATGTCGTTCTGCTCGACCTGAATCTTCCCGACATCGATGGGCTGGAGGTGTGCCGCGCGATCAAGGCGCGCGCGCCGCGCAACGTGCCGGTACTGATGCTCACCGCCCGCGACGCGTTCGAAGACAAGGCGCGCGGCTTCAAGCAGGGCGCCGACGACTACCTGACCAAGCCATTCGACCTGCGCGAGCTGGCCCTGCGTTGCGAAGCGCTGGCGCGCCGCGGGCAACTGCATCTCAGCCAGGAACTGCGGGTCGGCCCGCTGACGCTGCTGCCGCGCGAAAAGCGCGCCCTGTGCGACGGCGCGCCGCTGCCGTTGACGGCGCTCGGCTTCAGGATCCTGCTGATGCTGTGCACCGCGTCCCCGCACGCGGTGTCCCGCTCCGCGCTGATGCACGAGCTGTGGGGCGCCGATCCGCCGGACAGCGATGCCCTCAAATCGCACATCTATGCGCTACGCAAGCAACTGGAACTGGCCGGCGCCGGAAAGTTGATCGTCACCATTCCCCAGCTCGGCTATCGGCTGCAACCGGAAGCGGCGGACCGTGTTTAGCTCGATCCGGCAGGGCCTGTTTGCCGCACTGGCCGGCTTCACCGTCCTGATTTGCGTTGGCTATACCGGACTCGCGCTGGTCATTTCCTACGTCACCGAGGACATGCTGATCGACCGGTTGCTGGAGCGCGAAGCGGCGGCCATGACGGCGCATTTCGGCCTGCACGGCGTGGTCCCGCCGCCGGCCGACGCGATGATGCGCGTCTATCGCAGCGCCGAGGCGCTGCCGGCCATCGTGCGCGAGCGGGTCGCCGCTGGCCAGGCGCGCGCCGAAATCTCCACCGGCACGGGCCAGCACTATCATCTGCGCGCGCTCGACCTGCCGGGGCAGTCCGGCCTGCAACGTGTCTATCTGTTGGCCGACGTCCGTCCGTTGCTGGTGGTGTCGAAGCTGTTCCAGGATGTCGGCGGCGTGTTGATCCTGTTTGCGCTGGGCTTGATCGCCCTGGCGCTATTGCTGGCCTACCTGCTGTCCAGGCGGCTGGTCGCGCCGCTCCAGGTGCTGGCGAACGAGGTGCGCAACCTGCCGTCGGACAGTCCAGTCGAATTCAGCGCCCGGCATCGCCGCGATGAAATCGGTTACCTGGCGCAGAAGCTTGGCACGACGCTCACCGAACTGCATGCCGCGCTGAACCGGGAGCAGGCGTTCACGCGCGACATCAGCCATGAGCTGCGTACGCCGCTGACGGTCATGACCAATCTCCTCGGGCCGGCGCAATCATCGCTACTGGATGCTGACGATGTGGCGCAGCTGCGGGCTGGCGTCGGCGAGATCGGCAATACCGTCGACGTCCTGTTCGCACTGGCGCGCGCGGAGCATATCGCCGAGGAGGCGTTCGACCTGCGCGGCTGTATCGAGGAAGCGCTGTTGCGCCTGCTGGACAAGGGCGCCTGGGAAGACGAACGACTGGTGCTCCAGCTGCCCGACCGCTTGGAGGTCTGGGGCAACCGCCACCTGTCCACGCTGCTGATCAACAACTGCCTGGGCAACGCCCTGTTCCATGGCGGCGCCGATTCGCGGCTGCTGCTGTCCTTTGCCGACGGCATGCTTAGCCTGAGCAATACGGTCGAGCCGGGCCGGCCCGGCACGATGCAGGGTTTCCTGCATGGCCAGCATCTGCTGCTGCGCAGCGCCAGGGCCATGGGCTGGGAGATCGCCTTCCATGCCGGCGCGACGGCGTATCGGGTCGAGATCGTGCCGCGCCGCGCGTGCTGAAATCGGCTGGATTTCACCCAGGTTTCACCGCCGGTTTTTTATCCTGTGTGCTCGACAACCTTCCCGAGCCATGCACATGAAAATACTGATCTGCCTGATCTTCCTTGCCTGCGCCGCATTTCCGGCGCTGGCCCAGGTGAAGTCCCTTCTGCACAAGGAGGAGAAACGCCGCTATCTCGTCTACACCCCGGCGTCCTATGCGAGCCAGCCTCAGAAGAACTTTCCAGTCGTCTTCAATTTTCACGGCAGCGGCATGACCATGGCCGAACAGATGCTGTACACGCAAATGAACCGCGCCGCGGACCGCCACCAGTTCATCGTCGTCTACCCGATGGGCATCAAGCAGGACTGGAACGTCGGCTTCGGCATGTCCTATCTCGAAGGCAGCGACGACATCGGCTTTACGGAGGCGCTGCTGGCCAGGGTGGCGCAGGATTACCGCGTCGACAGCCGGCGCGTGTACGCGGCCGGCCTGTCGCGCGGCGGCTTCTTCACGCTGCGCATCGCGGCCGAGCTGCCGCACCTGTTCGCGGCCGTGGCATCGGTCGGCGGACCGATGCCCGAGCCGGTGATGCAGCACCATGCAAAGCCGGGCAAGGTCGGCGTGCTGCTGCTCCACGGCACGGCGGACCAGGTGGTGGCGTATGCCGGCAAGCCAGGCAGTTATCTGTCGGCGGAGGACAGCTACGGCTATTGGCTGAAGCAGAACGGCATGGCAGCGGCCGGCGCCAGCCGCCGCCTGATCGACAGCGACGCCGCCGATGGCACGGACGTGACCTGGCTGGAGCAGGGCAATGGTCAACAGAGCGTGGCGCTGGCGACGGTCAGGGAAGGCGGCCATACCTGGCCTGGCGCCGACCCGTTCAATGTCGGCCTGCCGATCGGGAAGACCACCCGCGACATCGACGCGAACGAAGTCATCTGGAACTTCTTCGACCAGCATCGCCGTTTCTGACGCGGCGTCGCCGACGGCATGCGCTGAGTTGGCGTGGCATTCTGCAAGGAAAACATCCCCTTGCTATAATCGGGGCGACCGGGCACTACCCGGTCCTGGCTCCCGACGTCGCCATGATGACGTTCCCAGTGGTCCGCACGGACCTGCCGCAAGGAGCTTCCCCTGTCCACCGCCACCCGCTCGGAAAACCTGCACAGCATCTATGCGATGCTGGCAGCGGTCGCCATGTTTTCGTTCATGGACACCACCATGAAGGTGCTGTCCTCCCACTATCCCGCCACGCAAGTGACCGCCATGCGCGCGCTCAGTTCGCTGCCGCTGCTGTGCGGCTACATGCTGTATCGCGGCGCCTTCCGCGGCATCTTCCAGGTGCGCTGGGGCATGCACATCTTCCGCAGCCTGCTCGGCATCGCGATGCTGACCTCGTTCGCCTACGGCCTCAAGGCGCTGTCGCTGGCCGAGGCGTATTCGATCTTCTTCATCGCGCCGTCGCTGATCACGGCGCTGTCGGTGTTCATTTTGAAAGAGAAGGTCGGCACCGGTCAGTGGGTCGCCATCGTGGTGGGCCTGCTCGGCGTGCTGGTGGTGCTGCGGCCCGAAGGCAGCGGCTTCCTGACCTTGGGTGGGCTGGCCTTGCTGGGCTCGGCCGCCTGCTACGCCATGGCGGCGATCACCAGCCGCGTGCTGGCCCGCACCGACAGCAACGAGTCGATGATGTTCTGGTACCTGCTGATGATGGCGGCCGGCGGCCTGGCGATGTCGGCCAGCCACTGGGTGCCGGTGCGCGCCGAGGACGGCTGGGTGCTGCTGGCGCTGGCGCTGAGCGGCTTCCTCGGCCAGCTGGCGATCACGCGCGCCTTCAGCTCGGGTCAGGCCTCGGTGGTGGCGCCGTTCGAATACTCGGCGCTGGCCTGGGGCGTGGCCATCGACTGGCTGCTGTGGCACACCCTGCCCGACGGCTACACGCTGCTCGGCGCCGGCATCATCATCGCCAGCGGCATCTACCTGGTGCGGCGCGAATCGGTCCACGCGGAGGCCGAACATCCTTAACGACGCCTCCGGGGTTGAATGACTGGTTTCTTCGGTTCATAAGCTTTCAGTCCTGCATCCCCGGTTAGAATTTCTACTAAGTAGCCTGCCTTCGCATAGTGTTCCGCGACACTTTTAATTGTGGCATCGCCTATGGATGTTCCTCCTGCGGCGAGAGGAGGCCAGACTTCCGCTAAACTATTTAGATTCTCGGCGTCCCAAAGTGCCGATTGATCTGTGAACGCTGCCCAAGGAGTCTGCGCGTCTGCAGTGTTCCGGAGGCACACGGCTAATTGCCGTGCCTTTTCAAAACGATGAAGTGGCGCCTGAGCAATATGGTTCCCAGTTTCGATAAGTGTCGCCATAGGCAGTACGAAAGTACTATCTTTTTCACGTTCTGCTGCAAGCAAATTCTCCACCCTCGCATGGTCCCAACGGTCGTCAAGTGGGCCAGCCTCTTCTTTTCCGGGAACCTGCAACCAACAGCAAAGTACTGAGGTGTCTAGAATGAGTACCCGTTTGCTCATTCGCTCACCTGCCTGAGGCCTATCGTAGGTTCAGCGGATTCCTCTCTCCATAAATCCAACTGCGATGTTTGGGTGTTGGTTGCAGAGGCCTTTTTTCGTTTTCCAGAAAGGGTCTTTTCAATTAACCCCTTGCTAGAAAGTTGGCCAATGGGCCCTTGAGCTAACAGCTTTGGAAGTTGCTTAATATCTTCCAGTAGCGTAAGTACGCTATGTCCTGATTGAGCGTCGCGGTGTGCAACAGTAATAAAGGGGACCATTTCTGTTCCCATTGCGTCCAACAGTGCTGGGTTATGAGTTGTCACTAATACGTCTACGCCACGCTTTGAGCCTTCCTCTTTCAGCATGTCTAACAGTAGTTGGGCGCGAGAGGGGTGTAGACCGTTATCTACCTCCTCGACTACTAACAAGCTCCCAGTTGGTCGCGTAAGGAGTGCAGTAAGAATTGCTAAAAAACGCAAGGTGCCATCCGACATCCCCCTGGCATCGATCGTATGGGGATCAAGTCGATCAAGCCAGTGCTCCTCACAATATAACATTGCGTCAGAGTTAAATCTCCCCACCGTTTCTGCGTAGACTCGTCGAATATCACGCTCTGGAAGCTGGCTGGCATACTGGGTAAGTACGCTTTCGATCTCCTGCTGCTTTTCCTTGGGCAATGCTGCAAGAATGCCCGCGATGTTGCGAGCGTCTGACTCAAGTTTTTCCGCTAAAGGGGAATAGCTTCGCATATGCGAGGGAATGGGGTCTAGAATAAATATTTCACGTAACGCGGTGACAACCTCCGCTACACCATCCTGGATTTCTTGACGTAATTTCTGGCCGACTAATTGAAATAGTACCGTGTGCGTGCGACTCAATTCTCGTCGAGTTCCATGCTTCTCGTTGTAAAGCCTTGCCACGATCGTCGGTGAGTCGTCAGTGCAAGGATCGGTGCGAAAAAGCTTAATATTTCCAGTCTGTGATTTTCTTTCGCCATCTTTGCCCACCCTATGCTTGATACGTGTGAGTTGTTCGGCGAACACGTCGCAGCGGTTTTCACTAACACGGCAGTCCATGCGATATTCGTAATCGGTCGTGTTGTCCACGCGGCAGACAACTCCCAATGCAAAAGTATTGCCGGGACGTTTCGCGGCCCATTCCACTCCGCCTCGCAATGCGATCTGTGAGCCATCTCCCTGTAGCGCTGACGTGAGCATTGCACCTGAGGCAATTCGGTTTAACAGCGAAAATGCGTCTAGGGCATTTGATTTTCCACTAGCGTTTGTGCCGACTAGAACTGAAATGGGGTCGATATGAAGAGACGCTTTCTCATAGCTCTTCCAGTTTTCTAACTGTAATTCAGTAATCATGTATGTAGCCCCACTGCGATTTCGTTGCTAAATATTTACTATCTTGGTAAGTTGGTATATAGCTATGCTTGCGCTAGCACTGTAGCGCAAAGTGCCGACTTCCCCAAACGACGTTCATGGAAAGATATCATTAAAGAGTGGGGGCGAGCTTTTTGTCATCCAGTCCGTTGTCGCGTGAGGGGGTAAGGGGGGCAACAGGTCGAAGCTAAACTCGCTATAATCGTCGGATGTTAAAACAACGCACTATCAAAGAAATGGTCCGCACCACAGGTGTCGGACTGCACTCCGGCACCAAGGTCGAACTGACGCTGCGCCCGGCCGCGCCGGACACCGGCATCGTGTTCCGCCGCGTCGACCTGACGCCGGTGGTGGAGTTCCCCGCCAGCGCGATGGCGGTGGGCGATACCCGCATGGCCTCGGTGCTGGTCAAGGACGGCGCCCGCGTGTCGACCGTCGAGCACCTGATGTCGGCCTGCGCCGGCCTCGGCCTGGACAACCTGTACATCGAAGTGAGCGCCGAGGAAATCCCCATCATGGACGGTTCGGCCTCGTCGTTCGTGTATTTATTGCAACAGGCCGGCGTGCTGGAACAGCCGGTCGCGAAGAAATTCATCCGCGTGCTGAAACCGGTGGAAATCCGCGAAGGCACGGGCGACAAGGAAAAATGGGCCCGTCTGACGCCGTACAACGGCTTCAAGCTGGACTTTTTCATTGAATTCAACCATCCGGCGGTCGACGGCACCCAGCAACGCGCCCATGTGGACTTCGGCGACGTCTCCTACGTGCACGACGTGGCCCGCGCCCGCACCTTCGGCTTCATGCAGGACGTGGAAATGCTGCGCGGTATAGGCCTGGCGCGCGGCGGATCGCTGGAAAACGCGATCGTGATGGACGAGTACCGCATCCTCAATTCGGACGGGCTGCGCTACGACGACGAGTTCGTGCGCCACAAGATCCTGGACGCCATCGGCGACCTGTACCTGGTCGGCCACCCGCTGCTGGCCAGCTACGAGGCGCACAAATCCGGCCACGCGCTGAACAACCAGCTGCTGCTGGAGCTGCTCAAGCATCCGGATGCGTATGAAATCGTCTCGTTCGCGACCAATGAAGTCGCGCCGCCTTCGTATCTGCGCCAAATGGCGCGCGAGTGGGCGCTAACTTAGTCCGGTGTGCTTCTAGGTTGGGCGCCGTTTCGCCACCATCGCTTTAAGGGCCGCGATCAGCGAGGCGTTCTGCGGGGTGTCGTCCAGCGTATCGCCGAGCTCGTCGAAGGCCGTCACGGCCGCTTCCGTCAGCCACAGCGAGCGCATCTGCTCCTTGATCTCGGCCGGCTTGGTCATCAGCACCTTCAATTTCACGCCCTGCACCTGCCAGCCGCGCAGGGCCAGCGTGTCCTGCAGCTTGGGCAGTTGCTGCTTGAGCTTGGCCGCCAGCGCCGCGTTCGGCAACGACAGGGTCAGTTGCCCGGCCTCGAAGGCCAGGATTTCGCAGTACTTGAACATGGCCGGCAGCGCCGCCGCGCAGTCTTTTTGCAGCGCGGCCATGCGCTGGATGGCCGGCAGCAGGGCCGCCATTTTGTCGTCGCGGCGCAGGAAATCGGTCGCGCCGACGGGGGTGTGACGCCTGATGGACACGTTGGAAGAGTTGAATCGCATGTGCAGCAACATATCACAGCGGCAAAAAAACGTCACCACCGGTTAAAATAGCTTAATTTTGTGACATTGTTCACTCTTGGGCTATTGTTAAACAGGTCAATAACCCAATGTAGGCGCGGACGCATGATAAAATCACCGTCTTTTGCCATAGTCGAACTCCGTGCGGTAAGGCGTTTTTCCCCTACAGAGCTTTTTTTAACGGCGTTTTTTCAAGAATTCAAGCATGTCATTACTGACCCAGATTTTCGGTAGCCGCAACCAGCGGCTGCTCAAGCAATACCAAAAAACGGTACGCGAGATCAATGCGCTCGAGCCGGCGATGGAAAAACTGTCCGACGCCGAGTTGCAAGCGAAGACGCCTGCATTCAAGGAACGCATCGCCAATGGCGAATCGCTGGACGCGATCCTGCCCGAGGCGTTTGCCGTCTGCCGCGAAGCAAGCAAACGCGTCTTCAAGATGCGCCACTTCGACGTTCAGCTGATCGGCGGCATGGTTTTGCACTTCGGCAAGATCGCCGAAATGGGCACCGGCGAGGGCAAAACCCTGACCGCGACCCTGCCGGCCTATCTGAACGCGCTGTCGGGCAAGGGCGTGCACATCGTCACCGTCAATGATTACCTGGCGCAGCGCGACGCGGAAACCATGGCCAAGCTGTACGGCTGGCTGGGTCTGACGACCGGCATCAACCTGTCGCAGATGGAGCACGCCACCAAGCAGGCGGCCTACGGCTCCGACATCACCTACGGCACCAACAACGAATTCGGTTTCGACTACCTGCGCGACAACATGGTGTTCGAAGCCCGCGACCGCGTGCAGCGCGTCCTGAACTTCGGCATCGTCGATGAAGTCGACTCGATCCTGATCGACGAAGCCCGCACCCCGCTGATCATTTCCGGCCAGGCCGAGAACCACACCGACCTGTACTACAAGATCAATGAGCTGCCGCGCCTGCTGACCATGCAGGTCGGCGAAGAAACGCCGGACGGCAAGGGCAAGGTTGAAGTCCCGGGCGACTACACCAAGGACGAAAAAGCCCACCAGGTGCTGCTGACCGAAGCCGGTCACGAAAAAGCCGAAGCGATCCTGACCCAAATGGGTCTGCTGCCGGAAGGCGCGTCGCTGTACGACTCGGCCAACATCACGCTGGTGCACCACCTGTACGCGGCGCTGCGCGCGCACGCGCTGTACTTCAAGGATCAGCACTACGTGGTGCAGAACAATGAAGTGGTGATCGTCGACGAATTCACCGGCCGTCTGATGACGGGCCGCCGCTGGTCCGACGGCCTGCACCAGGCAGTCGAAGCGAAAGAGGGCGTGAAGATCCAGAACGAGAACCAGACCCTGGCCTCGATCACCTTCCAGAACTACTTCCGCATGTACGCCAAGCTGGCCGGCATGACCGGCACCGCCGATACCGAAGCCTACGAATTCCAGGAAATCTACGGCCTCGAAACCGTGGTGATCCCGCCCAACCGTCCTTCGCAGCGCAAGGACCGTCAGGACCAGGTCTACAAATCGTCGGCCGAGAAGTACAACGCCATGATGCTGGAAATCCGCGAATGCTACGACCGCGGCCAACCGGTGCTGGTCGGTACCACCTCGATCGAAAACTCGGAACTGCTGTCGGGCATCCTGACCAAGGGCGGCCTGCCGCACAACGTCCTGAACGCGAAACAGCACGCCCGTGAAGCGGAAATCATCGCCCAGGCAGGTAGCCCGAAAGCGATCACCATCGCCACCAACATGGCCGGCCGCGGTACCGACATCGTCCTGGGCGGCAACGTCGAGAAGCAGATCCAGTTCGTGGAAGCCGACGCTGCGTTGAGCGACGCCGACAAGGCCGCGCAATCGAAAGCACTGCGCGACGGCTGGCTGGCATTGCACGAGCAGGTGGTTGCTGCCGGCGGCCTGCATATCGTCGGCACCGAGCGTCACGAATCGCGCCGCGTCGACAATCAGCTGCGTGGCCGCGCAGCACGTCAGGGCGACCCTGGCATGTCGCGCTTCTTCCTGTCGCTGGACGACCAGCTGCTGCGCATCTTCGCGGGCGACCGCGTGCGCGCCATCATGGACCGCCTGAAGATGCCGGAAGGCGAACCTATCGAAGCGGGCATCGTCTCGCGTTCGATCGAGTCCGCGCAGCGCAAGGTCGAGGCACGCAACTTCGATATCCGTAAGCAGCTGCTGGAATACGACGACGTCGCCAACGACCAGCGTAAAGTGATCTACCAGCAGCGTAACGAGCTGCTGGAAGCGACCGACATCTCGGAGCTGATCCAGTCCCTGCGCCACGGCGCCTTCACCGACCTGGTACGCGAATACGTGCCGGCGGAATCGGTGGAAGAGCAGTGGAACATCAAGGGCCTGGAAGCGGCGCTGGCGGCGGAATGGCAGATCGACTTGCCGTTGCGCGCCATGCTGGAAAAAGAACAGAACCTGAACGACGACGACATCCTGGAACGCGTGATCGCTGCGGCCGATGCGCTGTATCAGTCGAAGATCGACATCGTCGGCAAGGAATCGTTCGGCGGCTTCGAGCGCAACGTGATGCTGCAAAGCGTGGACAGCCACTGGCGCGAACACCTGGCGGCGCTGGATCACCTGCGCCAGGGTATCCACCTGCGCGGTTACGCGCAGAAGAACCCTAAGCAGGAATACAAGCGCGAAGCGTTCGAACTGTTCGGCCAGATGCTGGATATGATCAAGAACGAAGTGGTCAAACTGATCATGACGGTGCGTATCCAGTCGCGCGAAGAGATCGATGCGGCCGAAGCGGCAATGCAGCAGTCGCACGTTGAAAACGTGAGCTACCAGCACGCCGACTTCAACCCGAACGCAGCGCCTGAAGAACTGCTGGCGCCAGCGCCGGTATTGGGCAACCTGCCACCGGAGCTGCAAGGCCTGAGCGCCGAGCAGCTGATGGAGATGGGCCTGAAAGTCGGACGCAACGACCCATGCCCATGCGGCAGCGGCAAGAAGTACAAAGCCTGCCACGGCAAGCTGGCATAAACAAAAAACCGGAGCTAGTCTCCGGTTTTTTTATGTTATGTGGTGCGAGCTCCTTTGCTCGCGCGCTTACCAATGCAACGGCTTCTGTATTGGTTTCTTCTTGGTTGGGACGGTGGGCGGCAGTTGTGCATCATCCAGCTGCTCGTCAGTCAGATGCGTGATATTCCAATGCGAATATTTTGAAAGCGAACCGCTGATACTCCTATGTACATTTTTCCCGGAGACGGGCGGGTGGACTGGCGTCCGTTCCGTGCGTGGCGAAAGTTGCTAATGCTGGGGCGGTGAAAAAAATGACCTTGTCCAGAGTTTCGTTTTGGTCTCGCCGTAAGAGTAATGCTTCGAAGAACTTCACAATATCGAACCACTTGAATCGCGTACCCCGTAAGCGCCCATAGTAAAGGTTGTAGCCATCAACGTAGGCCACAGTCTTCCCGCTCGACGCATTGTTCGTGGACACCAGCTTGCTCTCTTTGGATGTGAAAAAGCCGCCCATAAGAGCGGCTCTTCCGTCCCGAGTGAGGGTCAACTTAATGACACTACAAGGGATGAGTGGTATCTCAATGCTAAACCCGATTAACTAGCTTGTCAATTCTGTGTAGTGCCTTGCCGTGCGTCTAAAGCTGTCGCTCGTAGACTGCGCGGATACCGGCGCGAGTGGGTGTGCTGGCGGTGCGGGTGGCGGTGTAGCTGGCGTCGGCGTAGAAGCTGCCCAGCAGTTGGTCCTGGTGCAGGACGTTCAACAGCGACACGCGCAGCCGCGATTTGCTGTCGAATTTCCATAGCGCGTAGCCGTCCAAGGTGCGCGTTACGCCGGTGTAGCTGGCCAAGTTGCCGCTGATCCTGACCAGGCCGCCCGTCTGCAAGCCGGCGTTGAAGCCCAGTGTCAACGTACCGGCGGGGCGGTAGTCCAACCCGACGTTGGCGCTGAAGGGGATTTGCGCGCTGAGACGATTGTCCGGGCCCGGCACGGCGTCCAGCCGCGACCAGTTGCGCGAGGCGTTGGCGCGCACGTCGACCGGCCATGCGCTGAGCGGGAACTTGGCGTCGAACTCGATGCCGGCCACCTTGGCCTTGCCGCCGTTGAACGGCGTCGTCACCCACGAACCGTTTTGGCTGAACAGGCGCTGCACCGTCACGTCGCGGATGCGCCGCGCGTAGGCCGATACGCTCACCGAGCCCTCCTTGCCGAAGTACGATTCATACGCCGCATCCAATCCCCATGCCAATTCCGGCCGCAGATCTGGATTGCCCTGCACGTCCGGATTGGTGGGGCCGTTGTCGTTGTTGATGGTGTAGCGGCGTGGCAGCAGGTCGCGGGTTGGCGGCGCCTTGTAGGTGCGGGCGAGGGCCAGCCGCACCTGGTCGCGCTCCTGGTTCGGCAGCTTCCACATCATCTGCGCCACCGGACTGAAAACGCTGGAGTGGTTTTGCACCGCCGCCAGCAGGGCCCCGTCGGTGCGGGTGTCCAGACCTTCCCAGCGCAGTCCGAGATAGGCCTGCAGGCGGGCCGTCACGTCCCATTCATCTTGAGCGAAGAGGGCGATGCGGCGCACGCGCGCCTCGTACTCTTGCAGCAGTTGGCCCAGCGCAGCGCCGCTGGCCGTACTGTCGTCCTGGAGGCGCGTCTCGCTGCGGCGCGTGTCGGCGCCGTCCCAGCCGATGGCGAGGCTGTGTGCTTCGCGCAGGCGGGCCAGGTATTTGCCGCTGGTGGTGAGGCTGTCGTCGTCGGCGGTCGATGTGACTGCGCGCGTGAACAGCGGCGTGCCGCCTTTGCTGGCGCCGTGGAAGGCGTAGTCGGTGTTGCGGTGGTTGTAGTCGTAGCCCAGTTTTACGCTTAGCTTGCCGTCCGCGCCGACCGCGTGCGTCCACGTCGCGCCGCTGCGCAGGAAGGCCGTGTGCGACAGCGCGTGCCAGTCATTGTTTGGGTAGGCGGTCGATGCGCCGTACATGGTGGTTTCATGGGAGTCCCCGTGGCTGCTGGTGCGGTACAGGTCCAACAGGTTTTGCCATGCCAGCGTATCGCCGTTTGCCAGTGTCCAGGTCAGGCGCGGCGCCAGATTCAGTTTGGTCTGGCGCGATGCGTTCAGTTCCGCGAAGGTGCGCAGCGCGGCCGGTCCTTCTACGCGCTCGGTGGTGCCGGGCGTGTTGCGGAAACCCGTTTCACTTAGCGTGGCGGCCAGGCCGTACGATAGCGCGCCGTCGCGATCCGCGATCTGCATCGTGGCGGAAGGGCCGGTTACGCCTTGCAGGTTTTCGATGCCCAGCTTGAGGTCGCGCTGCGCGCGGCTGCCTTTGCGCAGGATGACGTTGATGCTGCCCGCCATCGCCTGCGCGCTGTATTCGGCCGACGCGGTGCGCAGTATCTCGATGCGCTCGATCAGTTCGGGCGAGATGGCGTCGATGGACATGCCCTGCGGTGCTGGTTCGCCGTTGATCAGCAGCTGCGTGTAGCCGGCGCCCAGGCCGCGCATGCGCACTTCGCCGCCGGCCACGGAGATGCCAGGCTGTCGCTTGAGCAGGGCGGAAAGCGTGGTGTCGCCAAACAGGTCGATGTCCGCCCGGCCGACCACGATCTTGGCCGCCGTGTCGTTGCGGCGCAGGGCCTGGGCGGCGGAACCGTTGATGTCGACGCGCTGCATGTCGGCGGCGTCCTGCGCATTCGCGCTCGCCGCGAGGCAGAGCAGTAAAAGAGGTTTCATGAGATGGGCGTAAGTTAATCCGGCGCAGAGTATCGCGCCGCA
This sequence comes from Duganella sp. GW822-FHT06D06, assembly GCF_058799615.1. NCBI lineage: Bacteria > Pseudomonadati > Pseudomonadota > Betaproteobacteria > Burkholderiales > Oxalobacteraceae > Duganella > Duganella sp. GW822-FHT06D06. The sequence goes on from NZ_JBXALQ010000005.1 coordinate 266,147, forward strand.
CCGGCCGTGCGAGAGCGCCTTTGTGACGAGCGCCCGGATTGCGGTGACGATGCCCGGCCGCCGCGCATTTTGGCGGCCCATGCCGCTGATATACTCGCCGTCATGGATCAACCCTCCCTCACATGGCGCGAAGTACGCAACACCCTGCTGGTCAATCTGCTGGTGTGGGGCTTGCTGTGCGCGGTCGGCGCCGCCAGCGTCTACAGCGACGTGTTGCGCGAAGGCGGCAGCCGTAGCTATGGGCGCGTAATGCTGAACTGGGATTTGAATCACGTGCTGATGATGACGCTCAGCTTCGGCCTGTACCTGGTCTTCCGGCGCCGGCCCGAGCTGACCGCCAGCGCCCGCGCCATCGCGCGCTGCTACGCGATGGTGCTGTTCATCTTCCTGCCGCTACAGCTGGTCTACATGGCGGTGCTGGACGCGCTGCGTGAAGATGGTGCGCTGGACCTGGCCCATGCCTTGCGCCTGTTGCTGTCGCCGCACGGTTTCAATGTGTTCCTCGAATTCGCCTGGGCGACCGGGACCTACACGGCGGTCACCGCCATTTGCATCTGGCGCCGCAGCCAGGCGCGGGACAAGGCCTGGCAGCAGGCGCTGACCGACAACCTGCATCTCAACCTGGAGCTGGAGCGCCAGCGCATGCTGGCCCTGCGCGCGCAACTGGAGCCGCACTTCATCTTCAACGCGCTGAACGCGATCAGCGCGCTGGTGCGCACCAGCGACGGCGACCTGGCGCTCAACGGCATCAACCGCCTGAGCGATCTGCTGCGCTACGCACTGACCGCCAGCGGCCGCGATTGGGTCAGCGTCGGCGAGGAGCTGGCCTTCGTCGACGACTACCTGGCCTTGCAGCGCCTGCGCTACCGGGCGCGCCTGCAAGTGCAGATGGATATCGGCGACGTTCATGGCGGCGAATGCCCGCCGCTGCTGCTGCAACCGCTGATCGAAAACGCCTTGCGCCACGACCTGGATTGCCACGAAGGGGACAGCGATATCGGCATCCACATGCGGCGCGAAGGCGAGCAACTGCACATTCGCATCAGCAATCCGGTCACGACGGACGCGTCGCCGAATCCGGGGCTCGGGATGGGGCTGGCCAACACGCGGGCGCGCTTGCAACTGGCCTATCGCGGCGATGCATCGCTGGACAGCGCCTTGCGCGACGGCCGCTTCGAAGTGGCGATCCGCATGCCTCTTTATCCGAAGGAGTGACGGCGATGCGTGTCTTGCTGGTCGACGACGAAGAACCGGGGCGCATCAACCTGCGCTACGCGCTGGCGCGGCATCCGCAGTGGCAGGTGGCCGGCGAATGCGCCAGCGCTGCCGCCGCCCGCGAACTGCTGGCGCGGCAGGAGGTGGACCTGGTGTTCCTGGACGTGCAGATGCCGAAGGAATCCGGCATCGACCTGGCGCGCAGCCTGAGCGCAATGGCGGAGCCGCCGTTGATCGTGTTCGTCACCGCCTACAACGTCTACGCGATCGAAGCCTTCGAAGTGCACGCGATGGACTACCTGCTCAAGCCTTTCGACGACGCCCGCCTGGCACAGACGCTGGAACGCGCGGCGGCGATGCTGGCGCAGCGCCAGCTGGCGGGCTTCGCGCCGGCCTTGCGCGCCTACGTTGCCGCGCAGCCGGCGGCCGCGCCGGCGGGCTACTGGCAGCAGGTCAGCGTGCGTTCGATCGGGCGCATCGAGTGCATACGGCTTGAGGATGTGCAGTGGCTGGAGGCGGATGGCAATTACGTCAAGCTGCACCTGGCGACACGCTGCGTGTTGTACCGCATGCCGCTCAGCCGACTGGAGGAACACCTGAACCCGGCCCGCTTCGTCCGCGTGCATCGCCGAGCCATCGTCGCCGCGGAGCAGTTCGCCGCGATGTCCGTGGTGGGGGATGGCAGCTACCTGCTGGCGCTGCGCTGCGGCGATACGGTGGCCGTCAGCGAGCGCCACGTGGAAGCGGCGCGCGCCCGCCTCGCGGCAGTCTAGCGTGTAGCGTCGCGCTGCGGCGCGGAGTACGGCAGCAGCATGCGCACCGCCGTGCCCACGTCCGGCGCCGAATCGATGGTGATGCGTCCACCCAGCACGCCGGTGACGATGTTGTAGACGATGTTCATTCCCAGCCCCGTCCCGCCCTGGCCCATCTTGGTGGTGAAGAAGGGATCGAACACGCGGCGCAGCACGTCGTCCGCCATGCCGACGCCGTCGTCGCTGAACATCAGCTCGACGATGTCGTCGTCCACCGCTTCCGCGCGCACGGTGATGGTGCCGCCCTTGCGCTGGTCGAAGGCGTGGTTGAGCGTGTTGTTGACGAGGTTATTCAGTACCTGGTACAAGGCGCCGGGATAGGAGTCGAAGCTCAGTCGTTCCGGTATCTGCAGTATCACCTCGCACTCGGCGCGGCGCAGGCGCGGCATGTAGGTGGCCATGGTGTCGTGCACCGCCGATAGCAGGTCGAACCTGCGGCGCTGGTCGTTGGTCTGGTCCACGGCGATTTGCTTGAACGACGAGATCAGCTCCGCCGCCTTGTGCAGCGAGCCGGAAATCAGCTGGCTGGCCAGGCGCACTTCCTCCAGGTGCGCGGTCAGTTCCGAGCGCCGCAGCGCGCCGGCCGCCACGTGCAGGTCGAACTCCACCACGCGGTCGCGCAATGCGGTCGACGCCAGCAGGCTGTTGCCGATCGGCGTATTGAGCTCGTGCGCGATGCCCGCCACCAGCGATCCGAGCGAGGCCATTTTCTCGGCCGCCAGCAGTTCGTCCTGCGTATGCTGCAAGGTCTCCAGCGCCGTGCTCAGGTCGGCATTGGCGCGCTCCAGCGCCGCCGAGCGCTCGCGCACGCGCGACTCCAGCGACACGTTCAAGTCCTTCAGCTCGCGCTTGGCGTTGAGTTCCTCGGTCAGGTCCAGCAGCGCCCAGATGATCGAGTCGTTGCCGTCCAGGGTCAGCGAGGACGACCAGATCGCCACGCTGCCCACGCTGCCGTCGGGCAGCAGCACGCCGGCGATGGCGCCATGCACCGCGCCTTCGGTCTGATACATTTTCCAGATGCGGTCGCGCTCCAGCGTGCTGGCCCAGAATGGCACTTCGTCGCTGCGCTTGCCGATCAGGTTGGCGGCGCCGGCGCCGAAGGTGTGCGTGACCGCGCGGTTGGCGGCGACGATGCGGCCGTCGCGGTCCGACACCGTCAGCGGCAGCGGCGCCATGTCGAACAGCGTCTTGAAGCGCGCCTCCGATTCCGACAAGCGCAGCTGCGATTGCTCCAGCTGCGCGATGCGTTCGCGCAGCGCTGCGCTCATGGCGTTGAGCGTGCGCGTGAAGACGGCGATTTCATCGTCGCCCTCGACCGGCAGCGCCTTGTTGTAGTCGCCCAGCGCCATTTGCTGCGACTGGTCGGTCAGCGCGTGCAGGCGGCGTCCGATGCCGTGGGTGAAGGCGTAGAACAGCACCACGCCCAGCGCCAGCCCGATCAGCGAAATCACGCCGCCTTGCAGCAGCACCTCGTCGCGCGCCTGCTTCAGGTCCTTGGTGGTGAGCCCGAAATTGATGGAGCCGACGCGGTTGTCGCGCAACAGCAGCGGCGAGCGCGCGTGCAGCATGGCGTCGTCGAGCAGGGTGCGCACGCCTTTGAAGCTGGTGCCGCCGCCTTGCCGCAGCAGGTCCGGCAACGGGCCGTTGCGCTTGCCGGCTTCGATGATGGGTTTTTCGTTTTCGTCGAGGATGACCAGATAGCGCACAAAACTGTCGTCCGGATCGGCCAGCATTTCGGTCAGGTAGTTGGTCAGTTCGGACAGGCGGCCGCGCGTGGCGTAGGGGCTGAGGGAGAGATTGAGCGTGACCGCGTATTCGCGGGCGACGCGTTCGGCGTTGGTGCTGACGGCTTGGTTCATCAGGCGCAGGCTGTTCCAGATCAGCAGGCCAACCACCAGCGCCTGGATGACGGCGCTCAGCAGCAGAAATTTCGCGCGCAGCGATAGACTCAAAACGTACACTCCTTGTGGCGTTGCCAGGAGCGCACGTACCTGCCGTCCGCGCGGGACGGCAGGGTGCCAGGGCTACCTGGAGGTTAAGGCAGGGTCAGGATCACTTTGACGGTGTCGTCCACTGCCGACTTGTCAATATAACCGATCGCCTTCGGATCGGCAGCAACTGCTTTCTTCACCTCGGCGTTGTTCGGATATTCCTTCGGCGGCGTGGCTTTGCCGGTGAACACCAGCTTGGACCACAGGGCCTTGACCTGCGCCGGGTCTTTTTCCGCGACCTTCTGGTAGAAGTCGGCGCGGATGTGCGAACCTTCGGCCTGGTCGACCGGCGTGAACAGGTTGGATTTACCGAGGAAGAACTGCGAAGCCTGTTCCGAGAACATGCGGGTCGCCGGGTTCTTCTGGCTGACGATGACAACGGTTTCCGCCGAGGCGCCGGCTGCGGCGAACGACGACAGCAACGCAGCGATGATCATTTTTTTCATGTTGTGGACTCCCGATTAGAAGACGAAATCGATCGCCGCGGCGACCACGGTGACGTTGTTGTTGAAGCCAGGCTGGACGAAGATCAGCGAGCCGCCTTTGGTTTTAGGCTTGGCGCGGTCGACCTGCACTTTCAACGCCATCGATTTGGCGAAGTCCCAACGCACGCCGATCAGGTCGGACGTCTGTTCGGTCGCTGGCAGCAGGCCATACACGGCGACGCCCAGTGGGTGGTTCTTCGGCAGGTTGGCGGGCGGGGTCACCGAGCTGCCGGCGTCGCGGACGGAGGCGTGGGCGTAGTAGGGCAGGAACTTGCCGACGCGGTAGCCGACCATGGTGTACCAGGCATTGGTGTCAGGAACGTAGACGGCTTCCTTGGCGCGACGCTGGGCGTACTCGGTCTGGACCACGATGTTGCGCCAATCCATGGTGCCGCCGATCGAGGTGAAGGCGATCTTTTTGCCATCGGTCAGGCCGAGGTCATTGGCCAGCTGCTTGAAGCCGAACTGGTTCAACGTCCCGGTCAGGGTGTTGATCGGGCCCAGGTCGTTGGTCTTCAGGTCGGCGCGGGCGTGTGCGACGCGCAACAGGAATGGGCCGTACTCGCCGATGAAGGTGATGCCGGCGGCAGGCGCGCGGTAGGTCGCGACGGCGCCGGCGCCGGTCGGCACGAACAGCTTGCCGCGGCTGACGCCGGCGAAAGCCTGGGTGGTGAAGTTGAAGTCGCCGAAGGCGTGCTGATAATTGACGTCCGCGCCGTCGACGTTTTCGATCGGGGCCTGGCCGTACATCTCAATCGGCGGACGCATCATGGTGTTGGCGTAGCCGACGTTCTGGTAGTCCGAGATCAGGAAGGTCGGCACCACGACGCGGCCGACGCGCACGCTTGTTTCGTCGTTGATGCGGGCTTTCAGAAAGGCCCAGGTCAGGTCGGTGGTGAAGGTCGGGCTGGTGTTCTTGCGGGTCAGGATCTGCGCGGTGCCGGACAACCAGTCGTTGATGCGGTAGGTCGCTTGCAGGCCGAGGTTGGTGTCGAGGCCGATCTTGGCCTGGTCGCTCACGCCTTCAGCCTGGTTGTAGCGGGCAAATTGCGCCTGGTCGGTGTTGCTCTTGGCCACGCCCAGCGTGCCGAAGGCACTGATGGTCAGGTTTTCGTCACCCAGGGTGCCTGCCTGTGCCTGCATGGTGGCGGTGGCGGCAAATACGGCAGCTACTAGAAGTTGCTTTTTCATGTGGTCGGTATCCTTTGATTTGTTGTCAGTTGTTTCTTGCTATTGACGATCGTGTCGCCTTGTTTGTCTCGTGACATGCGGGGATGGGGCACTCGGGCTAAACCATAAACTAATTTCCGTACGGCATGAATTCAATTTTTATGAATTAGAACGTACGTACTAAAATCTTGTGGCTTTTAAGTTGAAAACAGCGATTTCCTCAATGAATTCATGGGGTTGTATGACATCCTTCTAGTGCTTTTTGAGCAAATTTGCGCTTAAGTTATGCCTGGGGAGGATGGTGAGAATTTGTAACCGATAGTTGTGGCTGTGGAGGGAATGATGCGATGCGCCATTTTGTCCGTCAGGTATTACAATAGCGGCTCCCACTTTCCACTCACGAGAACACTCATATGGCCGTCAATTCCCCTCTGCCCGTCGCCTCCGCACTGAAGCCTGTAGCCGGCATCGAAATCGGTTTTGCCGAAGCCGGCATCAAGAAGCCGAACCGCAAGGACGTGCTGGTGATGAAAGTGGCGCCTACCGCCACCGTGTCCGGCGTGTTCACGCTGAACCGTTTCTGCGCCGCGCCGGTGCAGATCGCCAAGGCCCACCTGGCGGCCGCCAAGGAAAGCGGCAAGCCGATCGCCGCGCTGCTGATCAACACCGGCAACGCCAACGCCGGCACCGGCGAAATGGGTCTGGCGCTGGCCAATGAAACCTGCGCCGCGCTGGCCGCGCAGCTGGGCTGCGAAGCATCGCAGATCCTGCCGTTTTCCACCGGCGTGATCCTGGAGCCGCTGCCGGCCGCCAAAGTGATCGCCGGCCTGCCGCAAGCGGTCGCCGGCCTGAAGGCCGACAACTGGTACCACGCCGCCGAAGCCATCATGACCACCGACACCCAGCCGAAAGCCGGCTCGCGCACCGTCGCCATCGGCGGCCACACGGTCACCATGAGCGGCATCAGCAAGGGCGCCGGCATGATCAAGCCGAACATGGCGACCATGCTGGGCTACCTGGCGCTGGACGCCAAGGTGGCGCAGCCGGTGCTCGACGTGCTGGTCAAGCAGGTGGCCGACCAGTCGTTCAACTGCATCACCATCGACGGCGACACCTCGACCAACGATTCCTTCATGCTGATCGCCACCGGCGCCGGCACGCTGGAAGTCACCTCGGTGGATTCGCCGGAATACGCCGAGCTGGCGGCCGCCGTCACCGAGCTGTCGCTGTTCCTGGCGCAGGCCATCGTGCGCGACGGCGAGGGCGCGACCAAGTTCATCACCATCACCGTGGAAGACGGCGCCAGCGTCGAAGAGTGCCGCAAGATCGCCTATTCGATCGGCCACTCGCCGCTGGTCAAGACCGCGTTCTTCGCTTCCGACCCTAACCTGGGCCGCATCCTGGCCGCCATCGGCTACGCCGGCGTCGACGACCTCGATGTCAGCCAGCTCAATCTGTACCTGGACGATGTCTGGGTGGCCAAGAACGGCGGCCGCAATCCGGACTACAAGGAAGAAGACGGCCAGCGCGTGATGCAGCAGAGCGAGATCCTGGTGCGCGTCAAGCTGGCGCGCGGCGCGGCTGCCGCCACCGTCTACACCTGCGACCTGTCGCACGACTACGTGAGCATCAACGCCGACTACCGTTCCTAAGATGGCGACGCCTCTCGAACAATTCCTGGTGCGCGCCGAGGCCTTGCTGGCGCGCGTGGAGGCGGTGCTGCCGCAGGCGCCGCGCGAGCCGGACTGGAAGCTGGGCTTCGCTTTCCGCTGGCGCAAGCGCAACGGCGGCGGCGCCAGTTATCTGCAGGCGGTGGCGCATGTGTCGCCGATCGCGCTGGACGACCTGCAGCATATCGGCCCGCAGAAAGAGCAGATCGAGCAGAACACCCGCCAGTTCGTGCAGGGCAAGCCGGCCAACAACGTGTTGCTGACCGGCGCGCGCGGCACCGGCAAGTCTTCGCTGATCAAGGCCTGCCTGAACCAGTTCGGCAAGGACGGCCTGCGCCTGATCGAAGTCGACAAGGCCGACCTGGCCGAGCTGCCCGACATCGTCGACATCGTGGCGGGTCGGCCGGAGCGCTTCATCGTCTTCTGCGACGACCTGTCGTTCGAGGAGGGCGAGAGCGGCTACAAGGCGCTGAAGGTGGCGCTGGACGGCAGCATCTCGGCGCAGTCGGACAATGTGCTGATCTACGCGACCTCCAACCGCCGCCACCTGATGCCGGAGCGTATGTCCGACAACATGAGCTACAAGCACGACGAGGATGGCGACCTGCATCCCGGCGAGACGGTGGAAGAGAAGATCTCGCTGTCCGAACGCTTCGGCCTGTGGCTGACGTTTTACCCGTTCAAGCAGGACGACTACCTGGCCATCGTCGGCCACTGGCTGTCGTCGCTGGGCTGCAGCGAGGCGCAGATCGAAGCGTCGCGCGCCGACGCCTTGCGCTGGGCCTTGCAGCGCGGCTCGCGTTCGGGCCGCGTGGCCTGGCAGTTCGCCAAGGACTACGCCGGGAAGCTGGCATGAGCGGCGCCGAGGTGAAGGTCAAGCCGGTCGATGTCGCCGTCGGCATCCTGATGAAGCCCAACGGCGACGTGCTGCTGGGCCAGCGTCCGGCCGGCAAGCCGTACGAAGGCTATTGGGAATTCCCCGGCGGTAAAGTCGATCCGGGCGAGAGCATACTGCAGGCGCTCAAGCGCGAGTTCGTCGAGGAGCTGGGCCTGTCCATCAACAGCGCCGAGGAGTGGTGCGGCATCGAGCATGTGTACGAACACGCGCACGTGCGGCTGCACTTCTTCATCAGCCGCGACTGGAGCGGCGAGCCGCAAAGCCTGGAAAACCAGGCCTTCGCCTGGCAAGGCGCGGTCGGCGTCGAGCCGCTGCTGCCGGCCACCATTCCGCTGCTGGAGTGGCTGGACATGGTGCGCTACGGATCGTGATGGGGCGCTGGTGGAATAGCATGAGCCTCTGGCGCGGGCTGGCCGGCGTCGCGCTGGCGGCCTGCGCGGGCTTGGGCGCGCTGCTGGTGCTGCGTCCCGAGCCGCCTGGCCCGGCCTGGATGGCGGTGCTGTCGGCGCCGCAGGACCGCAACGCCGGCTGGATCGCGTCGGTGAGCGTGGACCGCCAACTGACGCTGACGCCGCTGCACGACACCGTCGTCGCCAACCGCAAGGCATTGCAATTATGGATATCCGCACCGGGCTGGACTGCGCCGGTGTCGCTGGGTTTGTTGGAGCACGACCGCCAGTTGAAACTGTCGCTGGAACAGTTGCCGGCGCTGGCCGCGGAGCCATCGTTCGACATCACACTGGAACCGCAAGGCGGCTCCGCTACGCCCACCGGGCCGGTACTGTACAACGGGCAGGCTGTCAAACCGCGCTGACAGGCAGAGTGTTGTATCTGTGAACATTGCTGTTTGACTAAGTTTTCGACACTGCCTATGATGGCCGCCTGTTTCCACAATTTTTCTTGTCAATGAAATTTGTCAGTCTCGGCCCACGGGCCCATGATGTGCGTCCCAAGTCCGCCGGTTCCTGTCACGATTGCGCCGCGCCGGTAGATGGCAAGTATTGCAGCCAGTGCGGCCAGAGCAGCCATGTGCACGTGGCCTCGGCCGGCGAATTCATCCATCATTTCATCGGCCACTTCGTGGCGGCGGAGGGCAAGCTGTGGCGCACCTTCGGCGATCTGCTTCGGCGTCCGGGCCAACTGACGGTCGACTTCATCTGCGGCCGCCGCACCCGCCACATCGATCCGCTGCGCCTGCTGTTGACGGTGTCGATGCTGGTGTTCGGCGCGCTGAAGCTGCAGACCCACCTGGTCGACAACAAGCAGCCTGAGAGCAAGCCAGCCGCTGTGCAAACGCAGGACGCCAAGCCGCTGGAAAAGCCGTTGACCACGAAACTGATGGTGGACGTGTTTGAACGGCTCAGCCCGACATTCCGCGAACATCTGGACAAGTTCGAGGCGCTGCCCAAAGCTGAACGCGGCAGTGTCTTATGGCATAACTGGCTGAAGCTCGGGCCGACGCTGATACTGTGCCTGATTCCAGTCGTTGCGCTGTTCCTCAAGCTGCTCAACGCGGGGACCGGCTGGCGTTATGGCGAGCACCTGGTATTTTCGATGCACCTGCAGACCTTCGCCCTGCTGGACTTTCTGACCTGGATGCTGCTGGAGGAGGTGACGGAATATGCCGCACCAATCGCCCTGCTGGTGCTGGCGGTGTACATGATGTTCGGCATGCGCCGCATGTACGGCGGAAGCTGGCTGGTACTGGCGGCGCGCTGGGGAGCGCTGGTGTATCTGGAAGTGAAGGCCTTCCTGCTGATGAGCCTGATCGCCTTCTTTATTTCCCTGCTGTGAGCCCGGCTTATTCTTCGTCGTTCGGATCGACCGGCGGCGCGGCCGGGATGGCGTACTTTTCCTCGGCCCAGGCGCCGAGATCGATTTGTTTGCAGCGTTCCGAGCAGAACGGACGGAATTTATTCTCTTCCTTCCACTCCACTTTGGCGGAGCAGGTAGGGCAGTCAACTACGGTGGCCATGATAATTCTTTAAAAGTTACAGAGGGTGAGCTCGAATGGTACATCATCTTCCAGCGGCTTGGGTTTCAGGTCGCCGCCCTGCGAGGTGAAACGCACCCACAGCATGTACTTGTTGGCCGAGATTTCCGGGATCGCGCCCAGCGATTCATCCAGGGTCAGGCGCAGCATCTGGTAGACCTTGCCCTGCAACATCTGCTGATAGCTGCCGGCCACGGCGATCATCTTGACCGGGCCGCCGGAATCGCGCAGCAGACGCAGCACCAGGCCCAGCGCGTCGAACAGCGGCGCCAGCGGCGCGAACCAGGTGGCGATGTCGTTGAAGCGCTGTTCGGCCGGACGTTTTTGCCAGGCGTAGTAGGACGGCAGGTCGAATTCGCAGGCGCCGCCGGGAATGATGGTGCGGCCGCGTATGCTCATCAGCCATTCGTTGTCGCGCACGTTCTGCCCGGTCTTGCCCTGGGCCGCGACCAAGGCGCTGCTCACGCCATCGAGCTCGGCCAGGATGGCGTCCAGCGTTTCCGCTTGCACATTGGGGTTCATGCGGTAGCCCAGCAGCGATTGGCGCTGGCGCTCCAGTTCTTGCAACAGGTCGGACTTCAAGTCGGCGCGGCCGGCCACCTCCAGCATGTCGAAGATGGTCGCCAAGGCGACGTGGTGCTGCATAGGGTGTTCTTGATGCACAAAGAACTTGAATTTCTCGTACAGATCCTCTAATCGCAACAACGTGCGGATGCGCTCGTTGAAAGGATATTCGTAGACAATCAAAATAACATCCCTCAGTAGTTGGACTTGCGATTAATTCCCGTGATTTTGAAGCAAGCCAAGCAAAATTACAAACGTTGCGAAGGTATTGTTGCCGTTCTTTTCGCAAATGCCAGATATAAATCGTGAAGTCGGGCGATTTGGGGCTCCAAAGCCTCGATTCCGCCACCGTTTTCGATAATGTCGTCCGCCGCGTCCAGCCGTTGCTGGCGGCTGGCCTGCGCCGCCATGATGGCGCGGACCTGGGTTTCCGGCAGATTGTTACGCGCCATCACGCGCGCGATTTGCACTTCCTCCGGACAGTCTACCGCGAGTACGCGCGTAACCCGCGCACGCCAAGTGCCCGATTCGACCAGCAGCGGCACGGCGAAGATCACATAGTCGCCAGTGGCGGCCTCGGCGGCGGCGAGCGCGGCGTCGCGGATGCGCGGATGCAGGATGGCTTCGAGGCGGGCCTTGGCGCCGGCGTCGGCAAACACCAGGCTGCGCATGCGGGCGCGGTCGAGCGCGCCATTGGCGTCGGCGAATCCGGCGCCGAACTCGGCGACGATGGCCGGCATCGCCGCGCCGCCGGGCGCGGTCAGGCTGTGGGCGATCAGGTCGGTGTCGACCACGCTGGCGCCGCGCGCGGCGAACATATCGGCCACGGTGCTCTTGCCGCTGCCGATGCCGCCGGTCAGGCCGATGGAGAAGGGCAGTGTGCTCATCGTCGCCTTACAGGTAAGGATAGAAGGTGCGGGTGAACGCCATGATCGGATCGCGGTACAGGAAGATGATCAGGCCGGCCGCCGCCAGGTAGGGGCCGAACGGGATCTGGTAATCGAAGCCGCGGCGGTTGACCAGCATCAGCGCGATGCCGACCACCGAGCCCACCAGCGACGACATCAGCACGATGGCCGGCAAGGTCGCCCAGCCCATCCACGCGCCCAGCGCGGCCAGCAGTTTGAAGTCGCCATAACCCATGCCGTCGCGGTGACGCACCAGTTTATACGCCCAATTGACCGACCACAGCGCCAGATAGCCGGCCGCCGCGCCGATGACGGCGTCGTGCAGCGTGGCGAAAGTGCCGTTGAGGTTGATCAGCAGGCCGGCCCAGATCAGCGGATAGGTCAGGTCGTCCGGCAGCAGCTGGGTGTCGAAGTCGATGAAGGTCATGGCGATCAGCAGGTACAGGAACAGCAGGCCGGACAGGCCGGCCCAGCCGCTGCCGAAGTGCCACGCCACCACCGCCGACAGCACGCCGGTCAGCGCTTCGATGGCCGGGTAGCGGGCCGAGATCGGCGCCTTGCAGTTGCTGCATTTGCCGCGCAGGACCAGGTAGCTGAGCACCGGGATGTTTTCCAGCGCGGTGATCTGGTGCTGGCAGTGCGGGCAGGCCGAGCGCGGCACCATCAGGTTGTAGCGGGTGGTGTGCGGCTCATCCTTGCCGGCCTCGACGGCGCAATAGTTGTCCGATTCGCGCTGCATCATTTTCGGCAGGCGGTGGATCACCACGTTCAGGAAGCTGCCGAACAGCAGGCCGAACAGGCCGGCGATCAGGCTGATGGCGAGCTCGCCGGCGGGCGCAAACAACAGGGTTGGTTCAGGCATGGCAGGTCGGGCCGGTAGATAATCACAGAGGCCCATATTAAAGCATTACAGCAACATTGCGGGATGGTTTTTCAGCGCGCGCGGCCGGCGTCAAGACCCTCCTTGGGGATATGGAAACGCTATTGAGGTTATGGCAAGGTGGAGAGTCTGCCATTCTGCGCTGCGGAGTCCGCCTTTGCCCTCCCTTACCCCGCCCTTGCTGCTGGGCTTGTTGGTTAGCTGCCTGGTGCTGGTCGGCGTGCTGCTGGCCTGCCTGCGCGCAGCCTGGCGGCGCCGCCTGTGCCGCCAGGCGCGGATCGCGTGGCAAGAGCAAGCCGCTTTCGCTCTGCAGGATACCTTGCTGCAGAACATGCAGGGCATGATATTGCGCATCCAGGGCGTAGGCCATCGGCTGCCGGCCGGCAGCGCTGAACGCGCCACCATCGAAACCATCCTCGACCAGGCCGACGAAGCGCTGGCCGAAAGCCGCGACCGCATCCTCGCGCTGCGCGGCGGCATCGAGGTGCCGGGCCTGGAGGAGCAGGGCGCCAAGGTGTTGCACAAAGTCCCCGCGCGGCTGTGCTACCGGCAGCCGTGCCGCGGCGGTTGGCGGCGCCGGCTGGCGGCCTGGATGGGCCGCGCCGACAATGCGGGGTGAAACAGTTGGCGCGCCCGCACCTGCGCGCCGCTACCGCAGATCGAGCGGCCACGCCTGGTTGACGTTGATCGCGTTCAGCAGACTCGCGACAACCCGCCTGCTTTCGCCGAGGTCACGCAGCTTGACGTCGAGTTTTTCCACTTCGCGCTCCAATGCCGCCCTGGCGTCGGCGCAAGGATGGAATACCGGCTTGATGCCGAGTACGCAGGGTAGCAATAGGCGGATGCTCCGGATCTTCAATCCGGCCGCGCTGAGCACGCGGATGCGGTGCGCCGCATCGACCTCTTCGGGACCGTAATCGCGGTAGCCGGCATCGGTCCGCTTCGGCTTGAGCAAACCCTCGTGTTCGTAATAGCGCAGCATGCGCTCACTAACGCCGGTGCGGCGGGCCAGTTCCCCGATACGCATGATATCTCCTGAAAAATACGCTTGACCATGACAGCACTGTCAGAGTTTAGCCTGTTTCCAGCGGCGGGATAGTCCGCCGCCCAATTGGTAAAGGGACTTGCTCATGACACCTGCAAACGACACGTTTGACGGAACGTTTCCGTTCACGCCGCGCTTCAGCAACGCTGCCGGCTTTCGCATGCACTACGTGGATGAAGGACTCGATTCCGGGGAGGTCGTCTTGTGCCTTCATGGCGAGCCGACCTGGAGTTATCTGTTTCGCGATCTCATCGCGGCGCTGTCGGAGCGCTACCGTGTGATCGCGCCCGACCACATGGGATTCGGCAAGAGCGAGACGCCGGCAGACCGCACGTATTGGTTGCAGGATCACATCGACAACCTCGAACAGTTTGTGCTTGCCCTGGATTTGAGCGACATCACTCTGGTCATGCACGATTTCGGCGGTCCCGTCGGCATGGGGCTGGCAGCGCGGCATCCCGGTCGGATTCGTCGGATCGTCAGCACGAATGGCCCGACGCCGTTTGGCCAGAGCTCTTTGAACGATCGCTTGAACGCGAATGCCGCAGTTTCGCCATGGTTTCAGTGGATCGTTCGCGCTGAATCGCAGGGCCGCCTCAAGCCCGTGCTGGACGAACTGGGTTTCAATATCCTCAGTACCTTGAAGCTCAACGGTTTCGAGAACCATGGCCGTATCACCGATACGTGGTTGCGTGCCTACGGTTCACGTTTTGCCGTGCCTGCCGACAGCGCCGGGGCGCTCGGCTGGGCCCGAGGCATCGCGACCGGGGCCCATCGTTTCGAAGTTCCGGACGCAGCTGCGCTCGACGCGATCCGGTCGAAGCCGGCACTTGCGATTTGGGGCGATGCCGACCGAACCTTGGCTGCGGAGCACTTTCTGCCGCTGTTCAGCGAACTGTTTCCTCTGGCATCGATCCACCGGCTCAATGGCGTCGGCCATTACAGTCTCGAAGACGCGCCGCGGGAAATCGCCGACCTGATCGCGACTTTTTTAAATGCTACCGGCGTACGCCCGGACAGCTGCGCCGCGCGCTAGCCGAATCGGGGAAAATTCGAGGAAACAACGAGTGAGGTTTGGTATGAAAGCAGTCAGCACCTGTGCGCCGTCCAGCGACGGCAATCTGCGCGCGATCTACGCGATGATGTTCGCCGTCGCCATGTTCTCGCTGATGGACACGGCGATGAAGATCCTGTCGGCGCACTATCCGGCCATCCAGGTCGCCGCGCTGCGTGCGCTCGTCTCGCTGCCGCTGGTCGGCGCCTACGTGGTGTGGCTTGGCGCCGCCCGCAGCCTGCTGCGCGTGCGCTGGTCGCTGCATGTGGGGCGCGGCGTGATCGGCGTCGCCATGCTCTCGCTGTTTGCCTTCGGGCTGAAGCGCTTGTCGCTGGCCGAGGCCTACACCATCTTCTTTTTCGGTCCGATGATGATCACGGCGCTGTCGGTGTTCATCTTGAAGGAGCAGGTGCGCGTCGGCCAGTGGATCGCGATCGCCGTGGCCATGGGGGGCGTGTTGGTCGTGCTGCGTCCCGATGGTTCTGGCTTGTTGACCATCGGCGGGCTGGCCGTGCTGGCCTCGGCGGTCTGCTACGCGGTGTCGGCCATCTGGGGCCGCATCCTCGCGCGCACCGACAGCACCGGGCACATGATGTTCTGGCTGATGATACTGATGTCCATTGGCGGCGTGACCCTGGCCCTGCCGGGATGGGTGCCGCTGCGGGCGGATGATGGCTGGGTGCTCGCCGGCCTGGCGGTATCGGGCTTTCTCGGCCAGCTCGGCCTCACCACGGCGTTCTCGTCGGGCCAGGCCTCGCGCGTGGCGCCGTTCGAGTATTCGGCCCTGGCCTGGGGCGTGGCGCTCGACTGGCTGCTCTGGCAGGCGCTGCCCGACCGCTACACGCTGATCGGCGCGGCCATCATCATCGGTTCGGGCATCTACCTGCTACGCCACGAAACGCCAGATCCTCATCGGCTCAAAGGGGACCTGGCGCCGTAACGGCTAGACCACCGAACCGAGCTTGAAGATCGGCAGGTACATGGCCACCACCAGGCCGCCGATCAGCACGCCCAGGATCACCATGATGGCCGGTTCCATCAGGCTCGACAGCGCACCGACGGCCTCGTCCACTTCCTCCTCGTAGAAGTCGGCCACCTTGCCCAGCATGGCGTCCAGCGAGCCGGACTCCTCGCCGATGGCGACCATCTGCGTCACCATATTCGGGAAAACGTCGGCGTTCTGCATCGCCACCGTCAGGCTGGTGCCGGTGCTGACCTCGTTCTGGATCTTGCGGGTGGCGTCCAGGTAGACGGCGTTGCCGGCCGCGCCGCCCACCGAATCGAGCGACTCCACCAGCGGCACGCCGGCGGCGAACATGGTGGCCAGGGTGCGGGTCCAGCGGGCGATGGTGGCCTTGCGGATCACGTCGCCGAACACCGGCAGGCGCAGCAGCAGGCGGTCCATGAAGCGCTGCATCTGCAATGAGCGCTGCCACGCCCGGAAGAAGAAGTAGATGGCGCCGAAGATGCCGCCGAAGATCAGATACCACCAGGCCACGAAGAATTCCGAGATCGCCATCACGAACAAGGTCGGCGCCGGCAGGTTGGCGCCGAAGCTCGCGAACACTTCCTTGAACGCCGGCACCACCCAGATCATGATCACCGCCGTGACGATGAAGGCGATCGCCAGGATCGACACCGGATACATCAGCGCCGACTTGATCTTGGCCTTCATGGCCAGCGTCTTTTCCTTGTAGATCGCCAGCCGCGTCAGCAGGTCCTCCAGGATGCCGGCCTGCTCGCCGGCGCCGACCAGGTTGCAGAACAGCGGGTCGAAGTACAGCGGGAACTTGCGGAACGCCTGGTTCAGGCTGGTCCCGGTCTCGATATCGGCGCGCAAGTCCATCACCAGCTTGGACACCGATGGATTGGAGTGGCCCTTGCCGACGATGTCGAACGATTGCAGCAGCGGCACGCCGGCCTTCATCATCGTCGCCAGCTGGCGCGTGAACAGCGAGATATCCTTGTCGGTGATTTTCTTGCCGCTGCGGTAGGCCTTTTTCTTGACCTTGGTGACCATGATGCCCTGGCGGCGCAGGGTGACGTTGACCACGGCCTCGCCGCCGGCGCGCAGCTCGCCGCGCACGGTCTTGCCGCTCTTGTCCTTGCCTTCCCAGGAGAAGATCGATTCCTTGACCTGGTGGCCCGCGTTGCCCGATGTCGCCATGGAGTTTGTCCTATTCGTTGGTACAGCCGAGCACTTCTTCGAGGCTGGTCAAGCCGTTCCTGACCTTCACCAGGCCGGACTGGCGCAGCGACTTCACGCCTTCCTCTTCCGACTTGGCGGCGATCTGCATGGCGTTGCCGTTGGCCAGGATGATGCCTTCGATGGCCGGCGTGATCGGCATGATCTGGTAGATGCCGACCCGGCCCTTGTAGCCGCCGCCGTTGCAGCGCTCGCAGCCGACCGGGCCGTAGGGCTTCCAGCTGCCGTCCAGCTCATGCTGCTTGAAGCCGGCCTTGAGCAGCAGGTCGTTGGAAATGTCCACCGGCTGCTTGCAGGTGCACAGCCGGCGCGCCAGCCGCTGCGCGGTGATCAGGATCACCGACGAGGCGATGTTGAACGGCGCCACGCCCATGTTCATCAGCCGCGTCAAGGTCGACGGCGCGTCGTTGGTGTGCAGCGTGGAGAACACCATGTGGCCGGTCTGCGCCGCCTTGATGGCGATGTCGGCCGTCTCCAGGTCGCGGATCTCGCCGACCATGATGATGTCCGGGTCCTGGCGCAGGAAGGACTTGAGCGCCACCGGGAAGGTCAGGCCGGCCTTGTCGTTGACGTTGACCTGGTTCACGCCCGGCAGGTTGATCTCGGCCGGATCTTCGGCGGTGGAGATGTTGATGCCCGGCTTGTTGATCACGTTCAGGCAGGTGTACAGCGACACCGTCTTGCCCGAGCCGGTCGGCCCGGTCACCAGCACCATGCCGTACGGGCGCTGGATGGCGTCGAGCAGCAGCTCCTTCTGGTCCGGGTCGTAGCCGAGCGCGTCGATGCCCATCTGCGCCTGCGTGGCGTCCAAAATCCGCATCACGGTCTTTTCGCCGAACAGGGTCGGCAGGGTCGAGATGCGCAGGTCGATGGTCTTGGTCGGCGACACGATCAGGCGCATGCGGCCGTCCTGCGGGATGCGCTTTTCCGAGATGTCCAGCTTGGCCAGCACCTTGATGCGCGAGACCAGCTTTTCCTTGATCGAGATCGGCGGCTGGGCGTGCTCCATCAGCACGCCGTCGACGCGGAAGCGCACGCGGTAGAATTTTTCGAACGGTTCGAAGTGCAAGTCCGAGGCGCCCATGTTGACGGCGTCCATCAGCATCTTGTTGAGGAAGCGCACCACCGGCGCGTCCTCGACATCGTTGGCGCCGGCATCGGCGGCCGACTCGGCGGCGGCCGCCTCTTCCTCGGCGAACTGGATGTCGGACTCGTCGCCGCCCAGGTCGCTGATCGCTTGTTCGCTGTCCTTGTTCAGGCGCGCCAGCAGTTGCAGCAGCACGTCGTGGGCGACGATGACGGGTTCGACGGTGGACTCGGTCTGGAACTTGATCTGGTCCAGCGCCTGGATATTGGTCGGATCGGAAATCGCCACCGACATCTTGTTGCCGCGCTTGGCCAGCGCGATCACCCGCTGCGCCTGCATCAGCTTGTTGTCGATGATCTTGCCCGGCAGCGCGTCGAGGTTGAGCGCCTGCACATCCATCAGCGGATAGGCGAAGGTTTCCGAGCAGAACATGGCCAGCGCGCGGGCGTCGATGGCGCCGCTGGCCAGCAGCACGTCAATGAAGGCGTGCTTGTCGGCGACGGCTTTTTTTTGCAGCATGTCGGCCTGGGCCGCGGAGAGGCGCCCGGCTTGCATCAATGCCCGAGCCAACCCCGGCATCGGGGCGCCTGGCGCGGCGTTGGGTAGGACTGCTGCCATAGATGCGTCTGCTTGATGGTGAGGGCCGGATCACGGAATGATGCTCTCAGGCATCATATTTGTAAAGCCGTATGACGCCTCAAGGAAACGATTGTACTCCGCAGTGTTGCGTTTGCCGCATCCGATGGTGTGGATTAGTGAGCGCGCTTGCTCGCCGGGCGTATCAATTTGACGACTTTGATGGCCTGGTCGTGCACTTGCACCACTTCGATGATGCAATTGGCGACTTTGATGCTGATCGGCGCGTCTGGGATTTCTTGCAACAGTTCCAGCATCAGGCCGTTCAGGGTCTTGGGGCCGTCCAGCGGGAAGTTCAGGCCGAGGCGCTTGTTGATGTCGCGCAGCGCGGTCGCGCCTTCCAGCAGGCACTCGCCTTGCTCGGTCCAGCCGAAGGAGTCGGCGCGGGCCGCGCCCGGCATCGATGTCGTAAATTCACCGATCATTTCCTCGATGATATCGTCCAGCGTGACCAGGCCCTGCACCTCGCCGTACTCGTCGACGATGATGCCGAGGCGTTCCCGGTTCTCCTGGAAGTACTGCAGCTGGGTGAAGACGCCGGTATCCTGCGGGATGAAGTAGGGCGTGCTCAGCAGTTCGCGGAAATGCTCGACCGTCAGCTCGTCTTCCTGGTTCAGCAGCGCCACCGCCTTGCGCACGTGCAGGATGCCGATGATGCGGTTGATCTCGCCTTCGTAGACGGGCAGCTTGTTATGGTAGCAGGTGGTCAGCTCGCGCTTGATCTCGTCGACCGTCAGTTCCAGGTTCAGCGCCTCGATCTGCGAGCGTGGCGTCATGATGTCCTCGACCGAGATGGTTTCCAGGTCGAACAGGTTGAGCAGGATGCTCTTGTGCTTTTGCGGGATGAAGTTGCCGCCTTCCAGCACGATCGAGCGCAGCTCTTCCGGCGACAGGCGGGCCTCGTGCGCGTGGGCGCCGGCCTTGATGCGGAACAGTTTGAGCACCAGCGAGACGAACAGGTTGACGAACCAGATCACCGGCTTGGCCAAGGTCATCAGCGGCTTGAGCACCATGCTGGTGGGCAGGGCGATCTTTTCCGGGAAGGTGGCGCCGATGACTTTCGGCGAAATCTCGGCGAACACGATCAGCAGGAAGGCCACCACGGCGGTGGAGATGGTGATGACGTTGTCGTCATGGCCGAAGGACTGGATGGCGATGGCGGTGACCAGCGCGGTGGCCATGGCGTTGATCAGCGTATTGGCGATCAGCACCAGCGACAGCAGCTTGTCGGTGCGGTCGAGCAGCCACAGGGTGGTGATGGCGCCGCGGCTGCCGCGCTTGGCCATATGGCGCAGGCGATAGCGATTGGCCGCCATCAGCGCGGTTTCGGCCATGGCGAAGAAGGCCGAGCACAGTATCAGGAGAGCGAGCGCAAGAAATTGCACCCAAAACGGCACGGTATCCAAGGGTCACCGTAAAGAATCATGCATGGGAAACTGGTCGGCCTGATTACTGCACCGGCCCAGACGGCATGGCCCAAAACGCGGCCACAGAGCTACGGATTCTAAGGCAAGCCCGGCTTACATGCAAGTTTGCCTATCTTAGCTGGGGGTCAAGTCTGACATTCGGACACGCGCTCAGCCGTTGCAGCTGCTTACGGCTGAGCACGTGTCCGAATGTCAGACTTGACCCCCGGGGTTTTGCAACATGATGGCCAGGGCGGCGGTGGGGGCGCCATTTTCCTGGCGGGCTGTCAGCGCTTCGACGGACTTGAGCTGGAAGCCGGTCGCGGCGGCCAGGCGTTCGATGTAGGCCTGGCTGTGGGCGTAGCGGTTCGATGGACGCAGCACGTAGTCGGCGCCGTCGCCCGCTTCCACCGTGAAGCAGAAGTGGCCGCCTGCGCGCAAGGCGCGTTGTACGCCGGCGAAGACCGGGGCCAGGTCGCCGATGTAGACCAAGACGTCGGCCGCCACCGCCAGGTCCCATGCATCACGCTGGCCGTCGAGGTAGCTCACCAGGTCGTCGCGGGCCAGGCTGTCGTACAACTGGCGTTCGGCAGCCTTGTCCAGCATCTGCTGCGACAGGTCGACGCCGGCCAGGCTGCGCGAGTAGGCCTTCAGGTATGGGCCGCACAGGCCGGTGCCGCAGCCCAGGTCCAGCGTGTCCAGTTGATCGGCGCCGACGGTGCGGCGGATCAGCCCGTCCAGATAGGACGGCGTCTGGTAGTCCAGCACTTCCACCAGGTGCTGGTCGAAGTGGTTGGCGTACTGGTCGAACAGCGAGCGCACGTAGTCGGCCGGCAGCACGGCGGGCGTGTCGCCCACGCCCAGCGAGGCCAGCGCGAAGGCGATGGTTTCGGGATTGTCGCCATGCGCCAGCGCGGCGCGGTAGGCGGCGATGGCTTCATCATTGCGCTGCATCGAGCGCAGCGTGTTGCCGCGCGCGTAGTGGGCCAGCGCGTAGCCCGGCTTGAGCGCCAGTGCCTGGTCGTAGCTGTCCAGCGCGGCGTCGAAGATGCCCAGCCGCTGCAAGGCCGCGCCCTGGCCGTTGTAGGCCTCGGCCCATTGCGGCCGCAGATGGATGGCGCGGTCGAAACTCTCCACCGCCTCCGGCAGCAGGCGCAGGCAGTGCAACGCATTGCCGCGTGCGAACCAGGCGTCGGCATTGCGGTCTTTAATATGCAGCGCGTCTTCCGCCGCGCCCAGCGCGTCGAGATAGCGGCCCTGGTCCTGTAGCACGATGGCGCGGTTGCAATGGGCTTCGGCGTAGGAGGGCTGGATCGCCAGCGCGCGCTGGTAGCTCAGCAGTGCTTCATCGAGCCGGCCCAGCCGGCGCAGCGCGTTGCCGCGATTGCTCCAGGCCATGGCGTAGTCGGCTTGCAGGGCGATGGCGCGGTCGTGGCTGGCCAGCGCATCGTCGGCGCGGCCGGCGTCGAGCAGCGCCACGCCCAGATTGCAATGCGCCTTGGCTTGCGCGCCGTCGATCGCGATCGCTTGCGAGATCAGCGTGATGGCCGTCTGCGCGTCACCCTGCTGGCGGGCGATCACGCCCAACAGGTGCAGCGCGTCGAATTGGCGCGGGTCGAGTTCCAGCACCTGGCGGTACAGCGCCTGCGCCGGCTGCAGTTGGCCCTGTTGATGCAGTTCCACGGCTTGTTGTAGAAATGACGCAGTCAGCGCCGAATTGGTTCCAGTCATAGTGCGGGCATCTTAGCCGATGCGCGACTGGCGCGGCTGAATTCTCTCCAATTGTTATTTTTTAACAAGCTTATCAATCATGGTAGTATTTTTGGAAATCAAAAGATACCGGGGCGATAAATGAAAAGAATGCTGGCCAGCGCGACATGCGCCGTATTGCCGCTGTTAGCGCACGGTGCCGGGCCCGCGCTGATACCGATCCAGGCTTTTGTGCAGGAAGAGCAGTACTACAATCCGCGCATCTCGCCCGACGGCAAGCATCTGGCGGTTACCGTGCGCGTGCCGGTCGGCGCGCGCACGGTGCCGATGCTGTCGTTCTACAGCTTGCCGGGCATGCAGCTGGAAAGCACGGTGCGCATGCCGCTGTTCATCGTGCCGATCGACTATCACTGGTCCAGCAACAGCCGTCTGGTTGTCGAGGAGGGGGAGGAGGTCGGTACCCGTGAGCGGCCGCAGGCGACCGGCGAGATCGTGGCGATGGACTATGACGGCACGCACCAGATCTATATGCACGGCTACCAGATGCTTACGCTGTCCAAGCAGAACGCGCGTTATGGCAACGACTGGGCGTATGCCACGGTGGTCAACTTCCCGACGGTGCGCAATAGCCATGTGCAGATCGGCAGCTATCCGTGGGACCATGAATACAGCGCGCTTTACGATTTCGACAGCCGCAATGCGATCCGCAAGCTGGTAGCCGAATTGCCATCGCAGAATGCGGGTTTTGTCGTACGAAATGATGGAAAGCCAGCCTACGCTCACTCGACGGACAAGGAGGACTACCAGCAGCTCTGGCACTTTGACGATGTCGCGCAAAAATGGACCGTCGTAGCGCAGCCCAAAGGCACGCAGCTATTCCCGAAGGCATTCAGCGCCGACGACAAAGAATTCGTCGGATGGTATTCGGAGAATGGCGGGGAGGACAAGCTGGTGCGCCAGAACGTGGTCACCGGCCAGCGTGCGGTTATCGCGGAGGATGCGCGAGGTAGCTTGGGTGACTTGATGTATGGTTCCAGCCGTGCGCTGCCAATCGGCGTGTTCACACGATCCGGTCGGCCGCGAATGATCTATCTCGATCCAACCCATCCGGATGCGATCTTGCACCGGGACCTGAGCGCACAATTCCCGGACGCGACCGTCAAGCTGGACGGCGCCACCGACGACGGCAACACGCTGCTGGCGACGGTGCGTAGCGACCGCGATCCCGGTGTGGTTTATCTGTATGACCGCAAAACGAATAAAGCCGACCTGCTACTGACCTATAAAGCCGCGATCGATCCGGATGCCATGGCGGCGCGCCAGCCGATCAGCTTTACGGCGCGCGACGGCCTGCGGATCGACGGTTATCTGACGATGCCGGTGACCCAAGGCGACCAAAAGCCGCCGCTGATCCTGCTTCCGCATGGCGGCCCGCATGGTGTTTACGATAGCTGGTATTTCGACACCGATGCGCAATTCCTGGCTAACCGTGGCTATGCGGTTCTGCAAGTGAACTATCGTGGCTCCGGTGGACGCGGCGACAAGTTCAGGATCGCCGGCTATCGCCAATGGGGAAGCAGGATCATGGACGATCTGGTGGATGGCGTGCAGTGGGCGGTAGGCCAGGGCAAGGTCGATGCGACGCGCATGTGCGTGTATGGCGTCAGCTTCGGCGGCTACGCGGCGCTGATGCTGGCCGCGCGCGAACCTGACCTGTTCAAGTGCGCCGTAGGCTACGCCGGCATTTACGAGCTGCCGCTGATATACAAGGAGGACCGCGCGCAACTCCATGAGCGGATCGCCAATACCTACAAGCGCTATGTCGGCGAAGATGCGACCGAGCTGGCGAAGTTTTCACCCACGCGCCAGGCCGCCGCCATCAAGGCCGGCGTGTTGCTGATCCACGGCGGCAAGGACAAGACCGCACCCAAAGAGCATGCCTTCATGATGAAGGAGGCGATGGAGAAGGCCGGCCATCCGCCGGAATGGTATTACGTGGACTACGAAGGCCACGGCTTCTACGACACCGCCAACCAGACCGAGGTCTATCAGCGCATGGAAAACTTCTTCGCCAAGTATCTCGGCAAACCCAGGTAATCAGCTGCCGCGATAAGTCGAATACGCCCACGGCGAAACGACCAGCGGCACGTGGTAGTTCTGGTCGGCGCTGGCGATGCCGAAGGCCAGCGTCACCTCGTCGATAAAGCGCGGCTCCGGCAGGTCCACGCCTTGCGCCGCGAAGTAGGCGCCGGCGCCGAACACCAGCTCGTACTTCCCCGGCTTCATGGTCGCGCCTTCCAGCAGCGGCACGGCGCAGCGGCCGTCGGCGTTGGTGACGTCGGTTTTCAGCAACTCGCGGCCCTGTGCCGTGACGGCGTACAAGGCCACCTTGACGCCGACGCCTGGTTTGCCAACGGTAATATCGAGAACGTGTGTACTAAGCTTGCCCATGGTAAGTCCTATATCGGTAGGTAATAAGTATCTATTGGACAAATCATATACCGATGCTGTTCTACGCATATATGATTGCAGATATATTCCTCATAGACTAACTAGCCTGCGCCCATGACTACCTACAACAACTACCCGCGCGACCTGATCGGCTACGGCCCGAAACCGCCGCACGCGCAATGGCCCAACCGCGCCCGCGTCGCCCTGCAATTCGTCCTCAACTACGAAGAGGGCGGCGAGAACAACGTGCTGCACGGCGATGCCGGATCGGAGACCTTCCTGTCCGAGATCATCGGCGCCGCCTCCTTCAGCAACCGCCACCTGAGCATGGAATCGATCTACGAGTATGGCTCGCGCGCCGGCTTGTGGCGCCTGCTGCGCATGTTCGAGGAACGCAAGCTGCCGTTGACGGTGTTCGGCGTGGCGATGGCGCTCAAGCGCCACCCGGAAGCGGTGTCCGCGTTCCAGGAGCTGGGCCATGAAATCGCCTGCCACGGCCTGCGCTGGATCTCCTATCAAAACATGGACGAAGCCACCGAGCGCGCCCACATGAAGGAAGCGGTGCAGATCATCCGCGAGCTGACCGGCAGCGCGCCGCAGGGCTGGTACACCGGTCGCGATTCGCCGCAGACCAAGCGCCTGGTGGTGGAGCACGGCGGCTTCCGCTACGACGCCGACAACTACAGCGACGACCTGCCATTCTGGCAAAAGGTCGACTACACTGATGCAGAGGGCAAGGCCTCCGTCGCGCCGCAGCTGATCGTGCCGTACACGCTGGACACCAACGACATGCGCTTCGCCGCCGCGCAAGGCTTCAACTCGGGCACGCAGTTCTTCGACTACCTGAAGGACGCCTTCGACGTCCTTTATGCCGAGGGCGACCCGGACGGACTGAATCAGCCGAAGATGCTGTCGATCGGCCTGCACTGCCGCATCGTCGGCCGCCCGGCGCGCGCGGCGGCGTTGGCGCGCTTCCTCGACTACGTGCAAAAGCACGATAATGTGTGGATCACCCGTCGCATCGATATTGCCGAACATTGGCGCAAAACCCATCCATTCGCAGCTTGAGGCCAGGATGTCAGAACCGATACGTTTTTACTTCCGTGGCGCAGTCCAGGAAATCTCCGACGCCGCACCAACGCGCACCGTGCTCCAGCATCTGCGCGAGGACCTGCATTGCACCGGCACCAAGGAAGGCTGCGCCGAAGGCGATTGCGGCGCCTGCACCGTGGTGGTCGGCAGCCTGAATGCCGACGGCCGGCTGGAAATGAAAGCCGTGAACTCCTGCATCCAGTTCGCTCCCACACTGGACGGCAAGGCGCTGTTCACCGTGGAGGACTTGCAGCAGCCGGACGGCGCGCTGCATCCGGTGCAGCAGGCGATGGTGGAATGCCATGGTTCGCAATGCGGTTTCTGCACTCCCGGTTTCGTCATGTCCCTGTGGGGCATGTACCTCGACAAGGACGGCCAGCCCGCGCAGCGCAAGGAGATCGACGATTGCCTGTCCGGTAACCTGTGCCGCTGCACCGGCTACCGTCCGATCATCGAAGCCGCGCACCGCATGACCGAACTGCCGAAAGTCGGCTTCGACCGCGCAGCGTTGACCGAACAGCTGCGCGCCTTGCAGCGCAACGCCGGCGCCAGCTACAGCGCGCGGGGCCAGACCTTCCACGCGCCGCGCACCCTGGATGAACTGGTCGCCCTGCGTGCCGCCCATCCGAAAGCCACGTTGCTGTCGGGTTCCACCGACGTCGGCCTGTGGGTCACCAAGCAGATGCGCGAACTTGCCGACATCATCTATCTCGGCCATGTCGGCGCGCTGCAAACCGTCAGCGAGGCGGACGGCATGCTGCACATCGGCGCCGGCGTGTCGCTCAACGATGCGTACGAAGCCTTGTGCCGCCTGTATCCGTCGCAATTGGGCGAGATGTGGCAGCGCTTCGCGTCGCTGCCGATCCGTAACGCCGGCACCCTGGGCGGCAACGTCGCCAACGGCTCGCCGATCGGCGATTCGATGCCGTGGATGATAGCCGTCGGCAGCGACGTGGTGCTGCGCGGCCCGGCCGGCGAGCGCGTCATGCCGCTGGAAGCGTTCTATCTCGATTATCAGAAGAAAGACATGCGGCCCGACGAATTCGTGGCCGCCGTGCGCGTGCCGCTGCCGCGCGCGGGTGTGCAGTTCCGCACCTACAAGCTGGCCAAGCGCTTCGACCAGGATATCTCGGCCGTCTGCGCCGCGTTCGCGTTCAAGCTCGATGGCGATCATATCGTCGAGGCGCGCATCGCCTTCGGCGGCATGGCCGCCACGCCGCGCCGCGCCGCCCGCGCCGAAGCTGCGTTGACGGGCCTGGTCTGGAGCGAAGCCAATCTGCGCGTGGCGATGGACATGCTGGCGCAGGACTTCGCGCCGCTGTCGGACATGCGCGCCTCCAGCACCTACCGCATGCAGACGGCGCAGAACCTGCTGCGCCGCTTCTGGTTCGAAACCCGCGCCGACGCGCCATTGGCGGCCGATGCCGTCAACGCCTTCGCCTGCCGCGCCTGAAAGGAGCCATCATGAATCAACCAGTCGCTCCCTCGCTGCTCGCCGCGCAAGCGTGGAAGGCGGTCGGCGTCGCCCGTCCGCACGAATCGGCCGAGCTGCACGTGCTCGGCCAGGCCACCTACACCGACGACATCCCCGAGCTGCAAGGCACGCTGCATGCGGCGCTGGGCCTGTCGTCCAAGGCCCATGCGCGCATCAACGCGATGGACCTGGCGCCGGTGCGCAATTCGCCCGGCGTGATGGCGGTCTACACCGCCGAAGACATCGTCGGCACCAACGATTGCGGTCCGATCATCCATGACGACCCTATCCTGAGCGCGGGCGAGGTGATGTATGTCGGCCAGCCGATCTTCATCGTCGTCGCCGACACGCACGACAACGCCCGCCGCGCCGCGCGCCGCGCCGTGATCGGCTACGACGAACTGCCGGCCATCTTCACACCGCAGGAAGCCAAGGCCGCACAATCGTATGTGCTGCCGCCGATGCAGCTCAAGCGTGGCGATTACCAGGCCGCGTTCGAGCAGGCGCCCAATGTGGTCAAGGGCCAGTTGTTTGTCGGGGGGCAGGAGCAGTTCTACCTGGAAGGCCAGATCGCCTACGCGATCCCGAAGGAAGACCACGGCATGCTGGTGCAGTGTTCAACGCAGCACCCGAGCGAGATGCAGCACGTGGTGGCGCATGCGCTGGGCGTGCATGCGCACAAGGTGCTGGTGGAGTGCCGCCGCATGGGCGGCGGTTTCGGCGGTAAGGAATCGCAATCGGCCTTGTGGGCGGCCTCCGCCAGCATCGCTGCGGCCAAGCTGCGCCGCCCGGTCAAGCTGCGCGCCGACCGTGACGACGACATGCTCGTCACCGGCAAGCGCCACTGCTTCTTCTACGAGTATGAAGTCGGCTACGACGACAGCGGCAAGATCCTCGCCGCCAAGGTCGACATGACCTTGCGTTCCGGCTTTTCGGCGGATTTGTCCGGCCCGGTGGCCACGCGCGCGGTCTGCCACTTCGATAACACCTACTACCTGTCGGACGTGGATATCCGCGCCGGCTGCGGCAAGACCAACACCCAGTCGAACACCGCTTTCCGTGGCTTTGGCGGCCCGCAGGGCGCGATCGCCATCGAATACATCGTCGATGAAATCGCCCGCAACCTGGGACGCGATGCGCTGGATATCCGCCGCCTGAATTTCTACGGCAAGACCGAGCGCAATGTCACGCCGTACGGCCAGGAAGTGGTCGACAACGTGATCGAGGCGCTGACTGCGGAGCTGGAGCAGACCAGCGAATACCGCGCCCGCCGCGCCGCTGTCGAAGCCTACAACGCCACCAGCCCGGTGCTGAAGAAAGGCCTGGCGCTGACGCCGCTGAAGTTCGGCATCGCCTTCAACGTCACGCATTTGAACCAGGCCGGCGCGCTGGTGCACGTATATGTGGACGGCTCGGTGCTGGTCAATCACGGCGGCACGGAGATGGGGCAGGGCATCAACACCAAGGTGATGCAGGTGGTGGCGCATGAGCTGGGTCTCGACCTGGATCACGTGCGCGCCACGGCCACCGACACCAGCAAGGTCGCCAACACGTCGGCGACGGCCGCCTCCACCGGTGCGGACCTGAACGGCAAGGCGGCGCAGCATGCCGCGCACACTATCCGCGAACGCCTCGCCGCCTTCGCCGTCAAGCTGTACGGCGACGAGGACGGCGTGCCGGTGCAGTTCTTCGACAACGCCGTGCATGTGAACGGCCACGTGGTGCCGTTCGCTGAACTGGTGCAGAAGGCCTACCTGGCGCGGGTGCAGCTGTGGTCCGACGGCTTCTACGCCACGCCCGGCCTGCACTGGGATCCGAAGACGATGAACGGCCATCCGTTCTCGTACTACGCCTACGGCGCCGCGGTGTCCGAGGTGGTGGTCGATACGCTCACCGGCGAATGGAAGCTGCTGCGCGCGGACGCCTTGTACGACGCCGGCCGTTCGCTCAATCCCGCCATCGACCTCGGTCAGGTGGAAGGTGCCTTCATTCAGGGCATGGGTTGGCTGACCACCGAACAGCTGTGGTGGAACCCGGCCGGCAAGCTGATGACGCACGCGCCGTCGACGTACAAGATCCCCGGCGTGTCCGACTGCCCGGAGGATTTCCGCGTGCGGCTGTTCGACAACGGCAACGTCGAGGACAGCATCCACCGCTCCAAGGCCGTCGGCGAGCCGCCGCTGCTGCTGCCGTTCTCGGTGTTCTTCGCGATCCGCGATGCGATTTCCGCCGTCGGCGGGCACCGCGTCAATCCTCCGCTGAACGCTCCGGCGACCAGCGAGGAGATCCTGCGTGCCGTGGCTGCCGTGGAAATGGCCGCCTGAGGATGTCGACATGAACGAGTGGCTGACAACTGTGATGGCGGAACCGGCGGTGCTGGTGACGGTGGCGATCGTCGAGGGCTCCGGTCCGCGCGAACCCGGCGCCCGCATGCTGGTCACGGCCGGCGGCCAGGTCGACACCATCGGCGGCGGCCACCTGGAGATGTGCGCGGTCGATGTCGGCCGCAGCATGTTGAAAAGCGCCGCCAAGGCAGGCGAGGGTGTGCACGCGCGGCTGGAGCGGTACGCGCTCGGCCCGACGCTGGGCCAGTGCTGCGGCGGCGTGGTGCACCTTGCGTTTGAACTGATCGATCCCACGCTGGCCGACGTCATGGCCAGCCTGCGCCAGCGCTGGCGCGAAGACAGCTGGCGACTCAGCGCCGTCGACGGCACGCCGGTTTCGCTGCTGCTCGATGCCGACGGCGCGGTCGTCGCCGGCGCGGGCGATGCATCCGCCGCTGTCGGTGCCGCCTTCGGTCCGGCGTTTCCCCCCATCGACCACCAGCGCGGCACCCACATCCTGCGAGATACCGCCGGTCGCCGCTGGCTGGCCGATCCCTGCCTCGCTCCGCGTGCGCATCTGCTGCTGTTTGGCGCCGGCCATGTCGGCGCGGCCATCGTCCGCATGCTGGGCGAGCTGCCATGCACCGTCACCTGGATCGACGAGCGCGAGGACATGTTCCCGTCAACGATACCGGCCAACGTCACCGTCGAAGCCACCGACGTGCCGGAAGCGCTGGTGGCCGCCGCCCCCGCCGGCGCCAGCTATCTGGTGATGACCCACAGCCATGCGCTGGACCAGAGCCTCAGCGAGGCGATCCTGGCCCGCGCGGACGTCGGCTGGTTCGGCCTGATCGGCTCCAGGACCAAGCGCGTGCAGTTCGAGCGCCGCATGGCCGCGCGCGGCCTGCCGGAACAGCGCATCGCCGCCATGGTCTGCCCGATCGGCATCGCCGGCATCACCAACAAGCTGCCCGCCGCGATTGCCGCCTCCGTCTGCGCGCAACTGCTGATGGTATGGGAAGCGCAGCAAATCGCCGCCCTCGAAACCGACGCCGTGCCTGTCACCGCAATCGTGCCGGTGCGTCTGGTCGCATCGCGCTAGAATCAGCAATCCTCTTCAGGACATCGCCATGCCTAACAACTTGCAAGCCTACCGCGGCAGCTTGCTGCACTTTGTCGCCGATCCGGCGTTCAGCGCGCAGCCGCACGAATGGCATGAAGACGGCTTGCTGATCGTCGCCGACGGCAAGGTCCAGGCGGCTGGCGACTACGCCGCGCTGCGCGCCACGCTGCCTCCCGGCGCCGAGCTGCACGACTACAGCGGCAAGCTGCTGATGCCCGGCTTTATCGACACCCACGTCCACTATCCGCAGACCGACATGATCGCCTCGCCGTCGGAAGGCCTGCTGCCCTGGCTGGAAACCTACACCTTCCCGACCGAACGCCAGTTCGAAGACCCGATCCACGCCGCCGGCGTGGCCGACTTCTTCCTCGACGAGCTGCTACGCTGCGGCACCACCACCGCCATGGTCTACTGCACCGTGCACCCGCAGTCGGTGGACGCCTTCTTCGCCGCCAGCGAGCAGCGCGGCCTGCGCATGGTGGCGGGAAAGGTGATGATGGACCGGAACTGCCCCGAGTTCCTGCGCGATACCGCCGAATCCAGCGCCCGCGACACCGAGGCGCTGATCCAGCGCTGGCACAAGCGCGGCCGCGCGCTGTACGCGATCACGCCGCGCTTCGCGCCCACCTCCACCGAGGCGCAGCTGCGACTGGCCGGCGAACTGGCGCGCGCCTATCCCGACACCTACATCCAGACTCACGTCTCCGAGAACGAGGCCGAGTGCGCGTGGGTGCGCGAGCTGTTCCCCAGTTCGCGCAGCTACATCGACGTCTACGACAGCTACGGCATGCTGCGGCCGCGCGCCATGTACGGCCACTGCATCTGGCTCAATGAAGAGGACCGCGTCCGCATGGCGCAAACGCAGTCGGCCGCCGCCATCTGTCCGACCTCCAACCTGTTCCTCGGCAGCGGCCTGTTCGACTTCGAACGCGCCGACCAGGCGGGCGTGCTGCTGTCGCTGGCGACCGACGTGGGCGGCGGCACTTCGTTCTCGATGTTGCAAACGATGAATGAAGCCTATAAAGTAGCGCGACTGAAGGGCAGCTACCTGCCGGCCTTGCGGATGTTCTACCTGGCCACCCTGGGCGCGGCCCGCAGCATGCAGCTGGAAGGCACGATCGGCAATTTCGCCGCCGGCGCCGAGGCGGATTTCATCGTGCTCGATCCGCAGGCCACGCCGCTGCTGCAACGCCGGACCGCGCGCGGCGAGAGCCTGGAAGATTTGCTGTTCGCGCTGGCCCTGCTGGGCGACGACCGCGCGGTGGCGGCGACCTATGCCGCCGGCCGCCAGGTGCACGCCCGCGTAATGACTTAATTCACATTGGAAGACACATGCAAAAAAATATCGCCAGCCTGAAGGCCGCCGCCCTTGCCGCCGCCCTGTTCTGCGCCTTGCCGCACGGCGCGCAAGCGGCCAGCAACGAAGAGATCACCAAGCGCCAGTTCGCTGCGCTGGTCTCGGGCCCGGAGCCCAAGACGGCCGAGCTGACGATGTTCCTGACCATGATGCCCAAGGGCGGCGACCTGCACCACCACTATTCGGGCGCGATCTACGCCGAGCAGTATCTGGAGTGGGTGGACAAGGAAGGCTATTGCGTCAACAAGGCCACCTACCAGATCGACACCAACAAGGCCGATACCACCGCCGAGCAGGCCAAGCCGCTGGCCGACCGCGTCTGCCTGTCCGGCCAGGACGTGATGAACAATAACACCGTGCTGGCCAACCTGTTGCAGCGCTGGTCCGACAAGGACTTCAATAACCACGGCGCGCTGCAATCGCCGCCGGACCGCCAGTTCTTCGACACCTTCGGCTACTTCAACCCGGTGGCCTCGACCAATGCGGCCGACGGACTGCGTCGCCTGAAGCAGCGCGCCATCCAGGAAAACCTGGGCTACATCGAGACCATCTACGAGATCGCGCCGATGGCGCAAGACGCCGCGTTCGACCAGAAGGCCGCCGCCGGCGGCATCGCCGACGCCGACCTGGCTGCCTACGCCGCCGCGCTGGACACCAACGGCGCGTTCCAGAGCTGGATCAGCGCCTACCTGCAAAACGTCGACACCGCCGGCGCCGACATCGACGACGCCAACTTCACGCTGCGCTACCAGCCGTTCGCGCTGCGCTTCCTGACGCCGTCGCAGGTGTTTTCGCAGATGGTGTCGAGCTTCAAGCTGGCGCTGTCGAACCCGAAGATCGTCGGCGTCAACATCGTCGGCCAGGAGAGCGTCAACGTCTCGATGCGCGACTATGCGCTGCACATGCAGATGTACAAATTCCTGAAGTCGAAGCATCCGGGCGTGAAACTGGCGCTGCACGCGGGTGAGTTGGCGCTGGGCGTGGTGCCGCCGGAAGGCCTGACCTTCCACATCAAGGACGCCATCGACGTCGCCGGCGCCAGCCGCATCGGCCACGGCATCGACATCGCCCACGAGACCGATTCGCTGGCGATCATGAAAAAAATGCGCGACCAGCAGATCGCCGTCGAGGTCAACCTGACCAGCAACCAGTTCATCCTGGGCGTCAAAGGCGAGGCCCACCCGGTCACCCTGTACCGCAAATACGGCGTGCCGTTCGTGCTGTCGACCGACGATGCCGGTGTTTCGCGCAACAACCTGTCCGGCGAATACGTGCTGTACGCGGCCCGTTACAAGCCGGACTACGCCGAGATCAAGAAACTGTCCTATGACAGCATCCGCTACTCCTTCCTGGCTGATGTCGATAAACAACGTTTAAAGAAGGCATTGGACGGCAAATTCGCCAAATTCGAGGCCGCCATCGCCGCCGCGCCGGTCGTCAAGGGCCGCTGAGCAAACATCCACGGCCGCTCCCGGCCGGCCGTGGATGTTGCGCTGCCGCGACGTGAGTATTAGTGTTACAAATCTAAATTCCCCTTCGGGCCGCTTGCCGGGCGGCTTGTCATCTTTGCCATACTTTACTGAAGTGTGGCAACATTGCGACAAAACCAGCTAGTCACGCACCGGATTTGCGCATTTCCCGAGTGAAAATATTTCAAGTGGTGTATGGGCCACTATAATGCTCCCCTTAAAGTTGCCGCTCCGCTTACAGAGTGGAACCTGCGCGGTTCAGCGCCCCATTTATATCGCTTTTGTATAAATTCCTAAAGTAAATCGTATTTGTCACACATTTTTTGCTGATGCATAGTTGTTTGAGATGCTTCAATGCTGCCAACTTTGTTGGGGTTTTGAGGGTGTTGCATGCAAATGTCAGTCAGGCAAGATCATGACATTCCGATCAACTGACCACTTGTCATGTTGATGAAATATTTACTGGTTACAATTTTGTGATGTCATGGGCACATTGTGTCAAGAATGTGACCGCAGGCCATAAGCCCGCCCGGTCCAGAGGCATCGTAGAACACAATAAATTTTTTTACATAAACTGGGAGTTCCCTTAATGCAATCCGCCGTTAAACACAATCCGACGCTACGTCTGAGCCTGGTCGCTCTGGCCTGCCAGATGGTCTGCATGGGTGCCGCGTTCGCACAGTCCGACGCCGCCCCTGCCGCCAAGCCAGTCACCGAAACCGTGACCATCACCGGCCGTAAAGTCGGTATGGGCCTGATGGTGCAGGAAGATGTGCCAAAAGCACGTTCGACCGTTACCGC
This sequence comes from Duganella sp. GW822-FHT06D06, assembly GCF_058799615.1. Lineage (NCBI taxonomy): Bacteria > Pseudomonadati > Pseudomonadota > Betaproteobacteria > Burkholderiales > Oxalobacteraceae > Duganella > Duganella sp. GW822-FHT06D06. Next base: position 299,968 of record NZ_JBXALQ010000005.1, read on the forward strand.
CGAGGAACTGGCGAAACAGCGTCCTACCGGTAACGCCTACGACGCCCTGGCCCTGCTGCCGGCGGTGAACACCTACAGCTACGACGCGACCGGCCTGTTCGGCGGCGGTCTGACCCTGCGCGGCTTCAACAGCGACCAGATCGGTGCGACCATTAACGGCGTTCCAGTGAACGACTCGGGCAACTTCGCCGTGTTCCCACAAGAATACGTCGACCAGGAAAACACTTGCACCACCTTCGTGACCCAGGGTTCGACCGACGTCGACTCCCCGCAAGTTGGCGCCACCGGCGGCAACTTCGGCATCACCACCTGCGAGCCAGAAGACAAGCAGCGTTTCCGCATCGCCCAGACCCTGGGTACGCTGAGCATGTTCAAAACCTATCTGCGCTACGACACCGGCCGCTTCTGGGACAACAAGGCCAAGGTCTTCGTCTCGGTATCGCAGGCCAAGTCGGACAAGTGGAAAGGCGCCGGCGAAGCCAATCGCAAGCACATGGATATCGGCTTCAACTACGACTGGGATCGCTTCAACTACATCCACGGTACCGTGTTGTATAACCGCGCCGTCAACAACAACTTCAGCACTTTCAACCTGGCTGACCTGGCTAAGAACGGCTACCACTACGACTACAGCACCAAGTTCATCGGCCATGCCGCGCCTAGCCCAGGCAAGGCAGTCAGCGATCCGGCACAGAACAACGCCGACTCCTTCTACAAGCTGGCGCTGAACCCGTTCGAGAACGTGATCGCTTCGGCCACGGCCAAGTTCCGCATCGGCGAAAACACCGACATCAAGTTCCTGCCTTACTTCTGGTACGGCTACGGCACCGGCGGCGTGCAGCAGAAGCTGCAACAGGAAAATGCCTTCCTGAACCCTGCCACCGGCAAATTCGTCGGCCAGGACTTGAACGGCGACGGCGACACCCTGGACAAAGTCTGGATGTACAGCGGTTCGATCACCCGTACCCAGCGTCCGGGCGCTTCGGTTTCCGTGACCCACAACTGGGAGAACCACCAGATCCTGGGTGGCTTCTGGTATGAGCGCGCGACCCACAGGCAAACCGGTCCGATGGAAAAAATCGGCGCCAACGGCGAGCCTACCGACATCTGGCTGCGCGAAGGCCTGGTCACCCGTCCTGACGGTTCGCTGTACGAATCGCGCGACTGGAAGAGCATCTCGACCGCCTTCCAGGCGTTCATCCAGGACACCGCCACCTTCATGGACGACAAGCTGACCGTCAACGTAGGCCTGCGCACCCCGCACGTCAAACGCGACTTCAGCAACTACGCCAACGAAGGCAGCAGCCAGACTGCGCCGAACTCGGGCGTGACCTACCGTTACAACAAGACCTACTCGACCGTGCTGCCACAGTTGGGCCTGCGTTATCGCATCACCAACGACGACCAGCTGTTCGCCAGCCTGGCCAAGAACATGAAGGCGCCACCTAACTTCGTGTACTCGACCGCCAACGGCAACCTGTCGCTGATCAACGGTCAGCCGACCCTGCTGGGCGACGTGCGTCAAGAAACCTCGATGAACCTGGACATGGGCTACCGTCACCAGACGAGCGCCATCACCACCCAGGCCACCATCTTCTTCAGCGACTTCAAGGATCGCCAGGCCACCGCCTTCGACCCGAACTCGCAAACCTCCACGCTGACCAACGTCGGCAAGGTGAAGAACAAGGGCTTCGAAATTGAAGCGGGTAACACCCCGGTCAACGGCTGGTCGTTCTACGCTTCGCTGGGTTACAGCAGCAGCGAGATCAAGGAAAACCTGCAAGCCGGCAAGGGCATCTACCTGCCGACCAAGGGCAACCAGTTCCCACTGACCCCGAAATGGAAAGGCGGCCTGTCGGCTTCGTATGAGACCAACAGCTGGTACACCCGTCTGAAAGCCAAAGTCACCAGCACCCAGCAGGCGACCCTGGCCAACGACGAACTGGTTCCTGGCTACACCACCGTCGACTTCGACGCTGGCTACCAGTTCCCAAGCGGCCAGTTCTTCAAGAATCCGAAGCTGACCCTGAACGTGTCGAACCTGCTGGATCGCGAATACCGCAATCCATCGTCGCAGTCGGTGACCAACGCCACAGCCTTCCCAGGCGTGACCGCGAAGGGCGTGTTCTACTACCTGGGCGCGCCACGCGCTGTGTCGGCCACGATGCGCGTCGACTTCTAAGTTAAGATACCGGTCTGGCGCGCGCACTCTCGCGTGCATGCCAGACCTGATCTGACTGGCAGGCCTTCGGGCCTGTTGTCGTTTTCGGGCCGGATTGTTACTCGATCCGGCCATATGCGAGCGCCGCGCGCGACGTTCGCATATGGCCGCCGCCATCAGGGCGGCTGCCGAATTCGGAGTAACGTTAGATGAGCAAGTTTCCCCTGCCGGCGCGCGCGCTGCGGCCCGTGCTGGCGTGCTGCGCGGCGCTGTTCCTGTCTTCCTGCGCCTGGTTCAAGCCGGCGCTGCCGCCCGGCGTGGCGCAAGTCGAACTGGTCACGCTGAACGATTTCCACGGCAATATCGAAGCGAGCAAATACGTGCTCGACAGCGCTTATGCTTCCGGCGCGCGCACCGTCGTCGCCGGCGGCATCGACACCCTGGGCGCGGCGCTGCAAGCGTGGCGCAAGCAGGATCCCGAGCTGCTGCTGGTCGGCGCCGGCGACCTGATCGGCGCCAGTCCGGCGATTTCGTCGATGTGGGCCGACGAGCCCACCATCGGCGCGATGGACTTGCTGGGCCTGCGCGCCAGCTCGGTCGGCAACCATGAATTCGACGCCGGCCGCGTCGAGCTGCTGCGCCAGCAGCAAGGCGGCTGCAAGTCGCCGCGCGCCGACAAGGCCTGCAAATTCGAGCACCCCTACGGCGGCGCGCGGTTCCAGTACCTGGCCGCCAACGTCATCGACATGGTGACCAAAAAGCCGCTGCTGCCGGCCTACAAGATCGAACAGGCGCACGGCGTCAAGATCGGCTTCATCGGCGCGGTGCTGCGCGACGCTCCCGAGAAGGCGCCGGCCTCCGGCATCGCCGGCCTGGATTTCGTCGACGAGGCGGACGCCATCAATCGCCAGCTGCCGGAGCTGCGCAAGCAGGGCGTGGGCGTGTTCGTGGTGCTGATCCACCAGGGCGGACGCACCAGCGACAAATTCGACCAGCAGGAATGCGGCAATCTGGGCGGCCCGATCGTCGACGTGGTCAAGCGCCTCGATCCGGCGATCCGGCTGGTGATCAGCGGCCACTCGCACCGCGGCTACCTGTGCCGCGTGGACGGCCGCCTGGTGACGCAGTCCGACATGGGCGGCCACGTGATGTCGCGCATCCGCCTCACCGTCGATACCGCCAGCAACACGCTGCGCGATGTCAGCGCCAGGCAGGAAGTGATGATCCCCGGTACCTGGCCGGCCAATCCGGCGCTGGACGCCTACCTGAAAAAAGTCCGCGACCGCAGCGCCAGTGCGCTGGCGCGTCCGGTGGCGGCGCTGGCCGTGCCGACCGTGCCGCGCGAAAAGCAGGACGACGGCGAATCGGCATTGGGTGACCTGGTCACCGACGCCACGCTGGCGGCGGGCCGCCCTTACGGCGCGCAGATCGCCTTCGTCAACAACGGCTCGCTGCGGCATGATCTCGACACCAACGCCGGCAACCGCGTCAACGTCGGCCAGCTGCTGGCGGCGCTGCCGTACACGAATTCGCTGGTGGTGATGAACCTGCGCGGCTCGCAGATCCGCGAACTGCTGGAGCAGCAATGGAGCGGCGGCCGCGATATCACGCGCGGCCTGCTGCAGGTGTCGGATGGTTTCAGCTACGCCTGGGACCCGCGCCGCGGCGAAGGCGGCAAAGTGCTGCCCGACAGCCTGAAGCTGAACGGCCTGCCGATCGAGAACGGCACCGTCTACCGGGTGGTGGTCAATAACTTCCTGGCCGAAGGCGGGGATGCCTTCCCGACCTTCACGCTGGGCAGCAACCGCGCCGAGACCAATATCCGCGACATCGACGCCCTGACCGATTACCTGACCCAGCGCGAGCAGTTTGGCAAGCCGGCCGGCCGTAGCGAAACACAGGGCCGCATCAAGCGCCTGCAACAACCTTAGGAGTCACCATGCGTCGCGTTCTACTTTCCGTTTTGCTGCCAGCCCTGCTGGCGTCGGCCGTCCCTGCGCGCGCCGAGTTTTCGATCCCCGGTTTTGAACTGGTGCAGACCGCGCCGGTGGAAACGCCGCTGCACAGCAGCGACCTGCGCGACGCCGCCACCGTTTGGAGCGAGTTGTTCGACGGCGCCAAAAGCGAGATCGTGCTGGGCCAGTTCTACGTGGTCGGTCGCGAGGGCAGCGTCTTCAACAAAGTGGTGGAGCGCCTGGCGGCCGCCGGCAAGCGCGGTGTCAAGATCCGCTTCCTGCTGGACCAGAAGGGCGTGGGCCTGTCGGACAAGGGCACCATCGAGCAGCTCAAGGCGATCCCGAACCTGGAACTGCGCATCATCGATTTCAACAAGCTGACCGGCAACGGCATCCTGCACGCCAAGTACCTGGTGGTGGACGGCGCCATCGCCTACATCGGCAGCCAGAACTTCGACTGGCGCTCGTTCGAGCATATCCACGAGACCGGCCTGCGCATCACCGATGCCAAGATCGTCAGCCAGGTGCAGGCGGTGTTCAACCAGGACTGGCGCGCGCAGGCGATCGCCGCGCAGGGCCAGGTGGCGCCGGCGCTGAACGCCAAGGCGACCACGCCGGACATTCATCAAAGCGCCTTCCTGCTGTCCAGCCCTAACCAGTTCAACCCGGCCGGCGTCGGCGATTCCGAGGCGGGCCTGCCGGCGCTGCTGGCCGAGGCCAAGAGCGAGGTGCGGGTGCAACTGCTGGACTACGCGCCGCTGAGCTATGGCCCGAAAGGCACGCGTCCCTACTACGCCGTGATCGACAACGCGGTGCGCGCCGCCGCCAACCGCGGCGTCAAGATCAAGCTGATGGTGTCGAACTGGAACCTGGAGGAACTGCCGCAGGTCTACCTGAAAAGCCTGGCCGTGCTGCCTAATGTCGAGATCCGCGTGGTCACGCTGCCGACCGCCAGCAGCGGCTTCATTCCGTTCGCGCGCGTCATCCACAGCAAGACCATGGTGATCGACAACCAGGTGGCCTGGGTCGGCACCAGCAACTGGAGCGGCGGCTACTTCGATTTGTCGCGCAACCTGGAAGTGGTGATGCGCAACGAGAAGATGGCGCAGCGCCTGGTGGCGCTGCACGAACAGACCTGGAGCTCGCCATATGCGCAGCCGCTGGACATCAACAAAAAATACGCCAAACCGGCCAAGGGCAGTCCTGAATGAACAAGCTTGCTTTAACCGTGGCGCTGAGTGGCGCCTTCATCTCCTTCAACGCCCACGCATGGGGCAATGACGGCCACCGCGCCGTCGGCGCCATCGCCGACCAGCTGATCCAGGGCAGCAACGCCGAACAGCGCGTGAAGGCCTTGCTGCTGCCGGGCGAGAGCCTGGAAAAAGTCTCGATCTGGGCCGACTGCGTCAAGGGCACCTATTGCGGACCGCAGAGCGACGAGATGGTGGCCTACGTGGCGGCCAACCCGCAGCACAGCGAGTACCACTACACCGACGTGCCGTTCCAGAACGCGCACTACCACGATCACGACGCCGGCACCGCCGACAACGATATCGTGCAGACGCTCAAGCAGTGCATCGCCACCTTGCAGGGCAAGGGCGACAAGATCAGCAACCCGCACGGCTTCACGCCGCGCCAGGCGCTGCTGATCCTGACCCATTTGGCTGGCGACGTGGTGCAGCCGCTGCACGTGGGCGCGGCGTTCGTGGACAAGAACGGCGCCTTCGTGGTGCCGCAGAAGCAGGCGCAGATCGACGCGGTCAATATGTTCGACGCGCGCGGCGGCAACAACCTGCTGCTGGACGATATCAAATTGAACGCCAACAGCGCCAAGCTGATCCCGGCCGCGCCGGCTGGCGCGCCGGATACGCCGCCGCGCGCGCCGCAGACCACGCGTCCCTTCCATTCGTATTGGGACACCACGGTGGTCAACTATGTCTTCCGTCGCGTCGGCGCGCGCTCGCCGCAGGAGTTTGCGCAGTTGGCCATCGCCGGCAAGCCAGCGGTGGTCGTCAACAGCGGCGATGCTATCAGCTGGCCGTATGCCTGGGCCGACCAGTCGCTGGCCGTGGCCAAGCTGGCGCATGCCGGCGTGACGGCTGGCGCCATCGGCCAGCAGACCAGCAAGACCGGCGAAGTTTACAACGTGTGGGCGCTGACGGTGCCGGACGATTATCCGGTTCCCAGTTCGGCCGCCGCCAAGGTGCAGCTGATCCAGGGCGGCTATAACCTGGCCGCCGTGCTCAAGGCGATCTGGCCGTAAGGGCTGTTATTTGCCGGTGAGGGGATTGAACCACAGTTCGCCGCGCGCCAGCGGCGTCTGTGGTGTCAGCTTGGGATTGGCGAGATTGATCACGCGGCGCTTGTGCATGGCCGTGTTCTTGATCAAGTCCGCCTTGTAGCGCTGAAACAACGTGTTCAGCGTGCCATCCTTGATCATCATCTCCATGCCGGTCTCGATGCGCTTGGCCAGCAGCCTGCCCTCGGCGTCGCGCCGCAGGAAGAAATAGCGCGGCAGCGGATAGTGCAGCAGCAGCGTTTGTTCCACCGCCATCTGTGGGTGCGAGGCGCCGCGCTCCTGGAATTCGCGCAGCGCTTCGTCGGCGGAGCGCGAATAGAAATCGAAACGTTTCGCTTCCAGCATGGCGAACAGGCCGTCGTAGCTGCTGCCTTCCACCACCGGCACGCCGGCTTTTTCGAAGATGGGAATGTCGGCCCAGCCCTGGCCCAGGCCGGCGCGCAGGCGGCGCAGGTCGGCGACGGTCTTGACGCCGGCGAAGCGCGGCTGGTCGGCGCCGCGTATCAGCAGCAGCCGGTAGCCCAGCAGGCCGCGGTCGACCGGCAGGCGCACCGGCAGGAATTCGCGTTCCAGCTCGGGCGAGGTGGCGCGCACGAAGATGTTGATGCGTCCCGACGGCGACGACATCTCCTGCACCACGCGCGGCGGCGACATCGCCACCTTGGACTGGTGCTGTTCGAATACGCCGTAGCGCGGCGCGGTCTTTTCCAGCGCCGCCCGCAGCACCGCCCAATCGTAGTCGTAGCGGCTGTCGATGCCGTCGCTGGTGAGCGGATAGGTGAGCTGGGTCGCACCCCATGCCGGAGCCGCAACCACGCAGGCCGCCAGCAGCAGCAGCGTGCCGCACGCCCCGCGCAATCGATCGCCCATGTTCCGCTTCATACTGCCTGCACCCCGTAAAACGGTTAGTGTGCCATGTACCATCGCGCGCCGCCAAATATTTCAGTACGGTTGACTTGGGCGCGGCTATCCGCCTATGCTAGAGGTGTGCTAGAACCCGGCCCAACCCCCGCCGCCCCATCAGGTCACTACCTGTTCCATAACGCAGTCGGAGGTGTCGAAGTATGAAGCATGCATTTTGCATAAGCATTGCCAGCGCGCTGGCTTTCGCGGCCACAGCGCCGGCGCTGGCCCAGAGCGCGGCCGATCCGGCGCCGCCCGCAGCGTCGCCATTCACCGCCAACGTCACGCTGGCATCGCAATATATCTCGCGCGGTTTCCGCCAGACCTGGGGCAAGCCCGCGCTGCAAGGCGGTTTCGATTACGCCGGGCCGAACGGCTTTTCCGCCGGCACCTGGCTGTCCAACGTCAGCAACCGCTTCGTCGAAAACGGCTCGCTGGAATGGGACATGTACGGCGCCTATGGCGGCGCGGCCGGCGATGTCGGCTACAGCGCCGGCCTCTATTACTACAAATATCCGGGCGCCGAGATCCGCGCCACCCGCACCACCTACGACTACGCCGAACTGGCGCTGGGGCTGACCTACAAGTTCGCCTACGCCAAGTACAACTACACGGTGAGCAAGGAATTCTTCGGCATCGAAAATGCGCGCGGCACCGGCTACCTTGATCTGGGCGCCAACGTGGAACTGGGCGACGGCTACACGCTCAACCTGCACTTCGGCCATGGGCGCGTCGCCAACAACAGCATGTGGAGCTGGCGCGATTACAAGGCCGGTGTGACCAAGGCGCTGGCGCCGGGATGGGCGGTTTCGGCGGCCTACACCAAGGCGCACGGCAAGACCGGCGCCTACGACAACTACACGCTGGGCATACCCAATTCCGCCGGCGCGATCGAGACGTCGAATCCCGCCGACGCCACGCTGGTGCTGGCGTTGACGCGAACGTTCTGATTCTTTTCCCCGGGCCTTACATGACCACTGCCTTTTCGACTTCCTCCTCCTCGCCGACGCCGCGTTCGCGCTTCGGCATCTCCCTGTCATTGAACGGCAAGATCTGCGCGGCGGCCACCGCGCTGGTGGTGCTCAGCCTCGCCGTGACGGCCACCGTCATCGGCATCCGCAGCAGCGCCAGCGCCGAAGCGGCGGCGATGAACCTGGCCCGCACCTCGGCCCGCGAGGTGGCGGGCGCGCTGCAGGCGCGCATCGTCGGCAATTTGTCGGCGGTGGTCAACCTGGGCGGCGCCATGCGCGGCACGCGCGCCGCCGACCAGGCGCTCACGCGCGACCAGATCAACGAGATGGTCAAGGCCACGCTGCTTGGATCGGAAGACCTGATCGGCGCCGCCGTCACGTGGGAGCCGAATGCGCTGGACGGCAAGGATGCGGACTTCGCCGGCAAGCTGCCGCTGTACGACGCCACCGGCCGCTACATGCCTTACTGGACCCGCGCCAGCGGCGGCGGCACCCACGTCGAGCCGATCGTGTTCGACAGTGCGCCGGGCGCCAACGACTGGTACGACATCCCCAAGCGCACCGGCAAGGTGTTCTTCACCGAGCCATACATCTATCCGGTGGACGGCAAGCCGACGCTGATGGCGTCGCTGGTGGCGCCGATTATGATCGAAGGTAAATTCCAGGGCACGGCCAGCGCCGACTTCATGCTGACGCGCCTGACCAGGATACTCACCGAATTGAAAGTGATCGACGGCGCCAGGCTGAGTCTTATCTCCAATGGCGGCCTGTACGCCAGCAATCCCGTCGCCGAAAAGCTGGGCAAGAAGGCCGACGATGTGCCGGCCGCCGGCCTCGATCGCGTGCGCCAGGGACAGGCTTATGAATACGAAGAGCAGGGCCAGGTGCATTTGCTGCAACCGCTGTTCATCCACGGCGAAACCGGTCCGTGGTCGGTGCAGCTGACCTTCCCGAAAAGCGTGGCGCTGGCGCCGGCGCGCGAGCTGCTGCTATACACGCTGATCGTGTCGCTGGTGTGCGCGGTGGCGACGGCGCTGGTGTTGATCACGGTGTTGTTCCGCCTGACCGCGCCTTTGCGCACGCTGGCTTCGCGCATGACGGCGCTGTCCAGCGGCGATGCGGACCTGAGCGTGAAGCTGGAGGTGAACGGCAACGACGAGCTGGCGGTGATCGGCAACGGCTTCAATCAATTCGTCGGCAATATCCACGACGTGCTGGTGCAGGTGAGCGCCAGCGCGGAGAACGTGGCGCGCGGCAGCGCCGAGATCTCGCACGGCAATAGCGACCTGTCGGCGCGCACCGAGCAGCAGGCCAGCGCGCTGGAGGAAACCGCGGCGTCGGTCGAGGAGCTGACCAGCACCGTCAAGGAGAATGCGGAGAACGCGCGCCAGGCCAACCAGCTGGCCGGGTCGGCGTCGGATGTGGCGCAGCGCAGCGGTGAGGTGGTGTCGCAAGTGGTGGCGACGATGGCGTCGATTAACGATTCGTCCAACAAGATCGTCGACATCATCAGCGTCATCGACGGTATCGCCTTCCAGACCAATATCCTGGCGTTGAACGCGGCGGTGGAAGCCGCACGGGCCGGCGAGCAGGGACGCGGCTTTGCGGTGGTGGCGTCCGAAGTGCGCAACCTGGCGCAGCGCAGCGCGGCGGCGGCCAAGGAGATCAAGACGCTGATCAACGATTCGGTCAGCAAGGTGGCCGATGGCAGCCGGCTGGTGGATGAAGCGGGGAGCACGATGGAGGAGGTGGTATCGAGCGTGCGCCGCGTGACCGCGATCATGAGCGAGATCACCGTCGCCACGGCGGAGCAGAGCGAAGGCATCTCGCAGGTCAACCAGGCCATCGTGCAGATGGACGGCGTGACGCAGCAGAACGCGGCGCTGGTGGAGGAAGCAGCGGCTGCGGCGGAGAGCTTGCAGGAACAGGCCGCGCATCTGGCGCAGGCGGTCAGCGTGTTCAAGCTGGATCGCGGCGCGGCCCCGGCGGGGCATGCGGCGCCACGAGCGCTGGCGCCTGCCGCACCTGCGCGCAAGGCGCAGACGACCGCGCCGCGCGTGGCTGCGCCTGCTGTCCGCCCGCCAGCGCCTCAGCGCGTGGCCATCGCCAAGTCCAAGTCGACCTCCAAGGCCGACAGCGAGTGGGAGGAGTTCTAGTCAACGTACCGCAGGTCGGGCGCTTTGGTATCGTGGCGGAGCCCCAGCGACAAAGCGCCCGGCGCGCAAGGGGATAGCTGATACATTTGCAAAATTATAAATGTTCGGAGATCTCATGAAGCGTATTCTTGGTGCGTCGCTGGCCTTGGTGATGATGTCGGCGGCGTCGGCGCAGCAGCGCGACACCGATCCCTTGGCGCCGCTGACGAAGTGCTTCAGCGGCACGTGGTTCCGGGTTGGTTCCGTGGACCGGTTGCCGGCAACGACGAAGTGGCGCATGGTGGAAGTTCGTGATGGTAAGGCCAAGGTGTCGATGGACGATGGCTACCGCCTGATGCTTTACACGGACGGCCCCAAGCCGGTGGTCAATCTGAAGATCGAGCGTGCGGCGCCGGGCCGGATCGTCGAGGACCGCGCCGCCATCGTCGCTCAGATGCAGTACATGGTGGAGCACAATCCCAAGGGCTCCGCGATACTCGATATGGCGGAGCAGGGCAGCATCGAGCATCTGACGGTGCGCAAGAACGCCTTGGACGGGCACGGCATCGCCAACATCGAAACGCTGATCCAGCAGCGCACCGGCACGGTCGCCACCGCCTACCTGATCGACACCAATCCCACCGGCTTCGACGCCTTGCGCAGGGACTTTCTTGCGATGCTGTCAGCCTGCATGGAGAGGCTGGAGGTGGATCAGGGCGCCAGCACCATCTCGATGCCCAGCTCGCGGTAGGGTTTCAGCAGCGACGCCGGCACGCTCGCATTGACCACGATCGCGCCGATGCATTCCAGCGGCGCGATCTGGAACGGCGATGCGGTATCGAGTTTTTCCGGCGACGCCAGCACCACCGTCTTCATCGACGCCGCCGCGATGGCGCGTTTGATGCCGGCTTCCTCGTAATCGCCGGTGCCGATGCCTTGCGTCGGATGCAGGCTGCACACGCCCATGAAGAAGATGTCGGTGCGGATCTGCGCGATGGCTTCCAGCGCGGACGGCCCCATCGCCACGATGGAGTGCTTGAACAGGCGGCCGCCGATCAAAATCACGTCGATCAGGGGATGGCCGGCCAGCTCCACCGCGATGCTGGGGCTGTGCGTGACGACGGTGCATTGCAGCGTAGGCGGCAGCGCGCGCGCCAGCTGGACGGCGGTGGTGCCGCCGTCGATGAACACCACTTGTCCGGGCGCGATCATGGCCGCTGCGGCGCGGGCGATGGCGGGCTTGGCGTCGCTGGAAAGCTGCTGGCGCTGGGCGAAGTCGGCCATCGCCGGCGAGGCGGGCAGCTCCAGCGGCAGCGCGCCGCCGTGTACCCGCTGCAGCAAGCCTTCCGCCGCCAGCTCGCGCAGGTCGCGGCGGATGGTGTCTTCCGATAACCCCAGCTCCTCGCTGAGGGATTTGGCGACGATCTGGCCGTCCTGTTTCAGGCGGGCGATCAGCAGGTCTTTTCGTTGGCGTGTCAGCATATGCATGAATTTTCTTGATGTTGCACGATATTGCATGATATCGTAAAAAAACGCAACCTTGATCAAGGAGATCGACATGCCTGAAGACCGCATCCGCATCCACAAAGTGGAAACCCTGTCCGACGACTGGTTTCTGCTGCAAAAGACCACCTTCGACTACCGCCGCAACGACGGCAGCTGGCAACGGCAGACGCGCGAGACCTATGACCGGGGCCACGGCGCCACCATCCTGCTGTACAACCGCGAGCTGCGCACGGTGGTGCTGGTGCGGCAGTTCCGCTTTCCGACCTACGGCAACGGTCATGACGGCTTCCTGATCGAAGCCGCCGCCGGTCTGCTGGACCAGGCCAGCCCGGAGGACCGCATCAAGGCCGAGGTGGAGGAGGAAACCGGCTACCGCGTGGGCGAGGTGCGCAAGGTGTTCGAAGCCTTCATGAGTCCCGGCTCGGTGACGGAGCGGCTGTACTTTTTCGTCGCCGAATACGATCCCGCCTCGCGCATCGGCAGCGGCGGCGGCATCGAGGAAGAGGGCGAGGACATCGAAGTGCTGGAGCTGACGATGGAGCAAGCGATGCAGATGATGGCCGACGGCCGCATCGCCGACGGCAAGACCATCATGCTGCTCCAATACGCCGCGCTGTACCTGCTGCCCGCGTCCTGAACCGAGCTGGGCTGCAAAAATCCGCAGTCCCAACCGCACTCTTTGTGTGCGCTCAATCGGCAAATGGACTACAGTCATACAGTGGCGTATGCGCCTTTTCGCCGATCAAAAATTCCATGAGTTTTGCAAGCGCCATCCATCGGCGCGGGCGGCGCTTAAGCATTGGGAAGAGGTAATGCGTAGCACAACCTTTTCAAACTTCAGTCATTTGCGCCAGTTCTTCCATAGTGCTGATTATGTGCCGCCGTTTACGATCTTCAATATTGGTGGCAATCAGTATCGAATCGTTACGATGATCAATTTTGCGGAAAAAAGCGCACACGTTCTTTGGATACTCACCCATCCAGAATATGACAAATGGTGCAAACAGTACCTTCAAGGAAAGGTCAAACGATGAATACATTGACCGACGGCCGGCATGATGTTGATATGACCGCTTTGCAGGACACCTGGCAAGCTTTCGATAATATTGCGCACTTGCGCCCGCTTGATAGCGAGGCTGATTACCAGCACGCCAGAGCCTTGTTGACGAGAATCTGGGACTTGGTTGGCGAGGACGACCAACACCCGCTAGGCAGTCTGCTCGGACTTCTCGCGAGCATGGTTAGCGATTATGAAAAAATCCACTATTCACTTGGCACGTCGGAGCCTCATGAAATGCTGGCGTTTCTAATAGAACAGGGCGAGCGTACTGTCGACGATTTTCGCGGGATACTGGATCAGGTCGAGCTGGATGCTGTGCTTGCAGGGCAGCGCAAGATCGACGCGGAGTTGGCGGAGAAACTGGCGGGCTTGTTCGGCGTGCCGGTGACGCTGTTTTTGAAAAGCGATAAGATCTCCGCATGAGAGCATATTTTTTTGCGGTTCTGCTGGCGGCAGGGCAGGTCGCGGCGGCGGGCGATGCCAAGGTCGGCGCGACGCTGTTCAAGCGCTGCGCCGCTTGCCATCAGGTCGGGCCGTATGCGCAGGGCGGTTTCGGGCCGCAGCTAAATGGCATCATCGGCCGGCGCGCGGCGTCGACCAAGGACTACAAGTACTCGGAAGCGATGAAGAAGTCGGGACTGGTGTGGGACGAGAAAACGCTGGCCGCATATCTGCGCGCGCCGCACGATGTGGTGCCGGGGACCAGCATGCGTTTTTGGGGGATCAAGGATGAACAGCAGGTCGCCGACCTGCTGTCCTATATGCGGATACTGAAGTAATCAGCGGGATTTGACGAACGGCGTACCCAGCGCCTTCGGCGCCACCGACTTGGCCATCAGACCGGCCAGCACGATCACGGTCACCACGTACGGCACCATCTGGATCAGCGAGCCTGGCAGGCGGCCGACCAGCGGCAGGTCCACGCCTTCGATCTGGATCTGCACCGCGCCGAAGAAGCCGAACATCAGGCAACCGAGGAAGGTGTACACCGGACGCCAGTTACCGAACACCATCGCCGTCAACGCCAGGTAACCCGCACCGGCCGACATGTCGCGCAGGAAGAATCCGCTCTGCACGATCGCCAGGTAAGCACCCGAGAACGAGCACAGGGTACCGGCGATCAGCATCGCCATGTAGCGCTGGCGCTCGACGCTGACGCCGGCCGCATCGGCCGCATGCGGGTTCTCGCCGCAGGCGCGCAGGCGCAGGCCGAAGCGCGTGTGATACAGCACCCAGTGCACCAGCGGCACCAGCGCGAACGCCAGGTACACCAGCACCGAATGGCCGCCGATCAGGTGCGCGTACAGCCAGCCGATGAACGGTATGCCTTCGACGGCGGCGGTGCCGGGCAACACCACGTCGAACAAGCGCGCCTGGCCCAGGTCCGGCGTGCGTCCGCCTTGCTGGAAGAAGAATTGCGCGACCACGAAGGTCAGGCCGCTCATGGCGATGTTGATCGCGATGCCGGCCACCAGCTGGTTGCCCTTTTGCGTAATCGCGACGTAGGCTTGCAGCGTCGCCAGCAGGATCGATACCAGCATGCCGGCGGCCACGCCGTACCACGGGTTCTGCGTGGCGAAGGCCACGGCCGCCGACACGAAGGCCGACGCCAGGATCTTGCCTTCGAGGCCGATGTCGATCACGCCCGAACGTTCGGCGAACAGGCCGGCCATGCCGGCGAAAATCAGCACCGGCGCATTGCGCACGGTGGACACCAGGATGCTGCCGATTTGGAGGTCTTCAAAAGTCATGACAGTCTCACTTGGTCCGTTTGATCAGGGCTGCGATGGCGGGGGCGTAGAAGTTTTCCATCGCGCCGCAGAACAGGATGATCAAGCCCTGGATGAAGATGAAGGTCTCGGGCGGAATGTTCTGCTTTTCCAGCGACAGGTCGAAGCCGCCCTGGATCAGCGCGCCGAACAGCACGGCCGACAGGAAGATGCCGACCGGATGCTGCCGTCCCATCAGCGCAATCGCGATGCCGACGAAGCCCGCGCCGCCGACGAAGTTCAGCGACAGGTAGTGGGTCGAGCCCATGATGGAGTTGACCGAACCCAGGCCGGCCAGCGCGCCGGAGATCAGCATGACGGTGATGATCATCTTGCTGATGCGGACGCCCGCATAGTGCGCCGCATGCTTGTTCAAACCGGTGGCGCGCAGCTTGAAGCCCCACGAGGAACGCGACACCATCACGCCGTAGATCACCAGCGCGATAATCGCCAGGAAGAAGCTGATGTTGAGCGGCGTCTCGCCCAGCACCGGGAACCACTGGTTCAGGCGCGGCATTTCGGCGGCGGCGCTGAAGGCGCGGCTGGCCGGATTCTGCTCGCCCACCGGCACCAGGTATTTGACGATGACGGTGTTCATCAACGCGCCGGCGATGTAGTTGAACATGATGGTGGTCACCACCACGTGGCTGCCGCGCTTCGCTTGCAGGTAGCCGGGCAGGAAGGCCCACAGCGCGCCGAACAGCGCCGCGCCCAGCATGCCGATCGGGATCAGCACCCACATCGGCAGCGAGCTGTCGAAGGTCAGCATGGCCAGGGTCAGGCCCAGGCCGGCGAAGTACATCTGGCCTTCGGCGCCGATGTTGAACAGGCCGGCCTGCATGGCGATCGAAACCGCCAGGCCGGTGAAGATGAAGGTCGAGGCGTAGAACAGCGTGTAGCTCAAGCCTTCCGGATTGATGACGGCGCTGTTGATCAGGATGCCCATCGATTCGACCGGGCTTTCGCCCAGCAGGTAGATCACCAGCGCGGCCACCAGCAGGGCCGACAACAGGTTCAGGACGGGCATTACAAACGCGGTAGCCCAGCGTGGCAGGTCGTGGTTATTCATGATTTATGCATGCCTCCCATCAGCAAGCCGATGCGAGTAGTGTCGAATTCCTCAATTTTCAATTCGCCGGTGATGCGGCCGCCGCACATGACCAGGATACGGTCAGCCAGCGCGCGCACTTCTTCCAGCTCCACGGACACCAGCAGGATCGCCACGCCGGAGTCGCGCAAGGCGAGCAGCTGCGTGTGGATGCTTTCGATGGTGCCGATGTCGACGCCGCGCGTCGGCTGGCCGACCAGCATCAGCTTCGGCTGCGCCAGCACTTCGCGGGCGATCACCACCTTCTGCTGGTTGCCGCCCGAGAGCAGGCCGATACGCAGGTCGTGGTTGTTGGGGCGGACGTCGAAGTTCTGCATCAGCTGCGCGCAACGCGCGGCGATGGCTTTGAAGTCGAACAGGCCCCAGCGGTTTTTCAGCTTGTCCTGGTAGCCGAGGATGGTGTTGTGCATGACCGAGAAGGCCTTCACCACGCCGTCGCGCAAACGGTCTTCCGGAATGTGGGCGATGCCCAGCTCGCGGAAGGTGCGCGGCAGGCCGTCGGCGTCCGAGCGGCCGGCGAACGGCAGCGCCTTGCCGAGGAAGTCCAGCTTGCCGGAGGTCGGCAGGCGCATGCCCGACAGGATTTCCATCAACTCGCTCTGGCCGTTGCCGGACACGCCGGCAATCGCGACGATCTCGCCGGCGCGCAGCGTGAAGCCGATGTCGGCCAGCAGTTTGACCTGCTGCTCGTCCACCAGTTGCAGGTTCTCGATCTGCAGCACCGGCGCGCCCGGATTGTACGGTTTGCGCGGCAGGTTGTTCTCGATCGGACGGCCGACCATCATATTGGCCAGGTCTTCCTTGGTGGTGCCGGCGGTCGCCACGGCGCCGATCACGCGGCCGCCGCGCATCACGGTGACGGTGTCGGTGATGTCGAGGATCTCTTGCAGCTTGTGCGTGATCAGGATGATGGTCTTGCCCTGTTCCTTGAACAGGCGCAGGATCTCGAACAGCGACTCGGTCTCCTGCGCGGTCAGCACGGCGGTCGGCTCGTCCAGGATCAGGATGTTGGCGCTGCGGTAGATCTGCTTGAGGATCTCCACGCGCTGCTGCGCCCCCACCGACAGGTCGTCGATGGTGGCCAGCGGATCGACGTCGAGGCGGTAGCGGGTGCAGATCTCGCGCAGCTGCGCCTCGACGGCGGCGCGCTTGGACTTGAGCTGGAATCCGCCTTCGCTGCCCAGCATCACGTTATCGAGCACGGTCATGTTCTCGACCAGCATGAAGTGCTGGTGCACCATGCCGATGCCCAGCGTGATCGCTTCCTGGCTGTTGCGGATGTTGCGCGCCTGGCCATCGAGCAGGATCTCCCCGCCGTCGGCGCGGTAGTATCCGTACAGGATGCTCATCAGGGTCGATTTGCCGGCGCCGTTCTCGCCCACCAGGCCGTGGATCGAACCCTTGGCGATGGTGAAATTGACGTCCGTGTTCGCTTTGACGGCTCCAAAATGCTTGGAGATGCCGCGAAATTCTACTGCTGGCTGCATAGGATCGTTTTCGGTGCGGAGTTAAGTAAAAAATTAAACGCGCCGCATGAGGTATATCCTCCGGCGGCGCGCTCAATGTTCAAACAGGTGTCAGGCCGGGCAGGCAGCGCCCGAACGGATGTCGATGACTTTTACTTTGCCGTCGATGATGTCCTTGCGGGCACCAATGACGCGCTTTTCGATTTCCGGCGTGATCAGCTTGCGGTTGTGCTCATCCAGCGCCCAATCGACGCCGTCTTCCTTCAGGCCCTTGGCGGAAACGCCGGCCTTCCAGGTGCCGTTCTTCATCTGCATGAAGGAGTCGTACACGGCGTTGTCCACGCGCTTGACCATCGAGGTCAGGATCACGCCCGGGTACAGGCTGTTCTGGTTGGAGTCGACGCCGATCGCCAGCTTGCCTTTTTCCTTGGCGGTTTGCAGCGTGCCCAGGCCCGAACCACCGGCCACGGCAAACACCACGTCGACGCCGCGGTCGAACTGCGAGCGCGCCAGTTCGCCGCCCTTGGCCGGGTTGTTCCACGAATCGGAGGTGGTGCCGACCATGTTGGAGCTCACTTCGACCTTGGGATTGACCGCCTTGGCGCCCTGGGCGTAGCCGCAGGCGAAGGTGCGGATCAGCGGGATGTCGACGCCGCCGATGAAGCCCAGCTTCTTGGACTTGGAGGCCATGGCCGCGGCCACGCCCACCAGGTAGGAGCCTTCTTCTTCCTTGAAGGTGATGGAGTTGACGTTGGCGCCTTGCGCCACGCCGTCGATCAGCACGAAGCGGACTTTCGGGAATTCCTTGGCGACCTTCTGCACGGCTGCCTGCTGGGCGAAGCCGATCGAGGCGATCAGGTCCAGGTTCTTGCGGGCCAGGCCGCGCAGCACCTGTTCGGCCTGGGTGTCGCTGGAGGCTTGCACCTCGATGAAGTTGATGTTGGTTTCCTTCTTGAAGCGCGAGGCGCCTTCAAAAGCGGACTGGTTGAACGACTTGTCGAACTTGCCGCCTGCGTCATACACGATACCCAGTTTTGGGTCAGCCGCGGACGCGCTGGCAGCGATAAACAGTGCTGCAACCGTCAAACTAAGTTGTGAAAGTTTCATGAATAGGCTCCTGGAAGATCGATATTGTATATTTTTATTGGATGAAACATGTAATTTGGCGCCGCTATATCGCTGCAAACCCCTGATTTTTAGAGGTTTGCCTCGGGGTTTGCCGGCGTTTTACGCGGTCAGCGCCAGCAGTTTGTCAAAAGCTTGTTCAAATTGCAGCAAGCCGGCGGTCAGCAACTGCTGGCCCACCGTTTCCAGATCGATGCCGTGGCGCGCCAGTTGCGCCATCACGGCGCGGTCGGCGTCGATGTCGGCGTCCAGCAGCGTGGCCGTCGCCTCGCCGTGGTCGCGGAAGGCGGCCAGCGTGGCGTCGGGCACGGTGTTGATGGTGTGCGGGCCGATCAGGCCTTCGACGTAGCGCACGTCGCGCTGCTCCGGGTGCTTGGTGCCGGTGCTGGCCCACAGCAGCCACTGCGGCGTGGCGCCGAAGGCGGCGAACACCGAGAAGCCGCCGTCGTTCTTCCAGTCGTGATAGGCGATGCGGGCGGCGGTCATGGCGGCGCGGCCGCGCAGGGCGACGGCGCCGCTGTCGGCCGAGTTTTCCAGCAGGGCGTCGACGGCGACGTCGATGCGGCTGATGAAGACGCTGGCGACGCTGGCGATGCGCTGCACCGAGGCGGTGTCCTGCAGGCGGCGCGCCAGGCCGCGACGGTGGGCGGCGCGCACCGCGTGGATCTGGCTGGCGGTGAAGATCAGCGTCATGTTGACGTTGATGCCGGCGTAGATCACTTCCTCCAGCGCGGCGATGCCGGCCGCCGTGGCCGGGATCTTGATCATCGCGTTCGGCCGGGCGATCGCGGCCCACAGGCGCTTGGCGGCGGCGATGGTGCCGGCGATATCGTGGCTCAGATGCGGCGACACTTCAAAACTGACAAAGCCGGCGCGGCCGTCGGAATCGCGGTACAGCGGCGCGAACAGGTCGCAGGCGCGCTGCACGTCCGGCAGCACCAGCGCTTCGAAGCGCGCCTCCGGCGTCGCCAGCGCGGTGCGCAGCTGCGGCAGCGCGGCCTGGTAGGCGCTGTCGTGCTGGATGGCGTGGTAGAAGATCGCCGGGTTGGACGTCAGGCCCTGGATGCCGTCGGCGGCGATCAGCTCCGCCAGCTGGCCGGAGGCGAGCAGGTTGCGGCTCAGGTTGTCGAGCCAGATCTGTTGTCCCAGATCGCCGACCGCGCGCAGGCGGCTATGTTCGAGCATGTTATTCATCTACATCTTCCGTCCAAGATTGTGTCCTGGCGACCAGTGCTGGGAATCATGTCGCACTGCCGCAACAGTTGGTGCCGAATTTAATATTTTTGTGTTGTTGCTTTTTTGTCCGTTTGGAAAAATTTCCTGCTTGTTGGATAAATAATTTTCCGCATGGGCCGGGGCTTTCAGGGCATCCGGTCTTGCCTTGGAAATCAACAATTTACCTGCAAGCGGGGTGGTTTTCCCGTGCCAAGCGGCCGGGTTTGGGGGCCGTCCACTACTATGCATCAGCGTCGATATGTACGACAAATTCGATTTTATTTAGCTATTTATATAAAATTGATATGAATCGAATCGGGGCGAAAGTGAGTTTCCGCCATTTTTTTCCATGCTAGCATGGTTGGTAGTTTGCATATTTTTATGCGAAACATAGTAGTTTCGATACATTTTTATCAATATAAACAAAGACATCGCCCGCTGTCATCAACAGCGAAGGCGAGATTCCGGATTGATATTTCAACCTTGCCTACACAATAGGGAGCAGGACTCATGAGCAAAAAAAGTAGTGGTTACGCAGTGCGATCGCTGATCGCGCTGGCAGTTGCAAGCGCATTCCCCCTGCACGCGGCCATGGCCGCCGAAGCGGCCGCCGTTGCAGCAGGCCAGCAGGCAGCCGACGCCCCGGATACCGCCACCAAAGGCCAACTGGAAACCGTGATCGTGACCGCGCAACGCCGCGCGGAAAACATCAAGGACGTGCCAATGTCGATCGCCACGCTGAAGGGCGACAAGCTCGACGTGCTGACCTCGGGCGCCGCCGACATCCGTTTCCTGGCCGGCCGTTCGCCGTCGGTCAACGTGGAATCGGACTACGGCCGCACCTTCCCGCGCTTCTACATTCGCGGCCTGGGCAACACCGACTTCGACCTGAACGCATCCCAGCCGGTGGGCCTGGTGATGGATGACATCGTCCAGGAAAACGCCATGCTGAAGGGCTTCCCGGTGTTCGACGTGGACCAGGTTGAAGTGCTGCGCGGCCCGCAGGGCACGCTGTTCGGCCGCAACTCGCCGGCCGGCGTGATCAAGTTCGACTCGGCCAAGCCGGTCTTCAAGCAAGAGGGCTACCTGACCCTGGGCCTGGGCAACTACTCGTCCAAGACCGCCGAAGGCATGTTCAACTTCCCGGTCAGCGATACCGTTGCGCTGCGCTTCTCCGGCACCAGCCAGCACCGCGGCAACCGCGTGCGCAACACCAATCCGACCCCGAACAAGGGCACCCAGGACTTCGAAGGCTACGGCGACAACGCCTTCCGCCTGCAAGCGCTGGTCAAGCCGAGCAAGGACCTCAGCGCGCTGTTCAGCTACCATGAGCGCGACTATCACGGCAGCGCCACGCTGTTCCGCGCCAACATCATCAAGAAGGGCACCAACGACCTGGTCGACGGCTTCGACTACGGCTCCTACCCGAGCGACGGCGTCAACTACCAGAAGCTGACCACCAAGGGCGGCAACATTCGCCTGAAGTACAACCTGGACGACATCACGCTGCACTCGATCACCGGTTACGAGACGCTGAAGTTCAACAGCCGCGCCGACGTTGACGGCGGCTACGGTGCGTCGTACGCGCCGCCTTACGGTCCTGGCTACATCCCTTTCGCGGTTGAAACGGCCGACCTGCTGCCCAACCACAAGCAGTTCTCGCAAGAGTTCCGCGCCGAGTCGAACTACAAGGGCCCGTTGCAGTGGATCGGCGGCCTGTTCTTCTTCAACGAAGACATCCAGATCGACTCGATCAGCTTTAACAGCTTCGCTCCGGGCAATCCGCAGAACGCCGCCTACGCGCAGCAGTTCCAGCACGCCAAGTCGTGGGCGGCTTTCGGCTCGCTGAACTACACCGTCAGCGACAAGCTGAAGCTGCGCGGCGGCCTGCGCTACACCACCGACAAGAAGGAATTCTCGGCTGTGCGCTACGAACCGCCGATGAGCTCCGGTCCGTTCGGGATCGCCAACACCTCGCACAATATGAGCTGGGATATGAGCGGCACCTATGAGCTGAACAAGACCACCAACCTGTTCGCCCGCGTGGCCACCGGCTACCGCGCGCCATCGATGCAGGGTCGTTTGAACGGTCTGGCCGACAAGCCATCGTTCGCCGGCGCCGAGAAAGCGCTGTCGTATGAAGCCGGCATCAAGCAGGACCTGTTCGACAAGCGCGCCCGCCTGAGCGCCTCGGTGTTCCAGTACCGCGTCAAGGACAAGCAGCTGACCGCCGGTAGCGGCACGATCAACATGAATCAGCTGATCAATGCCGAAAAAGTGACCGGCCAGGGCGTTGAAGTGGACTTCCAGGCCAATCTGAGCGACGGCTTCAGCATGACCCTGGGCGGCAGCTACAACGATACCGAGATCAAGGACAAGAACCTGTTCGTGCAGTACTGCGGCAATCTGCCGAACACCGCGCCTAACCCGTACGGTTGCACCCCGACCAACGCGGCGGGTCCGTTCCCCGGCACCTCCAAGATCGACGGCAACCCGCTGCCACGCGCACCGAAGACCCAGCTGAACTTCACGCTGAAGTACAGCAAGGAAGTCGGCGACGGCGAGTTCTACGCCTACACCGACTGGACCTACCGCACCAGCTACAACTTCTTCCTGTACGAAGCGCCTGAGTACAAGGCCAAGCCGCTGGTTGAAGGCGGCGTGCGCACCGGTTACAAATGGGGCAACGGCAAGTATGAAGTGGCCCTGTTCGGCCGCAACATCACCGACAAGCGCGTGATCCTCGGCGCCATCGATTTCGACAACCTGACCGGTATGTTGAACGAGCCGCGCACCTGGGGCGGCACCTTCAAAGTCAACTTCTAAATTGACCGCTATCTGAAAATCCCCGCGCATCGTAAGATGTGCGGGGATTTTTTTTATGGATGGAGCCTGATTTCGTGAATCATACCGTCGTTAATCTGTGGCCGCTGCTCGGCGTGGCCGTCATCATTCTGGGCTTCGCCCTGCGCGCGCATCCGGTGCTGGTGGTGATCGCCGCCTGCGCCGTCACTGGCGTCGCCGCCGCCATGCCGGTCGAGCACCTGCTCGCCACCCTGGGGGCGGCCTTCATCAAGACCCGCAACCTGCCTTTGATCCTGCTGCTGCCGCTGGCGGCCATCGGCCTGCTGGAGCGCTTCGGGCTGAAGGAGCATGCGCAGGCGTCGATCGCCCGCATCAAGTCCGCCACCACCGGCCGCCTGCTGATCGTCTACCTGGCGATCCGCGAGATCAGCGCCGCCTTCGGCCTGACCAGCATCGGCGGCCACCCGAACATGGTGCGCCCGCTGATCGCACCGATGGCGGAGGGCGCCGCCGAGGTGCGCTACCCGGCGCTGACCGAGGAGCTGCGCCATCGCATCCGCGCCATGTCCGCCGCCACCGACAACGTCGGCCTGTTCTTCGGCGAAGACGTGTTCGTGGCCTTCGGCGCCATCCTGTTGATGCAGACCATCCTGCGCGCCGAGGGGCTGGAAGTCGATCCGCTGCACATGGCGTTGTGGGGCATACCGACCGCGGTGACGGCCTTCCTCATCCACTCGTGGCGCCTGCACCGGCTGGACGCGCACATCGCCCGCGCCATGCTGGCGGTGAAGGAGCCGGCATGATACTCAAGCTCGATTACTTCTACTACGTGCTGGGGGCGATGCTGCTGCTGGTATCGACTATGTCGCTGACCGACCGGCATAACCCCAAGCGCTATTCCAGCGCCTTGTTCTGGGCCTTGTACGCCGTGATCTACCTGGCCGGCGAGCAGTTGCCGCCGGTGGCGGCGGGTGTGCTGATGGTGGTGATGGCGCTGATCGCAGGCTTTGGCGGCGTGGCGCTGGGCCGCTACGGCGACCGCACGCCGGAAGAACGCAAGAGCAGCGCGCAGCGGCTCGGCCATCGCCTGCTGATCCCGGCGCTGATCATCCCGGTGACCACGGTGATCGGTTCCACCTTGCTCAAGGATGTGCACCTGGGCGGCCTGCTGCTGCTCGATCCGAAGAACGCCACCCTGGTCAGCCTGGGTTGCGGATCCCTGTTCGCGGTAGCCACCGCCTGCTGGCTGACGCGCTCCACGCCGATGCAGGCGATGCGCGAATCGCGCCGCCTGATCGACCACCTGGGTTGGGCGGTGGTGCTGCCGCATATGCTGGCGGTGCTTGGCCTGCTGTTCACCGAGGCCGGCATGGGCAAGGCGGTGGCGCACGTGGTCACGTCCTACATCAATCTCGATGTGCGGCTGGTGGCGGTGGCGGTGTATTGCATCGGCATGGCGCTGTTCACCGTCATCATGGGCAACGGCTTCGCGGCGTTTCCGGTGATCGCGGGCGGCGTCGGCATTCCGGTGCTGGTCGGCGTGTACCACGCCAATCCGGCGGTGATGGCGGCGATCGGCATGTTCAGCGCCTACTGCGGCACCTTGATGACGCCCATGGCCGCCAACTTCAACATCGTGCCGGCGGCGTTGCTGGAACTGCCCGACAAGAACGCCGTGGTGAAGATACAAGTGGGCACCGCGTTGCCGCTATTGCTTGCTAATATTGCACTTCTTTATTTTCTAATGAACATGTGAGCTGCATGTGACTTGGAGTAGAGTAGCGCACAAACAGCGCAGCAATCGGAGTCCATGTAGATGAAAAAGATAATATTGTTGACCGGGTTCGAACCGTTTAACAAGGAGACCATCAACCCCTCGTGGGAAGCGGTGCGCACCCTTCAGGGCTGGCACGAAGGCGACTTCGTGGTTCATTCGCGCCAGCTGCCGTGCGTGTTCGGGCAGGCCAGCAAGATACTGCACCAGGCGGTGGAAGAGCTCCAGCCCAGCATCGTGATCGCGGTGGGGCAGGCGGGCGGCCGGGTCGATCTGTCGGTGGAGCGCATCGCCATCAACATCGACGACGCGCCGATCGCCGATAACCAGAAGCGGCAGATCGTCGACCAACCTATCGTCACCAATGGCCCGGCGGCCTACTTTGCCACGCTGCCGATCAAGGCCATCGTGCATGCGCTGCGCGAGGCGGGCTTGCCGTCATCGGTGTCGCAGACGGCGGGTACGTATGTGTGCAACCATGTGTTCTATAGCCTGATGCACCAGGCGCACGAGTGGGGCACGACCATGCGCGCCGGTTTCATTCACATTCCGTATTTGCCGCAGCAGGCGGCCGCGCATCCGGGGTCGGCCAGCATGAAGCTGGAGGACATGGTCGAAGGCCTGCGCATCGCCATCCGCACCACGCTGGCCCACGATGTGGACATGCGCGAGGCGGGCGGCGTTACGCACTGACCCCAGGCTTTACGGGGTTCAGGATGTTCAGAAAAGCCCGCACCACCGGCGCATCGTCCAGCGTGGTGTAGGTGATGTACAGATTCGCCGACGGCGGATTGGTGCGAATCGGCAGGAACACCACGCCCGGCCAGCCGATACGGCTGGTGGTCTCCGGCAGCAGCGCCACACCCAGGCCAGCACCCACCATCGCCAGCAGCGTCTGCGGCTCGGACGCTTCCTGGAAGATGGTCGGCTGGAAGCCGGCCTTCACGCAGCATTGAATCAGGTAGCGCGGGAAGGACGACTTGTCCAACGCCAGCGTCAGCATCGGCTCGTCGGCGATGTCGGTCAGTTCGATCGCTTCCTGCTTGGCCAACGGGTGATGCTCGTTGATGGCCACGCACACGTCCTCGCGGAAGCACAGCTCCTGGCGCAGGTTGTCGTTCTTCAGGTCGTCCTCGTCCAGCTTGGGCTCGCGCCAGAAGCCGACGTCGATCTGCTTGGCGCGCAGCGCATCGTATTGCAACGTCGGCCCCAGTTCATGCAGGGTCCAGCTCACGCGCGGGAACTTGGTCTGGAACTCTTCCAGCAAGCTCGGTATCGGTCCCCACATCGCCGAGCCGACGATGCCCACCCGCAGCCGGCCCACTTCACCACGGTCGATCTGGCGGATGGTGTCGATGGTCATGCGCATCTTGCCCAGCAGGTCGGACGCTTCGCCCATCAGCGCCTTGCCCGCCACCGTCAGCTCGAAGGTGCGGGTGGTGCGGGCGAACAGCTTCACGCCCAATTCGCTTTCCAGCTTCATGATCTGCTGGCTCAAGGGCGGCTGCGAAATGTGCAGGCGCTCGGCGGCGCGGCTGAAACTCTTTTCTTCTGCGACGGCAAGGAAGTACCTTAGTTGTTTCAGATCGATGGACATGGCGTTCTTTGGGCGATGTGGTGCGATATCAGTGAGCCAGCATGGCCACCGCAAGGGCGGCGCCGCAACGGGCGTTGTTCTTCACCAGTGCGATGTTGGTGGCCAGGCTGCGGCCCTCGGTCAGCTGCTTGATGCGGCTGAGGAGGAAGGGCGTGACATTCTTGCCGGCGACGCCTTGCGCATCGGCTTCCTGCAAGGCCTGCGCGGTGATGGCGTCGATCTCCGCCTTCGGCATCGCGTCGGCGGCCGGCACCGGATTGCTCACCACCACGCCACCCTTGAGGCCCAGCTGCCACTTGGTGTGGATGAAGGCCGCCTGTTCGGCCGGCGTGTCGAGCTGGAAGTCGGCGTCGAAGCCGCTCTCGCGCGTGAAGAAGGCGGGGAAGCCGCGCTGGCCCACGCTGACCACCGGCACGCCGTGGGTCTCCAGGTATTCCAGCGTCAGGCCGATGTCGAGGATGGATTTGACGCCGGCGCACACCACCGCCACCGAGGTCTGCGCCAGTTCCTGCAAGTCGGCCGAGATGTCGAAGCTGGTCTCGGCGCCGCGATGCACGCCGCCGATGCCGCCGGTGACGAACACGGAGATGCCGGCCAGCTCGGCGCAGATCATCGTGGCCGCCACAGTGGTGGCGCCCAGTTTCGATTGCGCCAGCACGTAGGGCAGGTCGCGGCGGCTGACCTTCATGGCGTCCGGCGAGGTGCCCAGAAGTTCCAGCTGTTCTTCCGACAGGCCGATGCAGATCTTGCCGCCGATGATGGCGATGGTGGCAGGCACGGCGCCGCCGTCGCGGATGATCTGTTCCACCTCACGCGCCATCTGCACGTTCTGCGGGTAGGGCATGCCGTGCGAGATGATGGTCGATTCCAGCGCGACGACCGGTTTGCCGGCGGCTCGCGCGGCCGCCACTTCGGGCGAAAACAGCAGGTAGTGATGAACAGGGTGCATGGTGTGATTCCTTATGCCTTGTTGGGGAAGAGCGGCGGGTTGTATTCCGCCGACAGGTCGAAGTCGTGGATTTCGTCGAGGACGTCGGCGGCCAGCATCGGCGACACCGTTTCCTGGGATTCGAGGGTCATCGCGGCGACCTTCAGGCCGCGGCGGCAGGCCAGCGTCAGGTCGGCGCTGCCCTGGTACAGCGACCAGCAGACGGCGGCCGAGAAGGCGTCGCCGGCGCCGGTGACGTCGACCACGTCCACCTGGTGCGCGGCCAGCCAAACCAGCTCGCCGTCGCGGGTGTGGAATACGCCCTGGCTGCCGCAGGTGACGATAACGTCCTGCGCGCCCTGGGCCTGCAAGTCGCGGCAGGCGGCGCGCACCTCGGCTTCGGTCGGCAGCGCGCGGCCGGCACGGGTTTCCAGCTCGCCGCGGTTGAGGATCAGCAGGCGCAGGCCTTTCAGATCAACCGGCAGGTGGGCCATCTTCGGCTGCGACACCGCCACGATCACCAGCGGCACGTTGTCGGCGTGGGCGCTGTCGAGCAGCAGGGCGATGCTGCCGACCGGCAGGTTCAGGTCGACCACCGTCATCGCGGCGGCGGAGCGCTGCGGCTGGCGGCTGGCCAGGTAGTCCGGCGTGATGCGGTCGTATAGCGCCATGTCGGCCAGCGCCACCACCAGTTCGCCGGCGTCGTCGAGGATGGCGGTGTAGGTGCCGGTCGGCGTGTCCGGCAGTTTCAGGCTGCCGCGCGTGTCGATGCCGGCGTTTTCCGCGTGGTCTTGCAGGCTGCGGCCGGCGACGTCGTCACCCAAAGCGGTCAGCAGGGCGGTCGGCAGGTTCAGGCGCGACAGATTCTCGGCGATGTTGCGGGCCACGCCGCCGTAGACTTCCTCGGCGGTGGCGGGATTGGAGGTGCCCAGCTGCATGGCGGCGATGGTGCGCAGCTTGCGGTCCAGGTTGGCGGCGCCTATGCACATCACCGGACGCTTGTCCGGCAGCACGTAGGCGCGGCCCAGCAGGCGCCGTTCGCGTATCAAGCCGGCGATATGGCCGGCCACGGCGGAGCGCGACAGGCGCAGTTCCACCGCCAGGTCTTGCTGGGAAATGAAGGGATTGGCGCGGATCAGCTGGTAGAGCTGGTCCTTCTTGGAGGAATCGGTCACGGCTTACTCGCTAAAACATTTGTCCATCATGGTAAACATTTGTTCAAATCAAGTCAATCACGCACTGCGGCTAAGTTTGCCTTGATTTATAATACCCCTGATTTATATCGCTTTAGTATAAATGCTTAAGAAAAATGGTATTTGCCATACATATGGACGATGATGCATAGTGTCAGCTTCCCCAGCCACAACAGAAAAACAGAGGATAACCATGTCTAATAATTCCCCATTCCAGGCAGCTGACATCATTCGCGCCCGTGTCCCTGCGGGCTTCAAGCCGCGCATCGCAATGATTCTGGGTTCCGGCCTGGGCGTGCTGGCGGAACAAATGACCGACGCGGTCACCATCAGTTTCAATGAACTGCCAGGCTTCCCGATCAGCACCGTGCACGGCCACGCCGGCGAGCTGGTGATCGGCACCCTGTCGGGCGTGTCGGTGGTGTGCATGAAGGGCCGCGGCCACGTCTACGAAGGCTACGGCCTGGGCGTGATGACCAGCGCCGTGCGCACCATGAAGCTGCTGGGCTGCGAGATGCTGTTCGTGACCAACGCCGCAGGTTCGCTGCGCACCGAAGTCGACGCCGGCTCGCTGGTGGCGCTGACCGACCATATCAACTACCTGCCGGGCACTCCGATGATGGGCCCGAACGACGAGCGTTTCGGTCCGCGCTTCTTCAGCATGGCCAACGCCTACGACGCCGACCTGCGCGCGCTGCTGCACGCTTCGGCCAAAGAGAAGAACGTCACCCTGCACGACGGCGTGTACATCGCCTACGCCGGTCCTAACTTCGAGACCCCTGCCGAAATCCGCGCCTTCAAGACGCTGGGCGCGGACATGGTCGGCATGTCGGTGGTGCCGGAAGTGGTGTCGGCCCGTCACTGCGGTTTGAAAGTGGTCGGCGTATCGGCCATCACCAACCTGGCAGAAGGCCTGTCGCCGTTCCCGCTGTCGCACGAGCAGACGCTGAAATACGCGGCTGTCGCGGCGACCTCGCTGATCGAAGTGATCCTGGGCTTCCTGGCCAACGTGGCCAAAACGCCGCAGGCGTAAGATTCCCGAGGGGCGGCCAAATGTCCGCCCCTTCTGCTTTATAGGAGTTCGAAAATATGAAACGCGCATTTATCCTCTTGCTCGATTCGTTTGGTTTGGGCGCCACGCCCGATGCCGCGAAGTACAACGACGTCGGCGCCAACACCTTCGGCCACATCGCCGAGTGGGCCGCCAAGAGCGGCAAGCCGATGTCGCTGCCGACCATGGAAAAACTGGGCCTGGCCGCTGCCGCCCATACCGCTAGCGGCCAGTGGGCCGCCGGCTTCGAACAGCGCGAAGGCTTCACCGCCGCCTACGGCGCCGCGCGCGAACGTTCGACCGGCAAGGACACGCAGTCCGGCCACTGGGAAATCGCCGGCGTGCCGGTGGAATTCGACTGGGGCTACTTCCCGAAAACCGTGCCGTCGTTCCCGGCCGAGCTGACCGCCAAGCTGCAACAGCTGGCCGGCGTGCCGGGCTTCCTGGGCGACTGTCACGCATCGGGCACGGAGATCATCAACAAGCACGGTGACGAGCATGTCGCCAGCGGCAAGCCTATCATCTACACCTCCGCCGACTCGGTGCTGCAAATCGCCGCGCACGAGGAATCGTTCGGCCTGGAGCGCCTGTATGAAATCTGCGAGATCGCCTTCAAGCTGGTCGAGCCATACAACATCGGCCGCGTGATCGCGCGTCCGTTCACCGGCGCGGACGGCAACTACACCCGCACCACCAACCGTCACGACTACGCGGTCGCACCGCCGGCACCTACGCTGCTGGACCACGTGAAGAACGACGGCGGCGAAGTCATCGCCCTCGGCAAGATCAGCGACATCTTCGCGACCCAGGGCGTATCGCGCATGGTCAAGGGCAAGGACAACATGGCGCTGTTCGACGCGCTGATGAAGGTGGAAGAAGAAGCCGGCGACAAGTCGCTGACCTTCGTGAACTTCGTCGACTTCGACCAGGCCTTCGGCCACCGCCGCGACGTCACCGGCTACTCGAACGCGCTGCACGAGATGGATGCGCGCCTGCCGGAGTTCATCGCCAGGCTGAAAGAGGGCGACCTGGTGGTGATCACCGCCGACCATGGCTGCGATCCAACCTGGCCTGGCTCCGACCACACCCGCGAACATATCCCGATGATTTTCTTCGGCCCGGGCGTGAAGGCGCAGAAGCTGCCTATCTCCGAATCCTTCTCCGATATCGGCCAGACGCTGGCCCACCACCTCGGCGTCAAACCACTTTCCCACGGAAGCAATCTGTTATGACCATCATCACCGACTTCAAACGAAACGAAGCGGTCCCGCTGGACCTGGGCTGGATCAATCACATCCACATCAACAAGAGCGCTGCCGACCGCCGCGCCGCCAGCCTGGCGAACCGCCGCACGGTGAAGAAGGAATACCAGGCCGCCTGGCTGGTCAAGGCCATCGGCCTGATCGACCTGACCACGCTGTCCGGCGACGATACGCCGGGCCGCGTCGAGCGCCTGTGCATGAAGGCCATGCGTCCGCTGCGTTCGGACCTGGTCGAGGCACTGGGTCTGCAGGACTACAAGCTGACCACCGGCGCCGTCTGCGTGTACCACGAGATGATCAAGCCGGCGACCCAGGTGCTGCAAGGCCGCCTGCCTATCGCCGCCGTGTCGACCGGCTTCCCGGCTGGCCTGACCAGCATGGAAACCAAGGTGCGCGAGATCGAATTGTCGGTGGCCGCAGGCGCGACCGAGATCGATATCGTCATCACCCGCCAGCACGTTTTGACGGGCAACTGGCAAGCGCTGTACGACGAGATGCTGGCTTACCGCAAGGCTTGCGGCGAAGCGCACGTCAAGGCCATCCTGGCGACCGGTGAACTGGTCACGCTGGAAAACGTGGCCAAGGCTTCGTGGGTCTGCATGATGGCCGGCGCGGACTTCATCAAGACCTCCACCGGCAAAGAGCCGGTCAACGCGACGATCCCGGTTTCGCTGACGATGGTGCGCGCGATCCGCGACTACCACGAGCAGACCGGCTTCAAGATCGGCTACAAGCCGGCCGGCGGCGTGGGTACGGCCAAGGCCGCGCTGCAGTACCTGTCGCTGATGAAGGAAGAACTGGGCAACGAGTGGCTCGAGCCGCACCTGTTCCGCATCGGCGCATCCAGCCTGCTGACCGACATCGAACGCCAGCTTGAGCACTATGTGACCGGCAACTACTCCGCCGCACACCGCCACGCGCAACCATAAAGAATACGGACACGTCATGCCATCAATTAAAGAGATCCTGAATACTATGGAATACGGCCCCGCACCGGAAAGCACGAAAGAAGCGCAAGCGTGGCTGGAACAGCACGGCCGCGCCTTCGGCCTGTTCATCGACAACCAGTGGAGCGAGCCGGGCGAGTTGTTCGCCTCGACCAATCCAGCCGATGCGGCCAAGCTGGCCGACCTGACGCAAGCCACCGGCAGCGACGTCGATCGCGCCGTGGCCGCCGCGCGCGCCGCGCAGCCGGGCTGGCAGGCACTGGGCGGCCATGGCCGCGCCAAGGTCATGTACTCGTTGGCCCGCCTGATGCAGAAGCACGCGCGCCTGTTCGCCGTGCTGGAAACGCTGGACAACGGCAAGACCATCCGCGAAACCCGCGACGTCGACCTGCCGCTGGTGGCGCGCCACTTCTACTACCACGCCGGTTGGGCGCAACTGCAAGCCGAAGAATTCGCGGACTACCGCGCCGTCGGCGTGGTTGGCCAGATCGTGCCTTGGAATTTTCCGCTGCTGATGCTGTCGTGGAAAATCGCACCGGCCATGGCCGCTGGTAACACCATCGTCTTCAAGCCGGCCGAGTTCACGTCGCTGACCGCGATGCTGTTCGCCGAGATCTGCGTGCAGGCCGGCGTGCCTGCCGGCGTGGTCAACATCGTCACCGGCGACGGCCGCGTGGGCGAAGCCATCGTCAACCATCCTGGCATCGACAAGCTGGCCTTCACTGGCTCGACCGAAGTAGGCCGCCTGATCCGCATCGCCACCGCCGGCAGCGGCAAGAAGCTGTCGCTGGAACTGGGCGGCAAGTCGCCGTTCATCGTGTTCGACGATGCCGACCTGGATGCCGCCGTTGAAGGCCTGGTCGATTCGATCTGGTTCAATCAGGGACAGGTATGCTGCGCGGGTTCGCGCCTGCTGGTGCAGGAATCGGTGCAGGAAAAATTCCTGGCCAAGCTGCGCGCCCGCATGGACAAGCTGACCCTCGGCTCGCCGCTGGACAAGTCGATGGACATCGGCGCCCTGGTCGATCCGGTACAGCAGCAGCGCATCGCCGGCCTGGTGGAATCGGCCCGCGCCGAAGGTTGCGAGGTTTATCAACCCAAGTGCGAAATCCCGGCCAACGGCTCGTGGTTCCCGCCGACGCTGATCACCGGCGCATCGACTTCCGCCGCCGTGGCGCAGGCAGAAATCTTCGGCCCGGTGCTGGTGGCGATGAGCTTCCGCACTCCGCCGGAAGCCGTGCAACTGGCGAACAACACCGTCTATGGCCTGGCCGCCTGCGTCTGGACCGAGAACATCTCGCTGGCGCTCGATGTCGCGCCGCAGATCAAGGCCGGCGTGGTGTGGATTAACACCGCCAACCAGTTCGACGCCGCTTGCGGCTTCGGTGGCTACCGTGAATCCGGCTTCGGCCGTGAAGGCGGCCGCGAAGGCATGTACGAATACCTGACCGCCAAATCGGAAGATGCGCGTCCAGCGACGCCAGTGGTGGAAGGCAAGGCCAAAGCCAAGGCGGCCGCACCGGCGGCAGGTGGCGCGTTCGCCATCGACCGCACCGCCAAGCTGTACATCGGCGGCAAGCAGGCCCGCCCTGACGGCGCCTACAGCCGCGCGATCCACGGTGCGGACGGCGCCTTCATCGGCGAAGTCGGCGAAGGCAATCGCAAGGACATCCGCAACGCGGTGGAAGCGGCGCACAAGGCCGGCGGCTGGGCGAAAGCCACGTCGCACAACCGCGCACAGGTGCTGTACTACATCGCTGAAAACCTGGCCGCGCGCGGCGAGGAATTCGCTGCCCGCATTGCCGCGATGACCGGTTCCAAGAACGCGGAAAAAGAAGTGCAGGCTTCGATCGAACGCCTGTTCTATTACGCCGCGTGGGCCGACAAGTACGACGGCCTGGCGCACCAGCCGCCGATGCACGGCATCACCGTGGCGCTGAACGAGCCGGTCGGCGTGATCGGCATCGTCTGCCCGAACGAGTCGCCGCTGCTGGGCTTCATCTCGCTGGTGGCGCCGGCTATCGCGCTGGGCAACCGCGTGGTGGTGGTGCCGTCGGAAGCGCACCCGCTGTCGGCCACCGATCTGTATCAGGTGTTCGATACGTCGGACCTGCCGGACGGCGTGGTCAACATTGTCACCGGTTCGGCCGACGAATTGGCGCGCACGCTGGCGACCCACTCGGACATCGACGCGGTATGGCGTCATGACGGTTCGGCTGATGGTTGTGCGGAAGTGGAGCGCCTGTCGGCTGCTTCGCTCAAGCGCACCTGGGTCGGCGGCGCGAAAGGGCGTGACTGGTACAGCACCGCTCAAAGTGGTGGCCGCGCGGTATTGGCGCACGCCTCGCAGGTCAAGAACGTCTGGATTCCATACGGCGTCTAAATAAACATCCGGTACTACGGGCGGGTCTGCGGACCCGCCCTTGTACTTTCAACACCCAATAATTCAAAGCGGAGAATTCCATGTTCTTACCTCAAGAGATCATTCGCAAGAAGCGCGACGGCGGCGCACTGACCGCTGAAGAGATCCAGTTCTTCGTCGGCGGCATCACCTCGAACCGCGTCACCGAAAGCCAGATCGCCGCGCTGGCGATGGCGGTCTACTTCAACGACATGAACATGGACGAACGCGTCGCCTTCACGCTGGCGATGCGCGATTCCGGCGAGGTGCTGGACTGGCGCTCGCTGGACCTGCCAGGCCCGGTGGTCGACAAGCACTCGACCGGCGGCGTCGGCGACGTGGTCTCGCTGCTGCTCGGCCCCATGGTCGCGGCCTGCGGCGGCTTCGTGCCGATGATCTCCGGCCGTGGCCTGGGCCACACCGGCGGCACGCTGGACAAGTTCGATTCCATCCCCGGCTACAGCACCGTGCCGACCAATGAGCTGTTCCGCAAAGTGGTCAAGGAAGTCGGCGTCGCCATCATCGGCCAGACCGCATCGCTGGCGCCTTCGGACAAGATCTTCTACGGCGTGCGCGACGTGACCGCCACCGTGGAATCGGTCGCCATGATCACCGGCTCCATCCTGTCGAAGAAGCTGTCGGCAGGCCTGGATGCGCTGGTGATGGACGTTAAAGTGGGCAGCGGCGCCTTCATGCCGACCTACGACAAATCGGTTGAACTGGCGGACAGCATCGTCAAGGTTGGCAACGGCGCCGGCATGATGACGTCGGCCATCCTGACCGACATGAACGAATCGCTGGCGCCATACGCCGGCAACGCGCTGGAAGTACGCGGCGCGATGGACTACCTGAGCGGCAAATCGCGTCCGGCGCGCCTGCACGAAGTGACGATGGCGCTGTGCGCCGAGATGCTGGTGCTGGGCAAGCTGGCCGCCACCGAAGAGGAAGCGCGCGCCAAGCTGCAGGCGTCGCTGGACAGCGGCGAAGCCGCCGAGCGCTTCTCGCGCATGGTGGTGGCGTTGGGCGGTCCGGCCGACCTGATGGACAATCCGGACAAGTACCTGGAGCGTTCGCCTATCATCGTGCCGGCGCCTGCGCTGGTTTCCGGCTACGCCTCGGCCGCCAACTGCCGCGACATCGGCCTGGCCGTGGTGAGTCTGGGCGGCGGTCGCCGCCGCGCTGCCGATCCGATCGACTTCGCTGTTGGCTTGACCGACCTGGTTGGCCTGGGCGACAAGATCGAAGCCGGCCAGCCGCTGGCGATGGTGCACGCGCGCACGCAGGAAGCCGCCGAGCAGGCGATCCGCGAAATCCAGGCGGCCTACCAGGTCGCCGGCACTGCGCCGACCGCGAACCCTGTCATCTATCGCACGATCCGTCCATAAGGGAGCCGCACATGAACAAACAAGAACTGATCGTCGAAGCCGCGGCCGCGCGCCTGAAGGCTTACACGCCGTACTCCAACTTCAAGGTCGGCGCGGCGCTGCTGACCAACGACGGCAAGGTTTTCCACGGCTGTAACGTGGAAAACGCGTCCTACGGCTTGTGCAACTGCGCCGAGCGCACCGCCTTCTTCAGCGCTTTCGCGCAGGGCTACCAGCCGGGCGATTTCTCGCAGTTGGTCGTCATCGGCGAGACCGACGGGCCTATCGCACCGTGCGGCGCTTGCCGCCAGGTGATCCTGGAGTTGGGCGGCAATGAACTGCCGGTGCTGCTGACCAACCTCAAAGGCGACATCTACGAAACCACGGCAGCCGAGCAACTGCCGAACGCCTTCGGTGGCGCTGACCTGAAGAAGTAAAACTTGGCCTTCAAGAAGACAATCGATGTGCAGGCAGCCGTCGCGATCGCGGCGGCGGAGGCTATTGCCGCCAAAACCCAGGGCACCTTTGGCGTGGGCGGCCTGATGCTCGACCAGCACGGCAACGTGCTGCAGTCGCTGCATAACAACGTCATCAAGCAGGGGCTGATCTTCGACCCGACCGCGCACGGCGAGCGCCAGTTGATCGACTGGTACTACGCCGAACGCGCCAAGGGCCGCGAGCTGCCGGAGCCGCAGGACATCACCATCGTCACCTCGCTCGATCCCTGCTGCATGTGCAGCGGCGCGATCCTGGCGGGCGGTTTCAACGTGGTGGTGGCCGCGCCGGACAAAAGCGCTGGCGTCAACTACGACGGCGGCGCCACGTTCGGCGCGCTGCCGGAAGCATTGCGGCCGCAAGCCGAAGCGACGTTCAGCTACCCGGCCATCCTCGGCTCCTCGCTGTACACGCGCGCCAGTTCGGGCGCCGCGCCGAAGTCCTTCTTCATCGGTAAAACCATCTCGGAACCGACGCAGGCCTTATGCTCATTGGTGTTCGAGGCCACGGCCGGCGAAGTGACGGAGCTGTTCAACACCGATCTGCCGCAACAACAATTGAAATGCCCGATGACGCTGGCGTCCGACCACGCCATCGTGCGCGCGCTGCGACAGCTGTATCCGGACGCGCTGGCCTACCGCTGCACGCCGCAGCATCCGGACGCCGGCCTGGCGCCGTTTCTGCTGCAGGCGATGGCGCGCGACCGTGAACATGGCGGGGCAGGGGACGCGGTGGCCTTGTTGGATTCGTTCGGCAATCTGCTGCTGTGCATGCCGGGCCGGATGTCGCAGTCGGGCATTCGCAGCGCCTTCATGGAAACCACGCGCGCCTACGCGCAGCTGCGCTACAAGCTGATGGCCGGCGCCACGCCGGCGCAGCAGGACGAAGTGCGCCAGTATCTGGGCCATCCCAAGGACGGTACCTTCGTCTTCGCGCAGGGGCCGGACAGCGGCGCCATCAGCTTCATGAACCTGGGCGCCTACGGCTCGACGATGGAAGGCCCGCTGCCGTTGAAAAATCCGACGCAGTTCCAGTATGTACTACCCGGCATGCCAGAAGCCGAACTGGCAGCGCTGTGCGCCGCCATGCCGCCGCTGTACCGCAACATCATCCGCATCCGGCCCACCCAGGTGGCCGACCAGGACCTGATCGCCGCGCTGGCCTAAGCTTGTCTTGCACGCTTGGCCTGGCACTGAGATAGTGCTAGGCTAAATCCATTCCCATCGGTGGCCGTTGGAGGAACTGGAAATGTCTACGTTGCAAAAAGAACTTCAGGTATTCGCTCAAAACCTCGGCGCATTGCTGGCGGACGAAGGCAAGTATGCCGTTATTTCTGGAGAAACCATACTGGGCACCTATGACAGTTTCGAGGAAGCCATCAAGGCCGGCTACGACAACTTCGGATTGACACCATTTTTGGTGAAGCAAGTTTTACCGGTTGAGGAAGTCGTTTATATCAATCGCGACGTTCTTCCCAAATGCCCAGCCTAAATTTTTCTATCAGCCGTGATGGCCCGATCATTACAGTCATGATCGGTATCAGCGCGTTGTACAAAGATGTGCTTGCTGCGGCAGGGATCCCCGCACCTCCCGCCGCGCGCGGAAAGTTCTTGATTGATACGGGAGCTAGCCGCACATGCATTGATTCGAATTTGGTGGGGCAGCTCGGATTGCCCTCAATAGGATTGATCGATGTTCAAACGCCCTCTACCAAGGGCGTTCCTCACGCCTGCAAACTCTTCGATGCAATGCTCTTCATACCCGGGAAACGATCGGCGGGCTACCGAATTTCAACGCTTGCGTTGATCGAGGTTAGCCTGGCTGGTCAGGGAATTGATGGCCTCATCGGCCGAGACTTGCTGAACCGTTGGACGTGCATCTACAACGGCACTGCGGCCTCGTTCGCATTATGTTATTGATAATGTCACCATGCTATCGCCTTACTGCAAGAGGTGCCGGATCAGATCAACCGCAGGGTTACCGCCTTGAGGGTTGCGGCGGCGCGGGTGCTGCACTGCAGTTTGCGAAACACGTTCTCCACGTGCGTGCGCACCGTGCTCGGGCTGATCGCCAATGAACGTGCCACTTCCTTGTTGGTCAGGCCCAGGCTGATGCCACGGAAAACTTCGGTCTCCCGCTCCGTCAACACGACTTTGTTTTGCGCGCCGTCTGCGGTGGGCGCCTTGCCGCTGCAGATTGCCCGCACGGCGGCGCTGTCGAATCGGCCGGCATCGGCTTCCGTTTCCAACAGCAGGCGTGCCGCATCCGGCGTCATGGCTGCGCGCCAGGGCCGGAGCGATTGCAGTGCGATCCATGCCGACGCTGCGGCCACGATCCGGCCCTCGACCGGAATCGATGCTCCTGTGCAGGCGCGGAAGGCGCCGCTGCCGTCCAACCGTTCGGTAGCATAGGAGCCGGTGTCCGCCGCGCTAGCCAGGGCGCCGATGCGTGTGGTGGCGCGGCTGGTCCAGTAGGGCGCCAACCGCAGTTGTTCGCGTGCGGCCGCGGATAGTCGGCCGGTTATGTTCCATACCGAATTGGGCACCGCCGCGCGGCCGATGCCATGCACCAGCGCGGCCCGGTGGCAGTGCTCCGCCGTCTCCATGCCGAGTCCCATCGCGACCGCGCCGCAGCGCGCCGCTTCCGCCACGCGACGCGAATAGCCGGTCATCCATGGTAGCTTCAGATCAATCACGTCGGCCAGCAGTTCCAGCGATACTGCGCCCTGTCCGGCAAGCGCGCCGAATGACAGCGAGGCCTGCCAGCTCTCGTCATGGTCCAGCACTTCCAGCCATGAAGCCGCATGCCGTAGCGCGATCGCCGCCAGCGGCGCCGGGTAAGCCTTGCCGCTTTTTTGTCCGATGATGTCCAGCATGCGCTCCTCGCCTTGTGCGCGGCGGAGGACCTCGATGTCGCTTGCCAGGGCCACGATGTAGACGCTCTCCGGCACGCTTCGCGGCCATTCGTGATTGGGCCCGGTACCTGCTAGTGTCGTGAAGATCGAGCGCAGCGCCAGCTCGACATCGGCCGGTACGTTGAGCATGCGGGCGATGTCGCCCGACACCTCACAGTGGATCTCCGACAGTTGCCGGAAGGAGCCTTGCAGCTGCCTGCCCATCGCGGCATAAGCCGGGTCGCCGGTTTTCTGCGACATCAACAGCGCGCGGCCGCCGACATCGTCGCCAATCAGCGCGCTGAAATCCGGCGCGTTGGCAGTGCAGCCCGACCAACGCAGCAGCGCGACCTGTTGCACGGCTTCGCCGTCGCGGGCGCCGCAGCCGGAGGCGTGGGCCAGGCGCGCGCCCAGCCACGCGGTGCGCAGCGAATGGTCGGTGGGTTGGCCCATGCTCAGGTCGCCGATATACGCCAGCGCGTGCATGATGTCTGTAACGGAGGCGGGGGTTTCGGGATGCATCGGCCGATTATAGCCATCTTTGCCGCGCGGCCGGCATCGGACATTCGACCGATTACGGGGCGGCGCCGGGCGCGGCATAGTGCGGCTTCCACTTCATTCATCCGAGGATACAACATGAAATTTATCTCAACCCTGATCGTCGTCGCCACGCTGGCCACCTCCGGCGCCAGCTTCGGCGCAGACCGCCAACGGCATCTGCGCGGCGACGTGACCGCGGTCGGCGCCGGCGAGATGACTATCGTCGACCGCAAGGGCGTCACGACCACGGTGCAGTTGTTGGAGAAGGCGCAGGTACTGGACGTGTCGCGCAGCAGCCGGGCGGCGATCCAGGAAAACAGCTTCCTCGGCATTGCTGCCGCCCCGGCCCCGGATGGGAAGATCCGGGCGACGGGTGTGATGATCTTCCCGGAGGCGGCGCGAGGCATGAACGAGGGCCACTACCCTTGGGACAACATCGAACAGGGCACGATGACCAACGCCACCGTCGCCAAAGTGATCAAGAAATCCAGCAGCACCGAGTTGGAAATGCGCTTTGGCGGCAAGTCGCAGCAAGTGTTGCTGGACAAGGCCACGACCTACGGCCAGTTCGTGCCGGGCGAGCGCAAACTGCTGGTGGTCGGTGCCAAGGTCATGGTGATCGGCGCGGAAGGTGCGGACGGAAAGGTCCACGCCAACGCGGTGCTGGTCGGTCGAGACGGTCTCATGCCGCCGCTTTAAACCGCCAGTGGACCGGCCTCGCCGGCGCCAACGACTTCACCGGCGGCTACTGGGAAGACCTGCATGGTTACAACTGGTTTGCAGGTCTTTAGCGTCAAGCCGCGTTGGCGTCGCTCTGCATCATGCCGAAGATGTTGCCGTCGTGGTCTTTGGCGTAGGCTAGCCAGCCGATGCCGGGGACGGCCATCTTCGGCACCACTATCTCCGCCTTCAACGTGCCCACCCGGGACAGCATGCCGTCGAGCTGTTCGACATCGATGGTGCAGACGAAGGCGTTCACGCCCTGCATCGCCTCGGGCGCCGGCCCCCGGCGCGGCAGCAGGCCGCCGTTGATGCCGGGCTTGCTGCTGTCGCCGGTGTCGATCAGCCAGTATTCGCCGCCTTCCCACTTGTGGAAACTCCAGCCGAACAGCTCGCTGTAAAAATCGATCAGCACCTGCGGTTGGCTGGCCTGGATTTCAAAATGTACCGGACGTCCCATGTTGTTCTCCTTAATCCGCCGGATCGTAGGTGCCGATGCTCCAGATGTGGCCCTCTGGGTCGCGGCAGGTGAAGCCGCGTCCGCCGTAGTCCTCGTCCTTGATATCGAGCAGGATCTCGCCGCCGGCCTGCTTGACGTTGTCGTACACCTTGTCGGCGTCGTTGACGACCAGGTAGGAACTCTGCGTGTTGAACTGGCCGATCTCGGCAGGCTGCTTCATCAGGCGGCCGAACTCGGTGTCGAACACCGAACCGAGCATGATCATGCCGTTGCCGAAACTGAGTTGCGCGTGGGCGATGCTGCCGTCGTCGTTCGGCACCACCAGCGTCGCTTCAAAACCGAACGTGGTGCACAGCCAGTCGATGGCGGCCGGCGCGTCGCGGTAGCGCATGCATGGAATGACGCTGCTGCGCGTCTGCTTGGGTATGCTGGACATTGTTTTCTCCCTGTCGTGGTATGGAACAGATTCGATCAATATTTACCCCCATCCGTTCGGCGGGCTGGTGCGGCCGAACGATGCGGGAAAGTATATATTGATAACGATCAGACGGAGATTACATTTGCTGGAATAAATGGGCATTGCCGCGGCTGACTTCCAGCTGTTCGTCGAAGTTGCGGATCTTCACCATCTGCCGTCCGCGCAAGTCGCGCGTGACTTCTTCGATGGCATCGACCCGCACCAAGGTCGAGCGGTGGATGCGCCAGAATTCGTCCGGGTCCAGTTCGTCGGCCAGCTCCTTCAGCGTTTTGCGTATCAACACTTCAGCTTGCGCGGTCTGGACCCGGGTGTACTTTTCGTCGGCGCGGAAGAACAGCACTTCGCGCGTGCTGATCATGCGCAGGTTGTTGCCGACCACCGCCTGGATCCAGCGCAGGTATTCCGGCTTGGCGCTCGGCTTGCTCTGGCTGGACAACAGCTGGCTCAGCTGCCGCTCGATGTTGGACGGCTGCTGGCCGATCAACGATTGCAGGCGCGCGCAAGTGGTCTTCAGGCGTTCGCCGCCGGCCGGCTTCAACAGATAATCCAGCGCACCCTGTTCGAAGGCTTCGATCGCGTATTGATCGTAGGCCGTCACGAACACCAGGTGGCAGCGGTTGAACAGCATGCGCGCCGCCTCGATGCCGGACA
The DNA here is from genome assembly GCF_058799615.1 of Duganella sp. GW822-FHT06D06. Classification (NCBI taxonomy): domain Bacteria; kingdom Pseudomonadati; phylum Pseudomonadota; class Betaproteobacteria; order Burkholderiales; family Oxalobacteraceae; genus Duganella; species Duganella sp. GW822-FHT06D06. The sequence goes on from NZ_JBXALQ010000005.1 coordinate 341,200, forward strand.
GGCCGGGCATGCGGATATCGAGGAACACGATGTCCGGCTGGTACTGGCCGGCCAGCGCCACGGCCTCGATGCCGTTGGCCGCCTCGGCGACGATCTCCAGTCCCGGCCACGCTTCCAGCAGGCGCGCGCGCAGCTGGCGGCGCATCGGTTCCTCGTCGTCGGCGATCAGCGCGGTGGCGCGGCGCTGGCCGCCCTGTGTGACGATATTCATTTCGAACCTCCGGCAAAAATATCCGGTGCATACGGTATGCGGACGCTGGCGCGGGTGCCGCCCGTCAGCGGCGCCTCGATCACCAGCTGCGCGCGGTTGCCGTACAGGATGCGCAGGCGTTCGCGCACATTGGCCAGGCCGATGCCGTCGCCGGCATGGACGTTGAAGCCGATGCCGTCGTCCAGCACGTCCACCTGCAGCATGGCGCCGTCGACGCTGGCGCGGATGTCGATGCGGCCGCCCTCGATCTTCGGCTCCAGGCCGTGCTTGATGGCGTTCTCGATCAGGATCTGCAGCATCATCACGGGGAAGGTGGCGCTCAGCATTTCCGGCTGCACGTCGACCGACACCGCCAGCCGCGCTCCCATGCGGGCCTGCATGATGGCCAGGTAGGCGCGCGACATCTCGATCTGCCGGCCCAGCGTGCCGCTGCCCTTGGCGCGCATCTGCGGCAAGGTGGCGCGCAGGTAGTCGATCAGATTCTGGTGGATGCGCGCGGCCTGCGGCGGATCGGTCTCGATCAGCTGACCGATCAGCGCGAGCGTGTTGAACAGGAAGTGCGGTTCGACCTGCGCCTGCAAGGCCGCCATGCGCGCCTCGATCAGGCGCCGCTCCATGCCTTCCTCGTCGGCGTGGCTGGTGGCGTGGTGCGCCTCCAGCTCGGCCTTGCGCTTGCCGCCGGCCAGCACCTTCAGGCTCAGCGACAGCGCGATGAAGGCGACGGTCTGCTTGGGCAGGCCGAACGGCGTCAGGCCGAACAGCAGCAACAGCAGCCACACCATCATCAGCTTGCGCCATTCCACCTGCGCCAGCCAGTCGAAGAAACGCCACCACATGCTGGTGGCCGTTTCGCCGATCTCGCGGATGATGTCGAGCAGGCTTTTGGCGTTGTCGTAGCCGGCCTTGGCCAGCCCGCGCTTTTTCATTGCTGCTGCTCCTGGCGGCGACGCTGGCGGCGGCCGCCGACCACGCAGGCGCCGACGGCGATCTTCAGCACCAGGAAGAAGGCGAACAGCACCATCGCCAGCGGCAGGATGGTGAGGATGAAGGCCAGTATCAGCGCGGCGCCCAGCAGTGCCGGCGGCGACATGCGCTGCACCAGCCGCACGCCGTAGCGCACGGTCTGGGCGAAGGCGCGGAAGATTTCTTCCATCAGATCCATCACGGCCTGGCTGTTCAATTTACTCATTTGGAACTCCATCAAAATCGTTGCGATGGAATCACTGTAGCAAAGCCCTCAGGCGCGCTGTGGTGGATTCCGATCAACTGCGGTTTGAGCGGGATGGCCGGTTATTCCGGAGGATAAGCGGCGGCCAAATCAGTGCTCCTGCGTAATGACCGTTGCACGATCCCAGTCGCTGCGCAGCAGGCCGTAGATCACGCTGTCGGAGATCTCGCCGCCGACGAACCAGCGCTCGCGCAGCAAGCCTTCGCGCTGGAAGTGCAGGCCTTCCAGGATGCGGCCGGAGGCAATGTTGTCGGGATGGATATCGGCTTCGATGCGGTGCAGCTCCAGCGGGCCGAAGCCATGGGCGATCAACGCGGCCAAGGCTTCCTGCATGTAGCGCTTGCCCCAGTGCGGCTGCGCCAGCATATAGCCCATCTCGCAGCGATGGTTGCGGCGGTCGAAGGCATACAGGGTGACGGTACCGATCAGTTCGCCGTCCGGCAGCAGCATCGCCAGGCGCAGCGCGCTGCCGTCCTGGTAGCCCTTGAGGGTTTGCTCGACGTTGTCGACCGCCTGGGTGGCGTGCAGCCAGGGTCCGCTGCTCCAGTAGCGCAGCGCGACGGGATCGGAGAACAGGCGGAACAGCGCATCGGCATCGCCGTGGTCGACGAAGCGCAGGGTGAGGCGGGCGGTTTGCAGCTGGAAGGGTTCAAAGCTGGGCATGCTGGTTCTTCTGTTGATAGACGGCCTGCCAGCTTAGCGGATTTTATACGCCAGTTGGTGATTTTCATAATACTGACAACAGGAAATAATGATATACTAAAAACAATATCTATTAATCTTCTAATATCCAATCCAAGGACCGCTCCATGATCGCTCGCACCTGCATCGCCATTGCCGCCGCAACCCTGCTGTCTGGAACTGCCTGCGCAGCGCCGCTGACCGCCACCCAGATGCTGCAACAGTTCAATGTTGTCGTCAGCGGCAATCTGAGCTCCACCTCGCACGTGGACGGCCGCGCCTACGTGGGCCTGAACGCCAATGGCGGCGACTATGTGCAGCACGCCGGCGATACGCCGGCCTCGGCCTATGCCGGCCTGACCGTGGGCGGCACGCTCAGCGGCAACGTGCATGTGAACGCGCTGGGCCTGGTCACCGGCGGCGACGCCAACGGCATCAACGTCAACAGCGGCGCGTCGTACGTCGGCGGCGCTGCGAGCAATTCCAGCTTCAATGGCGCGGCCTGGGTCAGCGGCAGCGCCAACGGCGTCAACTTCAACGGCGCCGGCCATGCGGCCAGCTACGTCAACACCAATAACAACAACGTGCTGAACGCGCCGACCAGCCTGATGAACAGCACGCTGGCGGCGTCGACCTCGACCAATTTCGGCGCGGTGATGACCGGCCTGTCGAGCCAGCTGTCGGCGTTGCATGCGACCGCCGGCACTTCGGTCGCATATAGCAACAACGACAGCAACGTGCTGCTGAGCGGCACCGCCGTCAATGGCGTGCTGGTGTTCGACCTGACCCACGAAGACAGCAAGATCTTCTCGAACAAGGTGACCGATATTTCGTTCAACCTGGGCGGCGCCACCACGGTGATCTTCAACACCGACGACAGCATGCTGAGCCTGAACGCCAATTTCAACCAGGCGCAGGCCCTGGGCAGCAAGCTGATCTGGAACTTCGCCGGCCACGACACCAGCGTCAGCGTCGGCCGCACCTTCGGCGGCCAGGTGTTGGTGGCCGATGGCAGCTTCAGCAATGTCGGCGGCGCCAATGTCGAAGGCGGCGTGTTCGCCAAGACGCTGAACCAGTTCGGCGAGATCCATCTCCAGAGTTTTACCGGCTCGGTGCCGACCGCGCCGGTGCCGGAACCGGAAACCTATGCCATGTTGCTGGCCGGCCTGGGCTTGATGGGGGCGATGCTGCGTCGCCGCAAACAGCCAGGTTGAAAGTGCTTTGCGGCAACGGAACGTGATATACTTGAAGTAATTTAATTTGCTATCAAGGAACTATTCATGGTCGCTGTCACGAAAACCGCTGTTTCTGCTGTCGTTCTTGCAATTGCTGCCCTGGGTAGCGCGCAGGCTGCCGTGCTGGATCTGGGGCTGCATGGCGCCAATGTCTTCTCCTTCACCGATTTCAAGGCGCCCAGCGCCGACGTCGAAGGCGCCATCATGGCCGGCCGCGATGTGCAGCTGGCCAATTACTCGGTCAACGCCAACAACGTCGATGCTTTCGGCGGCTATGCGCTGATCGCCGGCCGCGACCTGAAATTCACCAGCGGCTCGATCAAGAACGGCGACGCCTTTGTCGGCGGCAAGTCCAGCCTGACCCAGAGTGTCGATGTGTACTCGAAAATCAAGACCGGCGCCGCACCGGTCAACATGGCTGCGCTGGCCGGCCAACTGACGGCGACGTCGACTTCGCTGTCCAAGTTGTCCACCACCGGCAGCGCCACCGAGCAGTGGGGCGGCCTGAACATCGCCGGCAGCAAGCAGAGCGTGGAAGTAATCGACATCGACGCCAAGACGCTGTCGAAAGTCACCTACTTCAACTTCAGCAACCTGAACGCCGGCTCCACGCTGATCCTGAACGTCAGCGGCGACAAGGGCAGCTTCAACGGCGGCTACCAGGGCTTCGAGAACTACAACGTGCTGTTCAACTTCTACCAGGCGACCGACCTGGGTATCCACACCGGCCTGACCGCGAATATCCTGGCGCCGCTGGCCAGCGTCAACGGCGGCAGCGGCGTGATCACCGGCAATGTGATCGTCGATTCGTGGAGCTCGTCGGTGCAGATCAATGCCAGCCATTACTTCAAGCCGACCGACGTCAGGGGCTACGTCAGCGCCGTGCCGGAACCGGAAACCTATGCCATGCTGCTGGCGGGCCTGGGCCTGGTGGGCTTTATGGCGCGCCGTCGCAAGCAGGCCGCGGCACGCTGATCGCCGACAGCACCATATCGACGATGACCTTCTCGGCATCGTCGAAGTCCTTCCTGGTGAGCTGCTTGCGGTTCAACACCAACGCCATCTGCGCCGAAAAGTCCGCATAGGACTGCGTCATCGCCCAGATGGCGAACAGCAGGTGCGTCGCATTGATCGGCGCAATCTTCCCCTCGCTGATCCACTTCTCGAACACCTCGATATCCTTGCGCACCAGCGGCACCACGCGGTTCTGGATCTGCGCGCCGTACATCTGCGCGCCGCTGATCACCTCCATCGCGTACACGCGCGAGGCCCACGGCTGTTCGCGCGAGAATTTCAGCTTGGCCTGCACGTAGGTGCGCAGCACGTCGCGCGGGTCCTGGTCGCCGGAGGCCAGGTTTTCCATCCGCTCCAGCCACTCGTCCAGCACCTCGTCCAGCACGCGCTGGTACAGCGCCTGCTTGGTGGGGAAGTAGTACATCAGGTTCTGCTTCGACAGGCCGGCGTTCTCCGCCACGGTGGCGATCGAGGTGCCCTCGTAGCCGCATTCGGCGAACACCCGCACCGCCTCGGCGGCGATGTCGGCTTCCAGTTTGTCGCGATTGAGAACGCGCCGTTTGATCTTCGGCGCTGGCTCGGCATTCAGTTTTGCTGTCGGCATGTGAGTCTCAGGAAGGTCAGGAGTTGAGGATGGTCGGTGTAGGCCACGTTGAAGCGGAACCAGATCGATTCCGGCGCGCGCAGCATGAAGAAATCGCACGGCGACAGCAGGATGCCGGACTTGAGCGCCAGGTCGGCGATGATCTTGCCGTTCCAGTCGGCGCTCGGCGCCTCGCTCCAGCCGGCGCTGACGAACATGCCGCCGCGCGGCCTGGCCAGCGGCTCCATGCCGACGCTGCGCAGGCTGTCGATGGCGCGTTCGCGGCCGGCCTCCAGCTGGGTGGCCAGCTTGTCCACCATGCGCTTGTAGGGCCGCGCGGTGATGGCGTGATAGACGGCGCGCTCGTTGATCTCGGAGGTGGTCAGGCCGGCCAGCATCTTCACCCGCAGCAGCTCGGGGATCAGCGAGGCCGAGGCGCAGATCGAACCCACGCGCAGCACCGGCGACAAGGTCTTGGAGAAGCTGCCGACGCGGATCACGCGCCGCAGGCCGTCCATCGCCGCCAGCGAGGCTTCGCCGCGCGGCGCCAGTTCGCGGTAGATGTCGTCCTCCACCAGCCAGAAATCGAACTGCTCGGCCATGCCAAGCAGGCGGTGCGCCTGCGCCACGCTGAGCGAAGTGCCCAGCGGGTTTTGCAGCACCGTGTTGACGAACATGAGCTTGGGCTGGGTTTGCGCGGCCTGCCGCGCCAGCGTGTCGAAATCCAGGCCTTGCTCGCCGCGCGGTATGCCGACCGGCACGCAGCCGTGGTGGCGGACCAGCGACAGCAGGTTGCTGTAGCCGGGATCTTCGACCAACACGGTGTCGCCCGGCTTGGTCAGCGTGCGCAGGATCAGGTCGAAGGCGTGGGTGGCGCCGTGGGTCAGCAGCACCTGTTCCGGCTCGACCGGGAACAGTTCATCGCTCAACGTGGACGACAACTGCTGGCGCAGCGACGGGAAGCCCAGCGGATGGCCGTAGCCGCGCAGCCGGTTGGCGGGGATGCGCATCGCGTGGCGCACGGCGTCGAGGATGGTGTCCTCGCCGTACCACTCGGGCGGCAGCCAGCCGGCGCCCACGGCCAGCGCGTCCGAGGTGCCGGAATACAGATCGGGGGTGAGGGCGTCGATGGCGGTCGGCGCGGCTTGCAAGGTCGACGGCAGCAAGGTCGCGGGCACGTCCTGGCGGGCCACAAAATAGCCGGAACCGCGCCGCGATGACAACAGCCCCAGCGTCACCAGACGGTCATAGGATTCGACAACTGTAAAGGTACTGATGCCATTACACTTCGCGAATTGCCGCACCGACGGCATTTTGGTTCCGATGCGCAACTCCCTGCGGCCCACCATCGCGCTGATGGCCGAGACGATCTGGTCGACCAGGCTGCCTTTCCTGCTGCGCTCTATGGCGAGCACGGGCCAGCCCACCGCTCCGGGCGGGCAGTCGGCTTGATCGATCGCAGGATTCGCTAGCTCCATCCTTGACTCCACTTAAAGCGCAAAGCAAAACTGTAGTGTTTTTGTTGCCAGTACGGTTGGGCAGTTTTGATATTTGTGTATCTGTGCCATAGTTGTTGCGCTGTCTATTATTGCATCATCATTTTGCCAACTGGTAAATTTTTTTACGGTTCGTCAAAAAAATCCATACGTTTGCGAGCAAACTGTTATCCCAGGAGATGAGCATGAACGAATCCAGACCTGAATCGATGGCGTCCTTCTGGATGCCCTTCACGAACAACCGCGATTTCAAAGCCCATCCGCGCCTGCTGGTGTCGGCGCAGGGCATGTACTACAAGGACGTCGACGGCAACAGCATCCTGGACGGCACCGCCGGCCTGTGGTGCGTGCCGTGCGGCCACGCGCAGCCGAAGATCGTCGCCGCCGTGCGCGAGATGGTGGGCCAGCTCGATTTCGCGCCGACCTTCCAGATGGGCCACCCGGCCGCCTTCGACCTGGCCGAAAAGCTGATGGAGTACACCAACCATAAGTTCGGCCACGTGTTCTACACCAACTCCGGTTCCGAGGCGGTGGACACGGCGCTGAAGATCGCGCTGGCGTACCACAAGGCGCGCGGCGAAGCGAGCCGCACGCGTTTGATCGGCCGTGAGCGCGGCTATCATGGCGTCGGCTTCGGCGGCATCTCGGTGGGCGGCATCGCCGGCAACCGCAAGCCCTATGGCGTGATGCTGCCCGGCGTCGATCACCTGCCGCACACGCACAACCTGGAGAAGAACGCCTACACGCGTGGCGAGCCGGAATACGGCACCGAGCTGGCCGACGAACTGGAACGCATCGTCGCGCTGCATGACGCCTCGACCATCGCCGCGGTGATCGTCGAACCGGTGGCCGGTTCCACCGGCGTGCTGATACCGCCCAAGGGTTACCTGAAGCGCCTGCGCGAGCTGTGCACCAAGCACGGCATCCTGCTGATCTTCGATGAAGTGATCACGGGCTTCGGCCGTTTGACGACGCCGTTCGCGGCCGACTACTTCGACGTCGAGCCGGACATGATGACCACCGCCAAAGGCCTGACCAACGGCGTGATTCCTATGGGCGCGGTGTTCAGCAAAAAATTCATCCACGACGCCTTCATGGAAGCGCCGGCCGGCATTGAACTGTTCCACGGCTACACCTACTCGGGCCACCCGGTGGCCTGCGCCGCCTCGCTGGCGACGCTGGAAGTGTTCAAGGAACAGAAGATCCTCGAACACGCGGCCGGCATGGCCGAATACTGGGCCGACGCGGTGCACTCGCTCAAAGGCCTGCCGCACGTGATCGACATCCGCACCATCGGCCTGATCGCCGGCATCGAACTGGCGCCCATCGCCGGCAAGCCGGGCGCGCGCGCCTTCGCCGCCTTCAAGCAGGCCTTTGCCGACGGCGTCTTGATACGCACCACCGGCGACATCATCGCTCTGTCGCCACCGCTGGTACTGGAGAAAAAACACATCGACGAACTTTTTGGAAAGCTGACGACGGTACTTAAAAACTTAAACTAACGAGGAGAACACCATGCTGGTAGGCGTCCCAAAAGAGATCAAGAACCAGGAGTCCCGCGTTGGCCTTACCCCGGCCAGCGTGAAGGAACTCGTATTGCGTGGCCATCAAGTACTTGTGCAGAAAAATGCCGGCGTCGCCATCGGCTTGAGCGATGCGATGTATGAAGGCGCCGGCGCCACCATCGTCGAAGCGGCGGCCGAAATCTTCGCCCGCGCCGAGATGATCGTCAAGGTAAAGGAACCGCAGCCGGAAGAATGCGCGATGCTGCGCAAAGGGCAGATCCTGTACACCTACCTGCACCTGGCGCCGGACCCGGAGCAGACCAAGGCGCTGGTGGAATCGGGCGCGGTCTGCATCGCCTACGAAACCATCACCGGCGCCAACGGCGGCTTGCCGTTGCTGGCGCCGATGAGCGAGGTGGCGGGGCGCATGTCGATACAGGCGGGCGCCGCGCACCTGGAGAAATCCAAGGGCGGCATGGGCCTGCTGCTGGGCGGCGTGCCGGGCGTGGCGCCGGGCCATATCGCCATCATCGGCGCCGGCGTGGTCGGCACCAATGCCTTGCAGATGGCGGTCGGCATCGGCGCGCGCGTGACGATCCTGGACAAGAACATCGACCGCCTGCGCCAGCTGGATCTGATCTACGGCAACCGCATCTCGACCATGTATTCGAACGCGCACTCGATCGAGGAAGCGGTGCTCGATGCGGACCTGGTGATCGGCGGCGTGCTGGTGCCGGGCGCCGCCGCGCCCAAGCTGGTGACCAAGGACATGATCGCGCGCATGAAGCCGGGCGCGGTGGTGGTGGACGTCGCCATCGACCAGGGCGGCTGCTTCGAAACCTCGTACGCCACCACGCACGAGAAGCCGACCTACGTGGTCGACGGCGTGGTGCACTACTGCGTGGCCAACATGCCGGGCGCCGTCGCCCGCACGTCGACCTTCGCACTGAACAACGCAACCATAGTCCATGCGGTAGCGCTGGCCGACAAGGGCTGGCAGAAAGCGCTGAAAGCCAACCCGCATCTGAAGCACGGTTTGAATGTCTGTCTCGGCCAGGTCACCTACGAAGCGGTGGCGCACGGCCTTGGCTATACCTATGTAGACCCGGACAGCCTGCTGGGCTGATGCCGAAATTTGAAAGAAGATCATGAGCAACCTGGACACCATCACCCATTACATCAACGGCGTTAAAGTCGATACGCAAAGCGGCCGCTACGCGGACGTGTTCAATCCCGCGCTGGGCGAACCGGTGGCCAGGGTCGCGCTGGGCACGACGGAAGAAGTCGATGCCGCGGTGCGCGCCGCGGAAAAAGCTTTCCCGGCGTGGGCCGCCACGCCGCCGCTGACGCGCGCCCGTGTTCTGTTCAAATATCTGCAGCTGTGCCAGCAGCACACCGACGAATTCGCGGCGATGCTGACGCGTGAACACGGCAAGACCTTCGCCGATGCGCAGGGCGAAGTGGCGCGCGGCATCGAGATGGTGGAATTCGCGGTCGGTATTCCGCAGCTGTTGAAAGGCGAATTCACCGACCAGATCTCGCGCGGCATCGACGCCTGGTCGATGCGCCAGGCGCTGGGCGTGGTGGCCGGCATCACGCCGTTCAACTTCCCGGTGATGGTGCCGATGTGGATGTTCCCGGTCGCTATCGCATGCGGGAACACTTTTATTCTCAAGCCTTCCGAGCGCGATCCGTCGCCGTCGCTGCTGCATGCGCGGCTGCTGAAGGAAGCCGGTTTGCCGGACGGCGTGTTCAACGTCATCCAGGGTGACAAGGTGACGGTCGATGCCTTGCTCGATCATCCTGTGGTGCAGGCGGTGAGCTTCGTCGGTTCGACGCCGATCGCCGAATACATCTACTCGCGCGGCTGCGCTGCGGGCAAGCGTGTGCAGGCTTTGGGCGGCGCCAAGAACCACATGGTCGTCATGCCGGATGCGGACATGGAGATGACCGTCGATGCGCTGATGGGCGCGGCCTACGGTTCGGCCGGCGAGCGCTGCATGGCGATCTCGGTGGTGGTGGCGGTTGGCGATGCGGGCGACAAGATCGTCGACGCACTGGCAAAGCGCACCGCCGCACTGAAAGTGCGCGACGGCATGGCGTCGGATGCCGAAATGGGGCCTGTCGTTTCCAGCGCGGCCAAGCAGCGCATAGAGCGCTTGATTGGCGAGGGCGTGGCGCAGGGCGCGACACTGGTGGTCGATGGGCGCAACCACGTTGTGGCCGGGCGCGAGAACGGCTTCTTCATCGGCGGTACTTTGTTCGATCACGTCACGCCGGATATGACGATCTACAAGGAAGAGATTTTCGGCCCCGTGCTGTGCATGCTGCGTTCGCCGGACGTGGGCAGCGCGGTGGAGCTGATCAACCGTAACGAGTACGGCAACGGCGTGGCGATCTACACGCGCGATGGCGGCGTGGCGCGCGAGTTCGTGCGACAGATCCAGGTCGGCATGGTGGGCGTGAACGTGCCGCTGCCGGTGCCGATGGCCTTCAATAGTTTCGGCGGATGGAAGCGCAGCCTGTTCGGCGACCACCACGCATATGGCCCCGAAGGCGTGCGTTTCTACACGCGCCACAAGGCAGTGATGCAGCGCTGGCCGAACACCGCAAGCGCTGGCGCAGAATTTGCATTCCCACAGATGAAGTAATCGCCACCACGTCTAGCCAGGAAATCGTATGATGATCGAATCTCTCAAATACATGCCCCAGCCGAAGGAAGCCAATGCCACACTGGCGGAACACTTCACTGACCTGGCACCCGCGCTGAATGCGCGCCAGGCCGCGATCGAAAGCTCGCGCTGCCTGTATTGCTACGATGCGCCGTGCACGCGCATCTGCCCGTCGGATATCGACGTCGCCAGTTTCATCCGCAATATCCACGACGAAAACGTCAACGGTGCGGCGGTCGGCATCCTCAAGCAGAACATCCTGGGCGGCAGCTGCGCGCGCGTCTGTCCGACCGAGATCCTGTGCGAGGACGCCTGCGTGCGCAACCACGACGCCGAAGGCCAGCCGGTGAAAATCGGACTGCTGCAGCGCTATGCCATCGACAACATGACGCTCACCGGGCACCCGTTCGCGCGCGCCGCATCGACCGGCAAGAAGATCGCCGTGGTCGGCGCAGGTCCAGCGGGACTGTCGTGCGCACACCGCCTGGCGATGCTGGGCAACGACGTGGTGATCTACGAAGCGAAGGAAAAATCCGGCGGCCTGAATGAATACGGCATCGCCAAGTACAAGCTGACCGACAATTTCGCGCAGAAGGAAGTCGACTTCCTGCTGCAAATCGGCGGCATCGAAATCAAGCATGGTCAAGCTCTGGGCGGCAACGTGGAGCTGAAGGACCTGCACGCGCAATACGACGCCGTGTTCCTCGGCCTGGGACTGGGCGCCAGCAAGCAGCTGGGCCTGACCGGCGAAGACGCTCCCGGCCTGTTGGCCGCCGTCGACTACATTGCCGCGCTGCGCCAGGCCGACGACCTGAGCAAGCTGCCGCTGCCGGCGCGCGCCATCGTCATCGGCGCCGGCAATACCGCGATCGACATGGCGGTGCAGATCCAGCGCCTCGGCGCGGAAGAGGTCACGCTGGTGTACCGTCGCGGCTTCGACGCGATGAGCGCCACCGAACACGAACAACACATTGCGAAAGAAAACCAGGTCCGCATGCGCACCTGGGCCCAGCCGCAGCAAGTGCTGCTGGACGAAGCGGGCCGCGTGCGCGGCATGCGCTTCGAGAAAACCGCAATCACCAACGGCCGTCTGGCTGGCACCGGTGAGACTTTCGAGATCGCGGCCGACGCCATCTTCAAAGCCATCGGCCAGAGCATGGACGAAAAGAGCATCAGTGATCCACTGGCGAAAACGCTGAAACGCGACGGTGACAAAATCCACGTCGACGATCAGTTCCGCACAGTCCTGCCGCGCATCTACGCCGGCGGCGATTGTGTGGCGCCCGGACAGGACCTGACCGTGCAGGCGGTACAGCACGGAAAACTGGCGGCCCACGCCATCCATCACGACATTAACGGTATGAAGGAGGCTGCATAATGGCTGACCTGAGCATAGAATTCTGCGGCATCAAGTCCATCAATCCGTTCTGGCTGGCCTCCGCGCCGCCGACCGACAAGGCCTACAACGTGGTGCGCGCATTCGAGGCGGGTTGGGGCGGCGTGGTGTGGAAAACGCTGGGCGAGGATCCGGCCGCAGTCAACGTATCGTCGCGCTACTCGGCGCACTACGGCAAGAACCGCGAAGTCCTCGGCTTCAACAACATCGAGCTGATTACCGACCGTTCGCTGGAAATCAACCTGCAAGAGATCACGCAGGTGAAGAAGGACTGGCCCGACCGCGTCATCATCGTTTCGCTGATGCTGCCGTGCGAAGAGAAGCTGTGGGCCGATATCCTGCCGCTGGTGGAAGCCACCGGCGCCGACGGCATCGAGCTCAATTTCGGCTGCCCGCACGGCATGCCGGAGCGCGGCATGGGCGCGGCCGTGGGCCAGGTTCCCGAATACGTGGAGATGGTCACGCGTTGGTGCAAGACGCACTCCAAGCTGCCGGTCATCGTCAAACTGACACCCAACATCACCGACGTGCGCGCACCGGCGCGCGCCGCCAAGGCCGGCGGCGCCGATGCGGTCTCGCTGATCAACACCATCAACTCGATCACCCACCTGGACCTGGACCAGATGGTGGCCTTCCCGATCGTCGGCGGCGCCAGCACCCACGGCGGCTACTGCGGTTCGGCCGTCAAGCCGATCGCGCTGAACATGGTCGCCGAGATCGCCCGCGATCCGCAGACCAAGGGGCTGCCGATCTCCGGGATCGGCGGCATCGGCAACTGGCGCGACGCGGCGGAGTTCATGGCGCTCGGTTCGGGCTGTGTGCAGGTCTGCACCGCCGCCATGCTGCACGGCTTCCGCATCGTCGAAGAGATGAAGGACGGCCTGTCGCGCTGGATGGACGAGAAGGGCTACAAGAGCATCGGCGAATTCGTCGGCAAGGCCGTGCCGAATACGACCGACTGGAAATACCTGGACATGAACTACCAGGTGATCGCGCAGATCAACCAGGACGACTGCATCAAGTGCGGCCGCTGCTACGTGGCGTGCGAAGACACGTCGCACCAGTCGATCGCGCAGCTGATCGACGCGGCCAGCGGCGTGCGCACGTATGAAGTCATCAAGGAAGAATGCGTGGGCTGCAACCTGTGCGAAATCACCTGCCCGGTGCAGGGCTGCATCACGATGGTGCCGCAGAACACAGGCAAGCCATACATGAACTGGACACAGGACCCGCGCAACCCGCGCGCGGAGAACATCAAGGTGACGGAAACGGTATAAATGGTATAAATGCGCGGTACAAGGTACGGAACTTGCAGCGATAGAAGGACATATCAACCTTTGGAGAAAGCCCCGTGAGCAAAGAACTCTCTGGCAGCACGCAACTCTGGAACGAAGACCTGGCACCGACCACCGAGGCGCAACGCACCTGGCGCTGGTATCACTTCGCCGCGCTGTGGGTCGGCATGGTGATGTGCATACCGGCCTACACGCTGTCCGCCAGCTTGATTGAAGGCGGCATGTCCGGCTACCAGGCCGTGCTGACCGTGTTCCTCGCGAACGCCATCGTTCTGTTGCCGATGCTGTTGATCGGCCATGCCGGCACCAAGTACGGCATTCCGTATGCGGTGCTGGCCCGCTCTTCGTTCGGTACCTCCGGCGCGCGCTTGCCGGCGCTGATGCGCGCCATCGTCGCCTGCGGCTGGTACGGCATCCAGACCTGGTTCGGCGGCCAGATGATCTACACGCTGCTCGGCGTGATGATGGGCGGTGACATCGGCGGCGACAAGATCGCGGGCCTCGGCATCAACGGCGGTCAGTTGTTGTGCTTCCTGGCTTTCTGGGGCATCCAGTTCTGGTACATCGTGCACGGCATGGATGCGATCCGCAAGCTGGAAACCTATACCGCACCGCTGAAGATCCTGATCTGCTTCGTGCTGCTCGGCTGGGTCTACAACAAGGCAGGCGGCTTCGGCGACCTGCTGTCGGCGCCTTCGCAGTTTGTCGCCGGCGGCAAGAAGGCCGGCCAGTTCTGGTCCGTGTTCTGGCCTTCGCTGACGGCGATGGTAGGCTTCTGGGCCACGCTGGCGTTGAACATTCCCGACTTCACGCGATTCGCCAAATCGCAGCGCGACCAGGTGCTGGGCCAGTCGGTAGGCCTGCCGGTGCCTATGGGCCTGCTGGCGATGATGGCGGTGATCGTCACTTCCGCCACGGTGGTCTTGTACGGCAAGGCGATCTGGGATCCGGTCGACCTGGCCAGCCGCATGACCGGCGCCGCGGTGCTGATCGCGCTGTTGATACTGTTGATCGATACGGTGTCCGTCAACCTGGCGGCGAATCTGGTCGGCCCGGCCTATGACTTTTCGTCGCTGGCGCCCAAGCAGATCTCGTACAAGGTGGGAGGCTACATCACGGCCGGCATCGCGATCGTAATGATGCCCTGGAAGATACTCGAGTCCACACAGGGCTATATCTTCACCTGGTTGATCGGCTATTCGGCGCTGCTGGGGCCTATCGCCGGCATCCTGATCGTCGACTACTACATGGTGCGCAAGACGGAGTTGAACGTCTCCGAGCTGTATCGCGAAGACGGCCAGTACTCGTATGGCAACGGCTGGAACATGGTCGCGCTGGTGGCGTTTGTGGTCGGCGTGCTGCCGAATATCCCCGGCTTCCTCAATGCCGCTTTCCCGGCGTCCTTCCCCGATGTGGCGCCCGCCTTTAAAACGATCTATACCTATGCCTGGTTTGTGGGAATCGCTATTTCCGCGCTGGTGTATGGAGTTATGATGAAGGGCAAAGCAGTTCCCGCGATCCGGGCTGCCCACCCCTAAAGAGATTCAGGAGATGTCTATGACAACTATCATCCGCGGCGGCACTGTCGTCAACGCCGACCGGGCTTTTCGCGCCGATGTGCTCTGCTACGGCGACAAGATCGTCGCCGTCGGCGACAACCTGGATGCGCCGGCGTCGGCCAAGGTGATCGACGCCAGCGGCCAGTACGTGATGCCGGGCGGGATAGATACCCACACCCATATGAACCTGCCCTTCATGGGTACCGTGACGCAGGACGATTTCTACACCGGTACGGCGGCCGGCCTGGCCGGCGGCACCACCACCATCATGGACTTCGTGATCCCGGCGCCGAAGCAGAACCTGATCGAGGCCTATCACCAGTGGCGCGGCTGGGCGCAGAAGGCCGCCGGCGACTACACCTTCCATGTGGCGATCACCTGGTGGGACGAGACGGTGCACCGCGACATGGGCATCCTGGTGCGTGAGCATGGCGTCAACAGTTTCAAGCACTTCATGGCGTACAAGAACGCCATCATGGCCGACGACGAGACCCTGGTGAAAAGCTTCCGCCGTTCGCTGGAGCTGGGCGCGATTCCGACCGTGCACGCCGAGAACGGCGAGCTGGTTTATCAGTTGCAGCAGGACCTGCTGAAGAAGGGCATGACCGGACCGAGCGCGCATCCGCTGTCGCGTCCACCGGCAGTGGAGGCGGAAGCGGCCAACCGCGCCATCGCCATCGCCAATGTGCTCAACACGCCGGTGTACATCGTGCACGTCTCGTGCGCCGAATCGCTGGACGCCATCACCCGCGCCCGCGCCAACGGCCAGCGCGTGTACGGCGAGGCGCTGGCCGGCCACCTGGTTATCGACGACAGCGTGTACCAGAGCGAGGACCTGGACTTCGCGGCTGGCCATGTGATGAGCCCTCCGTTCCGCAGCAAGCACCACCAGGCCGCGTTGTGGCATGGTCTGCAAGGCGGCAACCTGCACACCACCGCGACCGACCACTGCACCTTCTGCGCCGAGCAGAAAGCCGCCGGCAAGGACGACTTCACCAAGATCCCGAACGGCTGCGGCGGCGTGGAAGACCGCATGTCCGTGGTGTGGGATGCGGGCGTCAACAGCGGCTTGCTGACGCCGTCGGAATTCGTCAAGGTGACGTCGACCAACGCCGCGCAGATTTTCAATATGTATCCACGCAAGGGCGTGATCGCCGTCGGCGCCGACGCCGACATCGTGGTGTGGGACCCGGAAGGCAGCCGCACCATTTCGTCGTTGACGCAGTTTGCCAAGGGCGGGTTCAATGTATTCGAAGGCCGCACCGTGCGCGGCGTCCCGAGCACCACGCTGGCCGCCGGTAACGTCGTGTTCCATCGCGGTGTGCTGATGGCGGTGGAGGGCGCGGGCCGGCATATCGACCGTCCGTCGTTCAAGCCGACGTCGGCGCGCTAATCAAAGAGGAGTAGAGCAATGAGCGAAATGCGCATCAATGGCGACCGCCTGTGGGCGGCGCTGATGGAACTGGCCCAGATAGGCGCCACCGCCAAGGGCGGTGTCAAGCGCCTGGCCCTGACGGACCTGGACAAGCAGGGCCGCGACCTGGTGGTCGGCTGGGGCAAGCAGGCCGGCATGTCGGTCACGGTCGACCAGATCGGCAATGTCTTCATGCGCCGCGACGGCACCAACAACGCGCTGCCGCCGGTGATGACCGGCAGCCATATCGACACCCAGCCGACCGGCGGCAAATTCGACGGCAACTACGGCGTGCTGGCCGGCCTGGAAGTGGTGCGCACGCTGAACGACTTGAAGATCAAGACCGAGGCGCCGATCGAAGTCGCCTTCTGGACCAATGAGGAAGGCTCGCGCTTCGTGCCGGTGATGATGGGTTCCGGCGTGTTCTGCGGCGCCTTCAGCCTGGAGACGGCCTACGCCGCCAAGGACACCGAGGGCAAGACCGTCGGCGAGGAACTGGCGCGCATCGGCTACAAGGGCGACCAGGTGCCGGGCGACCATCCGATCGGCGCCTACTTCGAAACCCATATCGAACAAGGCCCGGTGCTGGAAGACGCCGACAAGGTGATCGGCGTGGTGCCGGCGGTGATGGGCCTGTCCTGGTACGACTGCGTGGTGACCGGCATGGAAGCCCACGCCGGCCCAACACCGATGGGCCTGCGCAAGGATGCGTTGCAGGTGTCGACCCGGATCATGCAGGAAGTGGTGGCCATCGCCAACCGCTACCCGCCGTATGGGCGTGGCACAGTCGGCATGGTGCAGCTGTTCCCGAACAGCCGCAACGTGATACCTGGTGAGGTCAAGTTCAGCATCGACCTGCGCAACGTGAACGATGAACTGCTCAACACCATGCACGAAGAGATGTTGGCTTTTATCGACGCGACCCGCAGCGAAACCGGCTTGAAGATTTCGATCGAGCGCGTGTCCTACTACCCGCCATGCCCATTCCACCCGGAGTGCGTGGACGCGGTGCGCAACGCCACCGCCAAGCTGGGATATTCGACGATGGACGTGGTCTCCGGCGCCGGCCACGATGCGATCTACGCCGCGCGGCTGGCGCCTGCCGGCATGATTTTCGTCCCTTGCAAGGATGGCATCAGCCACAATGAAATCGAGGACGCCAAGTCCGAACACCTGGAAGCAGGCTGCAACGTTCTGTTGCATGCGATGCTGGAGCGCGCCCGTATCGTTTGACCGCCGCCCGGCCGGGAGGCATACTGACTCGTAGTGGGCTATTGAGCCCACAGGAATGGATCAGGGCTTTCCCGGCTTTCAACATGCAAGAACCACCACCATCCCACGCGGCGGCCCTGGAGACAGACTGCCTGACGGCCACCCTGGAAAGCATCTCCGATGCGGTCCTGATGCTGGACCGTAGTTGGAGTATCCGCTACATGAACGGCAATGCGGAACGGCTGCTGCAGGTGCTGCGCCGCGACGTGACGGGCAAGAACGTCTGGAAGGTATTCCCCGAAGCGGTCGACGGCCCGTATTACCGCGCCTATCACCTGGCGGTGGAGACCAACAGCCTGGTGGCTTTCGAGGAGTACTACGCGCCGCTCGATCTGTGGACCGAGATCCGCGCCTATCCGTCGCAGCAGGGCGTGACGATCTACTTCCGCGACATCAGCGAGCGCAAGGCCATCGAGGCGCAGATCCACAACATGGCTTTCTACGACAAGCTCACCGGCCTGCCGAACCGCCAGCTGCTGCTGGACCGCGCCGGTCATGCGCTGTCGCTGGGCCACCTGGGCGCCATGCTGTTCATCGATCTGGATAACTTCAAGATCATCAACGACACGCGCGGCCACGACAAGGGCGACATGTTGTTGCAGCTGGTCGCAGCCCGCCTTGTCGCCGAGGTGCGCGAATGCGATACGGTGGCCCGTTTCGGCGGCGATGAATTCATCGTGCTGCTGGAGGATCTGGGTAGCACCGAGAACGACGTCGCCAGGGCGGCGCAGGATATAGCACTCAAGATCGTCCGTGCCTTCGCCGAGCCGTTCGATATCGAGGGAATGGAACAATACAGCACGCCCAGTATCGGCATCACGGTTTTCAGCGGCGCCTGCGGTGTGGACGACGTGCTGAAACGCGCCGACCTGGCCATGTACCAGTCCAAGGCGGCGGGGCGCAACACCGTATCGTTCTTCGACCCGGCGATGCAGGCGCGCGCCAGCGCGCGGGCCGCGCTGGAAGCCGACATGCGGCGCGCACTGGGCAATGACGAATTCGTGTTGTACTACCAGCCGCTGATGGGGGTGGGCGGTAGCATGGCCGGCGTCGAGGCGCTGGTGCGCTGGCAGCATCCGCAGCGTGGCCTGGTGCCGCCCGTCGAATTCATTCCGGTGGCCGAGGAGTCGAGCCTGATCCTGCCGCTGGGGCGTTGGGTGATGCGTGAGGCATGCAGCCGGCTGGCGCAGTGGGCCGGCGACGCGCGCACTGCCGGGATGGAAGTCGCGGTCAATGTCAGCGCTTCGCAATTCCACCGGCCGGACTTCGTCGAACACGTGCTGGAGGTGCTGGCGCAGACCGGCGCCCGCGCCGACCGGCTGCGGCTGGAACTGACGGAGAGCCTGCTGTTAAAGGATGTCGAGGGAACGGTAGCGAAGATGCAGCAGCTGCGCGCCGCCGGCGTCAGCTTCGCGCTGGACGATTTCGGTACCGGCTATTCGTCGCTGTCCTATCTGCACCGGCTGCCGCTGGACCAGCTCAAGATCGACCGGTCCTTCATTTGGAGCGCGGTCAAGGAAGACAGCGGCGCCGCGATCGTCCGCATCATCGTCTCGCTGGGCAAGGCGCTGAACATGTCGGTGCTGGCCGAGGGCGTGGAGACGCAGGAGCAGCTCAACTTTGTCATCGCCGAAGGCTGTCAGTATTATCAAGGTTATTTATTCAGCAAGCCACTGCCTGAGCCGGAGCTGCTGACACTCATCGCAGGCTTATAGTTTGATGCATTCGGATCCAAGGCAAGCCTACCTCGATGGAAATCACCATATGGCCGCCGGCGACTTCGCCGCTGCGGAGCATTGCTTTTTGCTGGCCCTGGTGCTGGAGCCCATGCATGGCGCCGCGCGCGCCAATCTCGGTTATCTGAAGGAGCGGCAGGGCGCGCTGGCGGAGGCGGAGTTCCACTATCTCCTGGCGATTTCGCTGATGCCCGGCCATGCACAGCTTTACCAGAATCTGGGCGTGCTGCTGTTGAAGGCGAAGCGCTTCGAAGAATCGGAGGCTGCGGCACGCATGGCACTGGAGCTGGCGCCGGAATCGCTGTCCGCGTGGAGCCAGCTGGGCGTGCTGCTGGCGTGCGTCAAGCGCGAGCACGAGGCCGAGCAATGCTACCGCCGCGCGCTGGCGCTGGACCCGGAGCATGCGCGGACCCGCTTCAACCTGGCCTACGTCCTGCTGCGGCAAGGGCGCTTTGAGGAAGGCTTGCCCTTGCTGGAGGCGCGCTGGCAGTTCGACTCCTTGGCGCATACCTTCACCTGCCCCCGCTGGGACGGTGAACCTTTGCATGGCAAGTCGGTGGTGATCGTGCTGGAGGCGGGGCAGGGCGACATGATCCAATTCTGCCGCTACGCCGCGCAGTTGAAGGTGCGGGGCGCGTCGCGCGTCGCCGTGATATGCCACGCGTCGTTGAAGCGGCTGTTCGCCACGTTGCGGGGCGTCGACCGGCTGTATGCCTTGGGCGATCCTCTCCCGGATGAGCCATGGGACTACTGGACGCATCCGATGCGCCTGGCCGCCACGCTGGGCATCAGCCTGGCCTCCATGCCGGCTGCGACTCCTTACCTCGCGGCGGAGCCTGAGCTGGTGCGGTATTGGGCCGGCCGCCTGCCGCAGCAAGGCCTGCGGGTTGGCCTGGCATGGCAAGGCAATCCGGATTTCGAGAACGATGCCGACCGTTCGCTGCAGTCGCTGGAGACGCTGGCGCCGCTGGCCGCCGCCGGATCGGTGCATTTCGTCAGCCTGCAAAAAGGCAGGAGCGAGGATGAGGCATTGAACCCGCCCGACGGCATGTCGCTGTACGCGGCCGGTCCGCAGCTGCGCGACTTTGCCGACACCGCTGCCGTCATCGCCAATCTCGATCTGGTGATCAGCGTGGATACGGCGGTAGCTCATCTGGCGGGCGCCCTGGGCAAGCCGTGCTGGGTGCTGCTGCCCGATTATCGCTGCGACTGGCGCTGGTTGACCGGGCGTAGCGATACGCCATGGTATCCGGCGATGCGCCTGTTCCGGCAATCCACAGCCGGCGACTGGGCGCCGGTGATCGACGCCGTCGGGCGCGAATTGCCCCTGTTGCGCGGCGATTAGACTGTAGCGGCGCCCCGTTTGAAAGATGTTGACTCGTCCCCCGCTCTCTGGTCAACTAGATTACTCGAAAAAGAAGAAGCGCTTGACCTGACTCTCTGAGGGGTTACAAGATGAATGGGGACATTACACGCCGCAGTTTCTTGAAGGCCAGCGTGGTCGCTGGCGTTTCCGTCTACATCGCGCCCCTGGGCGGCAAGGCGCTTGCCGCCCTGTTCGAGGAAAAAATCCTCACGCCAGTCGCCTGGGACGGCAAGGCCGGACTGGCCAAATTCCGCATCGACGGCCTGTCCAAGGTGACCGGCGCCAAAGTCTTCGCCCGCGACATCCGCTCGCGCGACATGCCGCACTGGCCGCAACAACAAGCCCACGCCCTGATGCTGCGCACCACCCGCGCCGACGCGCTGTTCGACGGCATCGACCTGTCCCTGCTGGGCGCGGACCTGAAGCCGGACCGTATCGTGACGGCGGAAGACCTGGTGCGCGACGGCATCGCCTTCCCTGGTTTCTATGGCACAGACATGCTGCTGCCGATCGGGAAGCAGCCCGCCTATCTGGGACATGCGGTGGCGGTCCTGATCTTCAACGACTTCGCCCGCTTCCGCGCGGCCAAGGATGCGCTGCAGTTCAAGGTGGGCGTGGTGCGCTACGGCGCCGCCGCGCCGCCGATGGAGCGCGACCCGTGGGGCACCTTCCGTTTTGTGCGGGTGGGCGGCGCCACGTCGGCCGACATGGACGTTTTCTCCAGCCTGAAAAACGCGCCGGTGTTCCCGAGCGCGATGCGCAAGCAGCAGCCGGTCTGGCCGGACGGCATAGAACACGGCAAACTGGGCGAGCAGGGCATGTACTACGCCAACCAGATCAAGGAAGAACTGGACCGCCCGCCGGCCGACTGGCTGGTGCTGGAGCGCGACTACAACACGCAGTCGGTGGACACGGCCGCGATGGAGCCAGACAACGCCAACTGCTGGTACGACGCCGCCGCCCAGGCGCTGCACATGGTGGTGCCGACGCAGTCGCCGCAGGAGGTCATCGACAGCACGATAGAAATGCTCAAGAAGAGCAAGTTCCCGCTCAAGAAGCTGTTCCTGCATCCGTGCTACACGGTGGGCTACGGCTCCAAGGACCACTACAGCTTTCCGTTCTACGGCCTGATGACGGCGCTCTACGCGAACGGCATTCCGGTGCGGCTGGCCAACGACCGCTACGAGCAGTTCCAGTCGTCGATCAAGCGCCATGCGTTCAAGCTGAAATACCGCATCGCGGTCGACCGCAAGAGCGCGATGCTGCAATCGTTCCAGGGATACTTTGAAGCCAACGGCGGCGGGCGCTGTAATTTTTCGCCGTCGGTGGCGATGGTGGCGGCGACGGCCGCGCAATCGATCTACTATTTTCCGAAGAACGATTTCGCCGCCGTCGCCATCGCCTCGCGCGCGGTCGATGCCGGCTCGGCGCGCGGCTACGGCACCTTGCAGAGCATGGCCGCAACCGAAATGATGATGGACGAATTCGCGGAAAAGCTGGGGCTCGACGCGATCGACTTCCGGCTGAAGAACGCGTTGCGGTCGGGGATGAAGAACACGCAGGGCGCGATTCCGGCCGGCGCGGTGCGGGTCGACGAGGTGCTGCAAAAGGCCAAGGTCCATCCGTTGTGGACCGGCCGCGCCGGCGCCAAGCGCGCGTTCGAGGCGGCGCATCCCGGCCACCGCTACGGCGTGGGATTCGCCTGCGTACAGAAGGACTTCGGCACCGGTGCCGAGAGCTCTTTCGCCAAGGTGCAGATCAACGCCGACGGCGCGATCGACCTGTCGCACAGCGGCACCGAGATCGGCACCGGCATGTCGACGTCGCAGGCGGTGGCCTGCGCCAAATGGCTGGGCAAGCCGGCCGGCACGGTGCATACCGCCGTCACCGAATGGGACGACCTGCCGGTGGTCAGCAGCGGCGATCCCTACATCATGAGCCAGGCCGACCAGGACAAGCTGTCGGCCAATCCGCGTTGGTCGCCGACCTACTGTTCTCCCGCCAGCGCCACCAATTCCGCCTACTACTTTACGCACAGCACGCGCGAGGCGGCGCGGGTGGTCTTCATGCACGGCCTGTGGCCGGCCGCGATGGCCATCTGGAGCGAAGGCTATGCCGGTGGCCAGGCGGCGTCGCTGGTGATACGGGTGGAGGACGCGCGCTGGGTCGACGGCAAGCTGTCCGCCGGCGGCTTGCAGGCGCTGTCCTGCGAGCAGCTGGCGCAAAAGGCGCACGAGCTGGGATTGGTGACCGGCGCCACGGTGCACGTGTTCAACCGCTGGCAGTGGAGCGAGGCGGAGTTCGACGTCGACGGCGCCGGCGTGCGCCTGCCGATAGACGGGCTGTCGCTGCGCTACGGCGATGGCGCGGACAAAGGCAAGAAGGCCAGCATGAGCTCCACCGGCGGCTACCATGTGCTGAACCGCAAGCGCGTGTTCATCGCGCCGGTGCAGCGCAATAACGCCACCGTCACTTACTACAGCGCGGTGGGTACGCTGGTCGAACTGTCGGTGCACGAGGCCAGCGGCAAGGTCGAGCTGCTCAGCCATCATTCCATCATGGAGTGCGGCAGCATGCTGTCGCCGCAGCTGGTTTCGAGCCAGTTGCAGGGCGGCCTGGCGATGGGCATCGGCCATGCGTTATACGAGCAGCTGCCGTTGTACGAAGACGGTCCGGGCAACGGCACGTGGAACTTCAATCGCTACCAGCTGCCGCGCGCCAGCGATGTCGCGGTGTGGCGGCAGACGGCGGATATCCTGCCGCCGTTGACGGAGACCGACACGCCCAAGGGCATCGCTGAGGTGGTGATGATTCCCGTGGTGGGCGCCATAGTCAACGGCATCGCGCACGCCATCGGCCACCGCTTCACCGACTTGCCGGTGACGCCGGAACAAATCCAGGAGGTGCTGGCATGAGCATCGCGACCAAACCGATTACGCTCAACATCAACGGCAAGACGGTTGGCCCGCTGCCGGCGCCGGAAGGCCTGATGATGATCGATTTCCTGCACGAGTACCTTGACCTGACCGGCTCGCGCCTGGGCTGCGGGCAGGGCGTCTGCCACGCCTGCGTGGTGATCCTGGACAAAGCCGACGGCACCAGCGAGGAAGTCCGCTCCTGCATCACCGGCGCGCATTTCTTCGATGGTAAAAAAGTCCGCACGGTGGAGGGCCACGCCAAGTTGAACGACAAGGGCGAAGTCGTGGCGCTGTCGCCGGTGCAGCAAAAATTCCTCGAACATTTCAGCTTCCAGTGTGGCTACTGTACCCCGGGGTTTGTGAACGCGGCCACGGTGCTGCTGGAGCGCTTGAAGCGCACACCGGTCAGCCGCGACCGGATCGACGACACCATCACCGAAAGCCTGAATGACCACATCTGCCGCTGTACCGGCTATGTGCGCTATTTTGAAGCGGTCAAGGATGTCGTGCTGAATACACCCGGGCTGGTGAAGGAGGGCAAATGATGAGCCGCCATCCCACACTTTGCGCGTCCCTGGCGCTGCTGGCCGTATTGTCCGGCGGCCTGCAGTCCGCCGCCGGCAGCGATGCCGTCACGCGTGGACGCTATCTGGTCAAGGTGGCCGATTGCGCCGCCTGCCACACGTCCGCCACCGGCGCGCCGTTTGCCGGCGGCGTCGAACTGAAATCCGACTTCGGCACTTTTTACGGCACCAACATCACGCCGGACAAGGAGCATGGCATCGGCAAATGGACCGCCGGGGAGTTCTACGCGGCCCTGCGCGACGGCGTGGCGCCGGACCGGCATCTGTATCCGGCCATGCCCTACACCTCCTACCGCTCGATGAGCCGCGCCGACAGCGACGCCATGTTCGCCTATCTCATGCAGATCAAGCCGGTGGCCGTGGCCAGCAAGGCCGCCGATCTCAAGTTCCCATACAACATGCGCTTCGGCATGCGCTTCTGGAACATGCTGTTTTTGAAGGACACGCTGCCCGACGCGTCGGCCGGCCAGTCGCCCGCCTATCTGCGCGGCCGCTACCTGGTCAACACGATGGGGCACTGCGCGGAATGCCATACGCCGCGTGGCGCGCTGGGGCAGATGGATGGAATGAAACCGTTGAGCGGCAGCGCGATGGCGCGCATCGCTGCGCCGGATATCTCGCCGGCCGGACTGTCGGCATCCGGATGGACGGCGGCCGACCTGGCGTCGTTCCTGGGCACCGGCGTCGCGCCGCAAGGCTCGGCCTACGGCGAGATGTTCGCCGTGGTGCACCTGAGCACCCAGCATTTGACGCCGGGCGACATGTGGGCCATGACCACCTATCTGCTGGGCGACAAACCCTTGCCGCCGCAGCCGCTGAAGCCCGTCGCGGCCACCGGCGATGCCGCGATCGATGCTGGCCGTCGTACCTACATCGCCGTCTGCGCCGGTTGTCATGGCGCCGATGGCGGCGGCAAGCCGCATGTGGCGGTGGCGATGAAGGGCAACACCACGGTGCGCAGCGCCGATCCGCACAACCTGATCGCCGTCACGCTGGACGGCATCGAAGCGCAGCGCTTTGGCGCGAAGGAGAACATGCAGGCGATGCCGGGTTTCGCGAAAAAGTTGAGCGACAAAGAAATCGCCGGCTTGAGCAACTTCCTGCGCGCGACCTGGGGCGGGCAGGCCGGTACGGTCGGCGAGTCGCAGGTGAAGGATCTGCGGACGGCGGAAAAGCCGTGATTCACTGTCTAATCGGGAGGCTTCGTGCTTGGTAAGTCTCGTTTGGCAGCAGTGCTGCTCTTCGCCTACGGCATTGCCCATGCCGGGGCCTACCGCTGCGTATCGCTCAACTATCCCCCATTGATCCAGCAGGACGCCGGCGGTCCGGTGCACGGTCTGGCGGTCGACATCGTCGCGACGGTGATGGCGGGTCTGGGCCATACCGTCAGCGTCGAAATCCTGCCATGGGGCAGGGCGCTGGCGTTGATCCGGCAGGGCGAGCGTGACTGCATCTTCACGATCTTCCAGTCGCCGGAGCGCGAACAATTCCTCGACTTCAGCCGCGAATCGCTGATTCCGCAGATTATTTACTTCTACGCCAGGGACGACCACAGCGCCCGCTTCGACGGCGACTTCGCCGCGCTGGCCGGACTGCGGGTGGGCACCGTGCTGAGCGTGAACTACGGCGCTCGCTTCGAGGCGGCGCGCCCGCAACTGGCGATTCGCGAGGTGCCCACGCTGGAGCAGAACTTCCGCAAGCTGACACTGGGCCGGGTCGATCTGATTCCCAGCAATGTGTACACCGCCAGCTACACGCTTGACAAGCTGGTCGGCGCCGACCTGGCCAGCCATATCGTCAAGCTGCCGCAGGCGATCGACAGCGTACCGAGTTACATTGCCTTCGCCAAGGGGCGCCAGTTGACCGCATTGCGCGACCAGTTCGACCAGGGCCTGCGCGCCCTGATCGCCAGCGGCGAATACCGCCGGCTGCTCGAGCGCCACCGCATCGAGTGGACGCCTGAACTGAGCCGGCAGGTCGAGGGGCGCTAGCCCGGCATGACGCTAGGCGGGGCGGAAGCTGCGCAGGAAATCCAGCAGCACATGGGCGGCGATGTCGGCATCATCCGCCGTCATCGTCTCCAGCGGATTGTGGCTGATGCCACCGTTTCCGCAGCGGGTGAACAGCATGGCCACGTCGGTGATGGCGGCCATCGCCATCGCGTCGTGGCCGGCGCCGGACAGCAGATCGAAACGCGGCAGGCCGGCGCGCTCGATGGCGGCGCCGAACTGCCGCATCAACCGTGGCGCGCACGGCGCGGCCGAGGCGTTGACGATCTGCTGCATGCTCGCTTCCACCTGGCGCCGCGCGCAGATCGCGGCGATGCCGTCCAATACATCCTTCACCGCCGCCAGCCGCACCGCATCGTCGGCGGCGCGGATGTCCAGCGACAGCCTGCATGCGCCTGGGATCACGTTGACCGAACCGCCTGGCACCTGCAACTGGCCGACCGTGCCGACCAGCGATTCGCCCTGCGCGCAGCGCCGTTCGACCAGCAGCACGATTTCCGCCGCCGCCGCTGCCGCGTCCTTGCGCATCGCCATCGGCGTGGTGCCGGCATGGCTGGCCAGGCCGGTCAGCTCGACCAGGTAGCGCGAGCTGCCGGCGATGGCCGTCACCACGCCCAACGCCAGGTCGCGTTCCAGCAGCACCGGGCCTTGTTCGATATGGACTTCCACGAAGCCGAGCAGTTGCGCCGGATCGCGCGCGATGGCGGCAATGCGCGCCACGTCGTGGCCGGCGGCCAGCAGCGCGTCGCGCATGGTGACGCCGTCGGCGTCGGTCTGGTCGAGCAGCGACAGGTCGAAGCGGCCCGTCACCGCGTTACTGCCCAGGAAAGTGCTCTTGAATCGCACGCCTTCCTCCTCGGCGAAACCGACGATCTCGAAATGGAAGGGCAGCTTCTCGCCGCGCTGGTGCAGGTGGCGCACGATGGCGATCGGCAGCAGGATGCCGAGACGGCCGTCGTACTTGCCGCCGTTGCGCACGGTGTCGTAGTGCGAGCCGGTCATCAGCGTTTTCGTGTCAGGTGCGTCCGAGCGGTAGACGCCGACCACGTTGCCGACGGCGTCGATGTGCGCATCCATGCCGGCCGCGCGCATCCACTCCGTCAGCTGCGCGGCGGTCTTGCGGTGCGCCGGCGTCATGTAGGCGCAGGTCAGGTCGAAGTCCGCGTTGACGCTGTTGTCGGTGTCGCTCCAGGCGCCGATGGTCTCGCACCACTGCATGATGGTCGGGCCGAAGTCCAGCGTTACGCCCAGCAGGTCGTTCAGGCGTAGCTCGGCGATGCGATTAATCTGGCGCAGGCACTCGGCGATTTCGTCGGCGCGCTGGTTCTTCAGGCGGCGCGTGAAGGTGGCGATGATGGCGCGGCGCGTCAGTCCCTGTCCGTCCGGGCCTTTGACGGCGAGGATGAAGGGAAAGCCGAATTTGTCGTTGTAGTCCGCGTTCAGCTGGTGCAGCGTGGCGAATTCCTCGGCGCTGCACAGGTGCAGACCGGACCTGGCTTGCTCGCTGGTGGATTCGGCCGTCAGCCGGCCGGAAACGGCTGCTTTGCCCGCCAGTTCAGGGTGGGCGCGGATCAGGCCCAGTTGCTCGTCCAGCGACGCGGCGCCGACCGCTGCCTGCAAGGCCAGCTTGAGCGCGGTGGGGTTGGCGAAAGGCCGCTGGGCCGCCGCCCGTTCCGGTATCCAGGGCGAATGCTCGTAGATGCCGCGCAGGCGGTCGGTGAAGGTGGCGGCGTCGCCGCTGTTTAATTCGGAAAGAGTCGTCATAGCCTAGTGTAATCCCAGGTGAAGGATTTGGGCGCAAAATGACCGAAGAAACAGTGGCCACGCCAGTGGCGTTTCAGGAACCGCATGGCGTCTTCGACGCCAGCACCGACGGTTCCGAGGTCGCCGCGCCTGCCAGGTAGACGTAGTCCGTATAGATCGTCTGACTGTCCGGCATCCCCCTTGTGCCTGGAACATACAGGCCGGTCTTGGGATAATTACCCAGCCAGGTCGTGTACGAATTGAACGCGTTTTCAGCTTGATATTTCAGCTTCCCGTTCATCCATAGCTTGAAGGAGCCGGTGCCCGGCGTTGGCGACCAATCTGCGCGCATGACGAAGCAGTACCACTTGTCCCTGGCCTCAAGCTGGTCAATTTGCGCGAGGCGGATCGACTGGCTTGACGAGGTCAGTTTTTCCAGGTGCGGCGTCACCGACATGGTGTCCGTCAACTCGCTGGCCTGCAATGCGAGCTTCAGGTACTTGCCTTGAATGGCCAGCGCCACCGGCGGCGACAGGATGGCCTCGTTCTGGCTGGTGTGTAGCTGCCCGATTACCATGTCCAGATCGTTGACCTGCCAATCGTGTGGGACAAAGACGCTGATGGCGTACCAGCGAACCCCGGTCTTGATATAGTCCCAGCTTGGCGACAGTTCGCCGCGCGACACGACGGCCTTGCCGTCCGGCGTGACGGTCACCGCGGGGCGGAAGGCCTGCACTTTGAATACCTCATGTCCCGCCTGGGCGGCGCCGGGGAACTCCTTGGACCAGGCGATCTGCGCATCTTGCTTGTTGAGCGTATAGACGTCGTCGATGTAGCGTCTATTTGAAGGATTCGAGTTGTAGCTAATTGCGGCCGGTGCGGAGCGTTGGGCGGGCGGAGACGGGTTGGTGCCAAAGTCGTGAATGATGCCTCCCAGGCCGATGTCGAACTGGGCGTGCGCCGCACCGGTTATGCCGAGAGCCAGCATGGACAGTATGATTCGAGAAGTAGTCATCGTCTGTGTCCTTATTGTGCGGAGATTGGGCAAGGCATGTATTTTTGCAGGAAGCCTGAATAGGCTGTGCTGTTGCCGAGAATGACAGCATCGACTATCGCCTTGCGCGTGATGGTTTGCGCGGTGGCGTTCGTGCTCAGCCCGACCTGCGGCGTCAACACCGCGCCCTTGTAGCTGTTATGGGTCCGGACTGCGTCATAGGCGGCGCTTGCCTGGCCGTTCACCCAGACATGGGTTTCTCCTTCGCGCACGTTGCCGCTCCAGGCAGCCTTGATCACCACGCAGTGCCACTGGCCCGCGACCGCCGGCGAGAGCGCGAAGCTGCGCGTCTGCGTGTTGGCCGCGGTTGGCGGCTCGCCGCTCGCCGGATCGCGATGGTTGGCGCTCAATACGATCTTCAAATCATGATCATCGATGACCAGTGCCAGCGGCGGCGGCAGATTCGCGTTGTTCGATGCGATGCGCGCGACCGTCACTGGCCCGGAGTCATACGTCCAGTCGGCGGGCAGGTAAATACTGAAGCCGTACCATCGTATCGGCTCGGCGGCGTAGGGATCGGACAACGGCGCAATCATTGCCTGCTGCGGCGTGGCACCGGAGCTCAGCCCCACTTGAACGAAGCCCTTGGAGGGTACGCTGATGGGGTTCGGCTTGAACTCTTTGATGCCGGTGGCTGTGGCCAGGAACTGGTAGCTAGCCGGGAAGGTGCTGTTGGTCAGGCCCTGGAAGCTGCTCAGTTGGGCGGGAAGGGCTTCGGTTGCCTGTGCCGCGCCCTGCACGAGGTATAGAGCCCCGAGCAGGAGAGCGTATCGGGATATCGGCATATTGTTTTCCTCTTGGGGTGAAAGGATGGCAATATTATCATTTTCTTATGTTTGTCGACGTGACTCGCTTTGCCTGGTGTGCGCGGCGCCGGTAGCGGCCTGGATACCCGGTATCCAGGCCGGCTTATATGGCGGGGCTTACTTCCCCAGCGCCTTGGCCGCCGTGGCGACCTGCTCGCGCAGCCACTTGTGCTCCGGCGCCTGGTGCACGCGTTCGTGCCACAGCTGGTAGAAGCGCATCGGCGGGAACTTGACCGGCACCGTGAAGGTCTTCAGCGGCATGTTGCGCTCGTAGTAGCGCACGAACTGGCGGCCGGTGGTCAGCACCAGGTCCGTCTGCGTCAGCATGTACGGGATCAGGCCGAAGTAGGCCGATTCCACCGCGACGTTGCGTTGCAGGCCCTGGCGCTCCAGGAAGTCGTCGATGACGCCGTGGTAGCCGGGCAGGATCTGCGTCGGCGCCACGTGGGGCAGGGACAGGTAGTCGTTGATGGTCATGTCGTCGCTGCCGGTGCGCAGCGCATACGGGCAGTCGGAGCGCATCACGGCGATGATCGGGTCCTCGAACAGCTTGGACATGTGCAGGTGCTCGGGCGGCTCGTCCCAGTTGGCGATGACCAGGTCCATGTCGCCGTCCGACAGCAGGCGCACGTAGTCCACGCCGGGGCCCAGGCCGTGGATCTTCACGCGGCTGTTGGGCGATCCGCGCCGCAGCAGCGCCACCAGGTTGGGCAGGAACTGACTGTCCAGGTAGTCCGGCGCGGCGATGTGGAAGGTGCGCGCTTCTTCCTGCGGCACGAAGGGCGACTTTTTCAGGAACAGGTTCTCGGTCTCGTCGAGGATGCGCTTGGCCGGGATCAGCAGGCTTTCGCCGTGCTGGGTCGGCACCATGCCGCGCGCGCCGCGCACCAGCAAGGGGTCGCCGGTCAGCTCGCGCAGCTTGCGCAGCGAGGCGGAGATCGAGGGCTGCGGCTGATTCAATTTGAGGGCGACGCGTGAGACGTTCTTCTCAACCAGCAGCAGGTAGAGGATGCGGATCAGGTGCAGATCCAGGTGTTGCGGCAGGGCGGCCATGGGAGTATTTCTGTTATACGGAATCGGATATGTTTAATATACTCCAATGTTCATGTGGTCGGCGTCAATTCCGTTTATCTTCTGTAAATTAGCCACACTCTTTACCCGGAAAGTTCCCATGGATTTATACGCCTATCTGATCCCGTACGGCCTTGAGTGGCTAAACCTGATCGTGCGCTGGCTGCACGTCATCACCGGCATCGCCTGGATCGGCGCTTCGTTCTATTTCGTCTGGCTGGATAATTCGATCCGCCCGCCGGCTCCCGGTTCGGAGCTGGCGAAGAAGGGAGTATCGGGCGAGCTGTGGGCGGTGCACGGCGGCGGTTTCTACAACCCGCAAAAATACCTGGTGGCGCCGGCCGAGCTGCCGAAGGACCTGCACTGGTTCAAATGGGAGGCTTATTCCACCTGGCTGTCCGGCATCGCGCTGCTGACCATCGCCTACTACTTCAACGCCCAGGCGATGATGATCGATAAGTCGGTGGCCGATATCGGCAGCTGGCAGGCGATCGGCATCGGCGTCGGCACGCTGGTGGTCGGCTGGACCGTGTACGACCTGCTGTGCCGCTCCCCGTTGGGCCAGCGCGACCTGTGGTTCGGCGTGGTGGTGTTCGCGCTGATCGTCGGCGCCGCGTATGGTCTCACGCATGTGCTGAGCGGCCGCGCCGCCTACATCCACGTCGGCGCGCTGATCGGCACCATCATGGTCGGCAATGTGCTGATGCTGATTATTCCCGGCCAGCGCAAGATGGTGGAGGCCATGTCGGCCGGCCGCCTGCCCGATCCGATCCACGGCCAGAAGGCCAAGCAGCGCAGCGTCCACAATAACTACTTCACGCTGCCGGTGCTGTTCATCATGATCAGCAACCACTACGCGATGACCTACCGGAACGACCATGCGTGGCTGGTGCTGGCCTTCATCATGGCGGCCGGCGTCTTCATCCGCCACTTCTTTAACCTGCGCCACAAGGGCCGCGTGGAGTGGCGCTATCCGGCCGCCGGCGTGGCGCTGCTGGTCGGCGTGGCGGTGGCGATCGCACCGCCGCGTCCCATGGCGGTGGCTGCGGCGGCCGACCCTGCGGCGCAATTTTCCAAGGTGAAGACCATCGTCGACCAGCGCTGCGTGGCTTGCCACTCGGCCCATCCGTCGCAGGCCGGCTTTGCGACGGCGCCGGCCGGCGTGATGCTCGACAGCGCCGAGCAGGTGCGCCAGAACGCGGAAAAAATCTACAAGCAATCGGTCCAGCTGAAAGCCATGCCGCTTGCGAATCTGACCAATATGACCGATGCCGAACGGGCGCAGATCGCGACCTGGTTCGAGTCCGGCGCAAAATGAGAGAACAGCGGAGAGAACTGCGATGACGACGAACAAAGAACAACTGGCACTATGGATCGACGCGCACTTCGATGAGGAAGTCGGCGTATTGCAGCAGCTGCTGCGCGTGCCGACCGATACCCCGCCCGGCAACAACGCGCCGCATGCGGACATGGTGGCCGACCTGGTCAAGGCCTACGGCTGGACCGCCGAGAAGCACGCCGTGCCGGCGCAGGTGGTGCAGGACTACGGCATGGAGACCATCACCAACCTGATCGTGCGCCGCCCGTATCAAGCCGGCGGCCCGACCGTGGCGCTCAACGCCCACGGCGACGTGGTGCCGCCGGGCGACAACTGGACCTATCCTCCGTACGGCGGCGTGGTGGAAAACGGCTACATCTACGGCCGCGCCGCAGCGGTCTCCAAGTGCGACTTCGCCACCTACATCTTCGCCACCCGCGCGCTGGAGGCGCTGGGCGTACCGCTCAAAGGCGGGCTGGAACTGCATTTCACCTATGACGAGGAATTCGGCGGCCTGCTGGGACCCGGCTGGCTGCTGGAGCAAAAGCTGACCAAGCCGGACTTCGTCATCGCTGCGGGCTTCAGCTACAACATCGTCACCGCGCACAACGCCTGCCTGCAACTGGAGATCACGGTACACGGCAAGTCCGGCCACGGCGCGATGCCGGAAACCGGCCACGATGCGCTGCAGGCGGCAACCCGCATCCTGAACGCGATCTACGACCAGCTGCCGGAACTGAAGAAGGTCAAATCGAAGATCCCCGGCATCGACTCGCCGACCATGCTGGTGGGCCGCATCGACGGCGGCACCAATACCAACGTAGTGCCGGGCAAGGTCGTGCTGAAGATGGACCGCCGCATGATCCCCGAAGAAGATCCGGCGGTGGTGGAAGCGCAGGTGCGCGCGCTGATCGAGAAGGCGGTGGAAGGCCAGCCCGGTATCCGCGTCGAAATCAAACGCCTGCTGCTGTCGCACGCGCTGCGCGAGCAGCCGGGCACCGGGAAGCTGGTGGCCAGCCTGCAGCAGAACGCGCAAACCTTCATCGGCGAGACGATCCCCGCGCAAGGCACGCCGTTGTATGCGGACGCCCGCCTGTACGGCGAGCAGGGCATCCCGGCGGTGCTGTACGGCGCCGGCCCGCGCTCGGTGCCCGAGTCCAACGCCAAGAAGGCCGATGAGCGCCTGTTGCTGGAAGACCTGCGCAAGGCGACCAAGGTGGTAGCATGCACGCTATTGGATTTCCTTGGAGAGTAAGATGTTTGAGAAGAAGATGATGGCCGGCTGGGGCGATATGGACTTCAACAGCCATATGCGCAATACGGCGTTCCTGGACAAGGCGGGCGATGTGCGCATGCTGTTCCTGTCGGAGAACGGCTTCCCGATGAGCGAATTCATGCGCCTGAAAATCGGCCCGGTGGTGATGAAAGACGAAATCGCCTACTTCAAGGAAGTCATGCTGCTGGAGGAGATCACCGTCACGCTGGGCGTGGCCGGCCTGTCCGAAGACGGCAGCCGCTGGTCGCTCAGCACCGACATCATCCGCGCCGACGGCAAGCTGGCCGCGCGCGTGACCAGCACCGGCGGCTGGCTCGATCTGGCGGCGCGCAAGCTGATTGCGCCGCCGGCCAATCTGCTGGCCACCTGGCAGTCGCTGGGCAAGACGGCGGAGTTCCAGGAACTTAACACCAGCATCAAGTAAGGCCATCGGGCGGCCGCGATTCTGGCGGATTATCGTATCGATTGTCGTATCATATGGCCATTATTGAACAAACGGCCAGCCAGTGCATCGATATGATCTGATCAGCTGTCACGATTGCGGCGTACTGCACAAGCGGCGCCCGGTGCTGCCGCGCGAAAAGGCGCGCTGCGTGCGTTGCCGTTCCATCCTCTATCGCGGCATCCACTCGGACGTCAACCGCATGGCGGCCATCACCCTGTGCGCCATCTTCACCTTCCTGATCGCCCAGTTTTGTCCCATCGTAGAACTGGAAGTGGGCGGCTACTCGTCCAGCGCCACCTTGTTTGGCGCGATACGCGTGCTATGGACGGAGCAGATGCAGCTGGTGGCGGCGATCGTGTTCCTGTTCACGGCGCTGTTGCCGGCGGTGGAACTGGGCGCGCTGCTGTATGTGACGCTGGCGCTTCATTATGGCGTGCGGCCGCGCGGTTTCGACCATCTGCTGCGCGCGGTGGGCGCGGCGCGGCGCTGGGGCATGACGGAGGTGCTGATGATCGGCATCCTGATCACCATCGTCAAGATGACCAGCCTGGCGCATGTGGTGGTGCAACCGGGCCTGTTCGCCTTTGGCGCGCTGACGCTGATGCTGGCGATCGTCACCTCTTTCGATCCGCAGATGCTGTGGAATATCGGCGAGCACTTGCCGGGACCGCGCCGTCCGGCGCAGGCCGAGTTCCGCTACACGCCGCACACCCGCCTGGCCGCCTGCCACAGCTGCGGCCTGGTGGCGCAGGACCAGCCGGCCGCGCACCAGCATTGCGCGCGCTGCGGCGCCGTGCTGCACCGGCGCCGGCCCGATAGCGTGGGCCGCACCTGGGCCTTCCTGCTGGCTGCCACCATCCTCTACATCCCCGCCAACCTGCTGCCGGTGATGTACACGCACTCCTTGTTCGGCAAGGAGGACGACACCATCATCAGCGGCGTGGTCTACTTCTGGACCAGCGGCTCGCCGGCGCTGGCGGCGATCATTTTCATCGCCAGCATCGTGGTGCCGGTGCTGAAGCTGGCGGCGTTGTCGCTGCTCGCGCTGACGGCGCAGCGGCGTTCGCGCTGGCGTCCCTTGCAGCGCACGATGCTGTACCGGATCGTGGAGTTTGTCGGCCGCTGGTCGATGCTCGATATCTTCGTGATTACCCTGACGGTGGCGCTGGTGCGCTTCCAGTCGCTGGCCGTGATCACCGCCGGTCCCGGCGCGCTGGCGTTTTGCGCGGTGGTGGTGCTGACGATGCTGGCGTCGATGCAGTTCGACCCGCGCCTGATCTGGGATCCAATCGATTCAAATGGAGAGAACCATGCCTGAAAACGAGAGCGGTGCGCCGCCGCTGCCCGAGCCGAGAGTGGAGAAGGCCAATCGCTGGCTGCCTTCGCTGGTATGGCTGATCCCCCTGCTGGCCGCCTTGATCGGCCTGGCGCTGGTGACCAAGTCGGTGATGGACCAGGGCCCGACGGTGACGGTGAGTTTCCGCAGCGCGGATGGACTGGAGCCGGGCAAGACCAAGGTCAAATACAAGGACGTGGATATCGGCCTGGTGCGCACGATCACGCTGTCGCGCGATTTGTCCAAGGTGCTGGTGCAGATCGACATGAGCAAGGAAGCCAAGCGCTTCACCGCCGCCGATACCCGGTTCTGGGTGGTGCGACCGCGCGTGGGCGCGAGCGGCGTTTCCGGTCTGAGCACCTTGCTGTCGGGCGCCTACATCGGCGTTGATGCCGGCAAGTCGGAGGAGGTCAAGGAGGAATTCGTGGGCCTGGAAAAGCCGCCGCAGGTGGCCGGCGACGACAAGGGCAGCAAATTCTCTTTGCATGGCGAGAGCCTCGGTTCCGTCGATGTCGGCTCGCCGATCTTCTACCACCGTATCCAGGTGGGGCAGGTGGTCGGCTTCGACCTGGACGAAAAGGGGCGCGGCGTGAAAATGACGGTGTTCGTCAACGCGCCGTACGACCAGTACGTCGGCAAGAACACGCGCTGGTGGCATGCCAGCGGCGTCGATGTGCGGCTCGATTCGAATGGTTTCAAGGTCAACACGCAGTCGCTGGCGGCCCTGCTGGTGGGCGGTATCGCGTTCGAGAGCATGAGCGGCCAGAAGCCGGAACAGCAGGCGGCGCCCGGCACCGACTTCCCGCTGGCCTCCGACCAGGCCAACGCCATGCGCGAACCGGATGGCGTGCCGATCACCACGGTGCTGTACTTCGACCAGTCGCTGCGCGGCCTGTCGCCGGGCGCGCCGGTGGACTTCCGCGGCATCGTGCTGGGCGAGGTGCGCTCGGTCGGCGTGGAGTTCGATCCGGTGAAGAAGAGCTTCCGCATGCCGGTGACGGTGGACATGTACCCGGCGCGCCTGGGCCGCAGCTTCCAGCAGTCGGTTTCCGGCGACCAGGATCGCAACGCCGGTCCGGTGGTGTTGGAGCGCATGGTGACGCGCGGCCTGCGCGGCCAGCTACGTACCGGGAACCTGTTGACCGGCCAGCTGTATGTGGCGTTGGACTTCTTCCCGAACGCGCCCAAGGTGAAGCTGGATGTGGCGCAGTATCCGCTGGAGGTGCCGACGGTGCCGAACAGCCTGGACGAGTTGCAGACGCAGATCGCCAGCATCGCGCGCAAGTTGGATCAGGTGCCGTTCGGCGAGATCGGCAACAACCTGCGCGACACGCTGAAGAGCGCCAATGTGCTGCTCAAGCAGATCGATGCGCAGGTGGTGCCGGAGATGAAGGATACGCTGGGCGCGGCGCGCAAGACCTTCGGCGAAGCCAACCTGCTGCTGCAGAAGGACTCGCCGGTGCAGTCCGACCTGCGCGAGGCCTTGCAGCAGCTGACGCAAACGCTGCAATCGCTGAACGCGTTGTCGGATTATCTGGAACGTCATCCCGAGTCGCTGTTGCGCGGGAAGGCGAACAAGCAGGACACCAAGGGAGAACCTAAATGAAGCGCTATTCAACCGCGCTGGCCATGACGGCCGCGATGCTGCTGGCCGGCTGCGCCGCTGCGCCGCCCGAGCACTTCTACAGCCTGAGTAACGGCATGGGCGTGCCGGCGCCTGCCGCCAGGCCGGCGGGCTACTACATCGAACTGCCTGCGGTGACGGTGCCGCAGCAGGTGGCGCGCTATCAGCTGGTGGTCAGCACCGAAGCGGGGCGCATCGATCTGCTGGAGCATGAGCGCTGGTCGGCGATGCCGGCGTCTGAGCTTGGCCAGGCGCTGTCGCTGGCGATCACCGGCGAACTGGGAACGGTGGACGTGTTTCGCACGCCGACGGCGGACGGCGCGCCGGTCTACCGCATCAGCACCAACGTGCAGCGCTTTGAATCCGCGCCCGGGCAGTATGCGCTGATCGATGCGGTGTGGAGCGTGCGCCTGGTCGGCAGCGCCAAGGTGCTGACCTGCCGCAGCGTCGCCAACGAGGTGGTCGGCGGCGGCTATGACGCGCTGGTGGCCGGCCACCGCCGCGCCGTCACGCGCATCGCCGCCGATATCTCCAAAGCCATCCGCATGCTGGCCTCCGGCGCCAGCGCCGGCTGCTAGTTCGCCGCCTGCATGGCCTGCTTGATTTGTTCGCGCAGCCAGATGCTGGCTGGATCGGTGTCGATGTTGGCGTGCCAGTACAGGTAGATGTCCAGCGACGGCATGGTCAAGGGGAAGGGCAGGATCTGGTTGCCGAACTGCTGGTTCACCACGCGCGCCAGGCGTTCCGGCATCGTCAGCGCGAGGTCGGTCTGGCTGACCACCCGGCAGGCGGCGAAGTAGTGCTGGCAGCGCAGCCGCACGCGCCGCTGCAATCCCATCCGGCTCAATTCAAAATCCTCCAGCCCCGGCCCGCGCCGGCGTGAGCTGGTCTGGATGTGCTCCAGTTTCAAATACCCGTCCAGATCCAGCGCGCCGCTTACCAGCGGATGATCGCGCCGCACCAGCACCACCGTCTGGTCGGTCGCCAGCAGCGTGCGGCGGATGTCGTTCGACAGCGGCAGCAGGATGTCGATGGCGGCGTCCAGCGTGCCGGCCGCCAGTTCGCTCTCCAGCTCGCGCCGTCCCACCTGCAAGGTGTTCAGGCCTACCGTCGGCGCGTCGCCGGCCACGCGCGCCATCAGCGGCGGCAGCACGCTCGCCTCCAGCACATCGCGCAGCGCCAGCGAGAAGGTGCGTTCGCTGGTGGTGGCGTCGAAGCGCTCGGCGCCGTTCAGCGTCACTTCAAAGCCGCGCAGCGATTGCCGCACCGGGTCTATGATGGAACGGGCCAGTGGCGTCGGCACCATCACGTGGCCCTGGCGTTCGAACAGCGGATCGTCGAACAGCTGGCGCAGCCGGTTCAGCGCGTGGCTGATGGCGGGCTGGGTCAGGTTCATCTTCAGGCTGGCGCGGGTGATGCTGCCTTCCGCGTAGATCGCCTCGAAGACGATGAACAGGTTGAGATCGACCTTGGATATATGCATGAAATTTATTCGGCCCAATTAAAACTATTCATTTGATGAATTATAGGCCGGACGTTAAGCTGGTGCCTGTTTTGATCGGGAGCTGGAAGAAAATGGGACAAATTTATCTGGTGCGCCACGGGCAGGCTTCGTTCGGCAGCGCCAACTACGACCAGCTGTCGACGCTGGGCTACGAGCAGGCGCGCTTGCTGGGGCAGTGGTATGCCAACAGCCGTCAGTCCTTCCAGCGCGTGGTGGTGGGCGGCCTGGCGCGTCACCGCCAGACCGCCGACACCTGCCTGGCCGAGCTGCCGAAAGCGCAGCTGGCCGACACCGAATGGATCACCGATCCCGGCTTCGCCGAATTCGACCATCTCGAAGTGCTGCGGCGCCACTGTCCGCAGGTGGACGACGCCGCCGCCTTCCAGCAGATGCTGGCGCAGCACGAAGAGCCGCAGCGCGCGCTGGAGCATCTGTTCCGCGCCGCCATGCAGCGCTGGATGAGCGGCTGGCACGACGACGAATACAGCGAGACCTGGCCGGAATTTCGCCGCCGCTGCGTGGGCGCGCTGGAGCGGCTCGACACCGACAGCAGCAAGCAGGCCACCATCGTGTTCACTTCCGGCGGCGTGATCGCCACGCTGATGCAGCACCTGCTTGGCTTGCAGGACTACCAGGTGATGGAGCTCAGCTGGACATTGGCCAATTGCGCCGTCACCAAGCTGCTGCAGCGCCCCGGCCAGTTCACGCTCAGTTACCTGAACAACTACTCGCACCTGGAATGGCTGGGGCAACCCGGCGCCGTCACCTACCGATAAAGAATGACAAAGGACAGCATCATGGACTTCGACTACAGCCCGAAAGTACAGCAACTCCAGGCCCGGCTGACGGCCTTCATGGACGAGCATATCTATCCGAACGAGGCGCGCTTCCACGCCGAGATCGACGCCAACCGCACCGCCGGCGACGCCTGGGTGCCGACAGTGGTGATGGAAGAGCTCAAGCTCAAGGCGCGCGCGGCGGGGCTGTGGAACCTGTTCCTGCCCGATTCCAAGCACGGCGCCGGCCTGACCAACCTGGAATACGCGCCGCTGTGCGAGATC
Organism: Duganella sp. GW822-FHT06D06; assembly: GCF_058799615.1. Classification (NCBI taxonomy): domain Bacteria; kingdom Pseudomonadati; phylum Pseudomonadota; class Betaproteobacteria; order Burkholderiales; family Oxalobacteraceae; genus Duganella; species Duganella sp. GW822-FHT06D06. Next base: position 380,612 of record NZ_JBXALQ010000005.1, read on the forward strand.
ATGGGCCGCGCCGTGTGGGCGCCGGAAGTGTTCAACTGCTCGGCCCCGGACACCGGCAACATGGAGGTGCTGACCCGCTACGGCACCGAGGCGCAGCAGCGCGAGTGGCTCGCTCCGCTGCTCGATGGCCGCATCCGTTCCTGCTTCGGCATGACCGAGCCGGACGTGGCCTCGTCCGACGCCACCAACATCGCCAGCTCCATCGTGCGTTCCGGCGACGAGTATGTGATCAATGGCCGCAAGTGGTGGTCCTCCGGCGGCAACGACCCGCGCTGCAAGGTCTTCATCTTCATGGGCAAGAGCGATCCCGATAACCCCAACCGCCATGTGCAGCAGTCGATGATACTGGTGCCGCGCGATACGCCGGGCGTCAACGTGCTGCGCCACCTGCCGGTGTTCGGCTTCGACGACGCGCCGCACGGCCACGCCGAGATCGTGTTCGACAACGTGCGCGTGCCGGCCTCCAACCTGCTGCTGGGCGAGGGGCGCGGTTTCGAGATCGCCCAGGGCCGCCTCGGGCCCGGCCGGATCCACCACTGCATGCGCTTGATCGGCCTGGCCGAGCGCGCGCTGCAGCAGATGTGCCGGCGCAGCTTGAGCCGCGTCGCTTTCGGCAAGCCGGTGGCGGAGCAGGGCGTGACGCTGGAGCGCATCGCCGAGTCGCGCATCATGATCGACCAGGCGCGCCTGCTGGTGCTCAACGCCGCCCACATGATGGACACGGTCGGCAACAAGGTCGCGGCCAAGGAGATCGCCATGATCAAGGTGGCGGCGCCGGCGATGGCCTGCAAGGTGATCGACTGGGCGATCCAGGTGCAGGGCGGCGGCGGCATGGCCGATCCTTTCCTCGCATCGGCCTACGCCGGCGCGCGTTCGCTGCGGCTGGCCGATGGTCCTGACGAAGTGCACCGCAGCCAGATCGGCAAGATGGAGCTGGCGCGCTACAAGGCGCCACGCAGCCACTGAGGCGGGTGTTAGAATCGCCGCATGGATGACGCCCCGGACCACAACATAGACTCGAATGCGGTACCGCCGGCGGCCGCGCCGCGCCGCACCCGCCGCAAGAACGGCGGCACCACGCTGCGCGACGTCGCCAAGCTGGCGGGCGTGGCGCCGATCACCGCCTCGCGCGCGCTGAACACGCCGAACGCGGTGTCCGACGCCATCCTGCTGCGGGTGCGCGAAGCGGTGGAGCAGACCGGCTACGTGCCCAATATGCTGGCCGGCGGCCTGGCCTCGCGCAAGAGCCGGCTGGTGGCGGCGGTGATCCCCACCATTTCCGGCAACGTGTTCCTGGAGATGGTGCAGTCGCTGACGGCGTCGCTGGCGGCGTCCGGCTACCAGTTGATGCTGGGCCAGTCGGGCTACGAGGATTCGCGCGAGGATGAACTGCTGGAGGCCATCATCGGCCGCCGTCCAGACGGCGTGATACTGACCGGTATCATGCGCTCGCCGCAGGGCCGCCAGCGCTTGCTCACCAGCGGCATCCCGGTGGTGGAAACCTGGGACCTGACGCCCGACCCGATCGACATGCTGATCGGCTTTTCCCACGAAAAGGTGGGGGAGTCGGTGGCGCGCTACCTGCACGCGCGCGGCAAACGCCGGGTCGCCACGCTGAGCGCCAACGACCAGCGCGCGATGCGCCGCATGAAATCCTTCTCGGACACCGCCATCGCCCTCGGCATGGCCGCGCCGGGCGAGGGCGCCGTGCCGGGCTGGGTGGTGCCGGCGCCGACCAACGTCGGCATGGGCCGCACCGGCCTGCGCGAGCTGCTGGCGCGCCATCCCGACATCGACGCGCTGTTCTGCAGCTCGGACATGGTGGCGCTGGGCGTGCTGACCGAAGCCCAGGCCCAGGGCATCGCGGTGCCGGATCAGCTGGCCGTGGTCGGATTGGGCGATCTCAGCTTTTCGCGCGATCTGCAGCCGGCGCTGACCACCGTGCGCATCGACGGCGCCCGGATCGGCAGCACCGCCGCCCGCTTCATCATCGAACGCTCGCAGGAACGCGAAGTGAGCGACAGCATCCTCGACATCGGCTTCTCCATCATCGAGCGCGACAGCGCCTGATATCCGTTACAAATCGCTTCATCCCCCTTTCTGAAACTTATTGACATCTCCTATCCACCGGATTAACCTAAGTCATCGTACAACTGGTACCGGTACCATCAGCCGGGCGCCAGGGGCATTTCATAGGGCAAGACCCTGTTTAAGCTGATGAAATGGTGCGGCGCGGGAGTCCGGTGGTGTGGCTTGGGTTGTTGTTAAACGCCTACACATCGTACAACTGAGTGGAGTCAAGCAGAGCAGTTTTTATCTGTCAATTAGGGGACAATAGTGTTTAACAAAAATTACAAGCATCACGCGACTACGACCATGACCACCATCAAGATGACGCCACTGGCGCTGGCCTTGTTCGCCATGGGAGCCCAAGCGCAGCAGGCATCGACCGCCCAACCCGGCCAGCTGGAGACCGTGGTGGTGACCGCCAACAAGCGCGTCGAAAAACTGGAAAGCGTGCCGATGGCGATCTCGGTCATGAGCGAGCAGGAAATCCAGCGCGCCAACATCCGCGAGTTCGAGGACGTGGTCAACATGATGCCCTCGCTGACGCTCAACTCCGGCACCACGGCGGCCAACAACGCCATCTTCATGCGCGGCATCGGCACCGTCTCGGTCGGCATCGGCGTCGAGTCGGACGTGGCCGTGATCATCGACGACATCCCCATCGCCACCCAGTTCCAGGCCTTCAAGGACCTGGCCGACGTGGCCCGCATCGAAGTGCTGAAGGGGCCGCAGAGCACGCTGTTCGGCAAGTCGGCGGTGGCCGGCGCGGTCAACATCGTGACCAAGCCGCTGTCCGGTCCGATGACTTATCGCGGCAGCACCTACCTGAGCAACGACCATGAGTGGCGCGTCAACGCCTCGATGGGCGGCCGCATCAACGAGCAGTTCGCCATGCGCATCGCCGCCAGCAACACGCGGCTGCCGGGCACCTTCCACAACCTGACCGACGGCCGCGACGTCAACGGCTCGGGCGGCAAGACCTTCCTGGCCAAGCTGCAATGGACGCCGCTGGACAACCTGTCGATCGACCTGACGCCGCACTACAATTTTTCGGAAAACACCCGTGGCGTCACCGCCATCAACGGCTTCTTCCTGCGTAGCGGTTCGGCCGCCGCCGGCAACCTGGTGTCGACCCCGGTCGGCCTGAGCGGCGCCTACCTCAACGGCAATCCGCTGCTGCCGGCCACGGCGGTGCTGGCCGGCATCAACGTCAACGATCCGAACAACCGCAACGTGCGGCGCGACTTCCCGACCGGCCTGGTCTCCAGCGACCGTGGCACCGGCTTGAAGGTGAGCTACACCTTGCCGAATGATGCGCAACTGATGTCGATCACGTCGGTGGACAAATACCTGGCCAACGATTTCCGCGACCAGGATTTCACCGACGTGCCGACCATCGCCGAAGCGGGCAAGACCGCGCTGACGCAGGGGAACAACCAGTACGGCAGCTACGACATCCGCGCCAAAACGCAGGAGTTCCGCTACGTCTCGCCGGACCAGGGCAGCTTCAAGTACGTGGCCGGCCTGTGGCTGGCGCATAACGAGATCTACCGCCACTTCATCCGCGGCTACTGCGTGGCGCCGACCTTGTGCAACGGCAGCTCCAACTCCAGCCCGACCAACTACTACACCGACATCTACAACACCAACAAGGCCTTGTTCGGCCAGGCCTCGTGGGAATTCGCGCCGACCTGGACGCTGGAAGCGGGCCTGCGCGACAACCAGGAAACCTCGGGCTTCCACTATGCGCGCAACTACTACACCAACCAGGTGGACCGCGCCAGCTTCGTGCCGGGCGCGGTGGGCGTGGACCAGTTCCAGAGCACCGGCAACTCGGACCGCTCCTACACCGGCAAGGTCAGCTTGCAGAAGCAGGTCACGCCGGAGTTGATGGTGTACGTGATGGGCGCGACCGGCTACAAGGGCAAGGCGTACGACGTGACGTCCGGCCTGAAGGCGGTGGCGGCGTTCCCGGTGCGTCCGGAAACCAGCCAGACGATGGAGCTCGGCGCCAAGGCCAACCTGTTCAACAACCGCATGTCGGTGGCGGCCACGGTGTACAACTCGGAGTTCTTCAACTACCAGCAGAACGTCACCTACGTGCTGCCGAACGACCCGACCATCTACAGCCAGCTGAACTCGATCCCGCGCATCCGCACGCACGGTTTTGAGCTCGACGCCAACCTGCTGGCGGCCAAGGACCTGACCATCAACGCGGCGCTGGCGTTCACCTTGCCGACGATCGAGAAGTGGGCCAACGGTCCGTGCTTCGCCGACACCACCAACGTCGCGGTCGGCACGACCAAGCTGGCGGCGAATGGATCGCTGGCCGGCCAGAACCCGAGCTGCTTCCCGATCGCGCCCGGCTCGACCACCGGCGTGCAGAATCTGGACCACAGCATCTTCCCCGGCACGCCGAAGATCAAGCTGAACCTCGGCGCCAACTACGAGTTCCCGGTGCCGCGCTTGCCGGTGAATGGCTTCGTCAACGTCAACGTGCGTTACCAGGGCGAGTACAACACCAACATCAACAACGACCCGCGCTCGGTCAACGCCGGCTACAGCATTACCGACCTGGGCTTTGGCGTGAAGGACCAGAAGGGGCGTTACGGCATCAGCTTCCGGGTGAACAATCTGTTCGACCGCTTCTACATCCCGAACGCCAACGCCAGCGGCCCGGCCTTCCGCTCCGGCCCGACGGCCACCTCGCCGGCGCTGACCGTCAACAGCTGGGTGCCGCCGCGCGACGTGTTCCGCTACTTCAGCGTCAAGCTGGACGTGAAGTACTAACCCCGCGGGGGTCAAGTCTGACATTCGGACACGAGCTCTACCGTAGCTGCTGCTACGGTAGAGCTCGTGTCCGAATGTCAGACTTGACCCCCGATTGTTTTTGCGGGCTGTATGCGCATACAGTATAATTCTGGCATGACGCTTACCGCCCAACACGGCTTTATCCTGACTCGCCACTGGCGAGATGCGGCTAATGGGACGGAGATCGAGTTCTGGCTGGCGACCGACGACGGCCCGAAAAAGATCCGCCTGTCCGCCCAGACTTCGGTGGCCTTCGCCGAGGCCCGGCAGCGCTCGGCCATCGAGGCGCTGATCGACGACAAGTCCGGCATCGAAGTGCGCGAGCTGGACTTGAAAACCTTTCAGCAGGAACCGGTCGTCGGCATCTACGCTTCCCGCTACAAGCAACTGACCGCGCTGGAGCGCACTCTGCGCGAGCATGGCATCAAGATGCTTGAGGCCGATATCCGCCCGCCCGAGCGTTATCTGATGGAACGCTTCATCACCGCCGCAGTGCAGTTCGAGGGCGGCCGCGCGGAAGGCGCCGCCGTCATCCACAACTGCAAGCTCAAGCCCGCGCCCGACTACCGCCCCAAGCTGAAAATGGTGTCGCTCGATATCGAAACCAGCGCCTTCGAGGACTTGTATTCGATCGCGTTGGAGGGCTGCGGCCAGCGCCAGGTCTATATGCTGGGCGCGCCGCAGGAGTCGTCGCAGCAGATCGACTTCGAACTGGAATACTGCGCCACGCCGCGCCAACTGCTCGAGAAACTCAACGCCTGGTTCGTCCGTCACGATCCGGATGTGCTGGTCGGCTGGAACGTGGTGCAGTTCGACCTGCGCGTGCTGCAAAAAAACGCCGACAAGCACAAGATCCCGCTGGCGCTGGGCCGCGAGGGCAAGACCATCGAATGGCGCGAGCATCCGGGCAAGCAGGGCTATATGTTCGCGCCGGTGGTCGGCCGCATCGTCCTCGACGGCATCGATGCGCTGAAGGCTGCGTCGTGGACCTTCCCGTCCTTCAGCCTGGAGAACGTGTCGCAGGCCATGCTGGGTGAGGGCAAGGATATCGGCGACGTCTACGACAAGATGGCCGAGATCGAACGCCGCTTCCAGCACGACAAGCCGGCGCTGGCCCACTACAACCTGAAGGACTGCGAACTGGTCACCCGCATCTTCGACAAGGCCAACCTGCTGGCCTTCATGATCGAACGCGCCACGGTGACGGGCTTGCAGGCCGATCACCTGGGCGGATCGATCGCCGCCTTCGGCCACCACTACCTGCCGCGCATGCATCGCGAAGGCTATGTCGCGCCCAGCGTCGGCGACGTCTCTGGCGGCGCTTCGCCGGGCGGCTTCGTCATGGACTCCAAGCCCGGCCTGTACGACTCGGTCGTGGTGCTCGATTACAAGAGCCTGTATCCGTCGATTATCCGCACCTTCCTGGTCGATCCGGTGGGCCTGGTCGAAGGCGAGAACACCGCCGACCAGTCGACCGTGGTGGAGGGCGTCAACGGCACCGTGTTCTCGCGCACCAAGCACTGCCTGCCCGAAATCACCACCCAGATCTGGAAGCAGCGCGACGCCGCCAAGCGCGCCAGGAACGAGCCGCTGTCGCAGGCGCTGAAGCTGCTGATGAATTCCTTCTGCGGCGTGCTGGGCGCGACCGAATGCCGTTTCTTCAACCCGCGCCTGGTCTCCTCGGTCACGCTGCGCGGCCACCAGATGATGAAGCAGACCCGCGAACTGGTCGAGGCGGAAGGCTACGACGTCATTTACGGCGACACCGATTCCATCTTCATCTGGCTGAAAAAGGAATACCAGAACAGCGAGGCGCTGGCCATCGGCGAAGGCCTGGCCGGCAAGATCAACACGTGGTGGCGCACCATGCTGATGGAAAAACACGGCCTCGAATGCCACCTCGAGATCGAATTCGACACGCACTACCAGAAGTTCTTCATGCCCACCATCCGCGGCACGGAGACGGGCAGCAAGAAGCGCTACGCCGGCCTGATCATCAACGCCAGGGGCGAAGAAGAAGTCATCTATCGCGGCCTGGAAGTGGCGCGCAGCGATTGGACGCCGCTGGCGCAGCAGTTCCAGCAAGGCCTGTTCAGACGCATCTTCAAGGACCAGCCCTACCAGGAATTCGTGCGCGACTATGCGCGCAAGACCATGTCCGGCGACTTCGACGAGTTGCTGGTGTACCGCAAGCGCCTGCGCCAGCGGCTGGACGAATACAAGGTCAACGTGCCGCCGCAAGTGCGCGCCGCGCGCTTGGCCGACGAGTACAATCAGGCGCAGCATCGCCCGCTGCGCTACCAGAACGGCGGCTGGATCAGTTATGTGATGACCACCAGCGGCCCCGAACCGACCGAAGTGATGCGCTCGAATATCGACTACGAGCACTACTTGACCAAGCAACTGCAGCCGATCGCCGATTCGATCCTGCTGCCGATGCACGACAGTTTTACCAACCTGACCACGGCGCAAGCCAGCCTTTTCTAACACGGAGATAGCATGAGCGATTTCAAGAAACTGCACGACGGAAGTAAACTGCTGCACCTGCCCAACGCCTGGGACGCCGGCAGCGCAAGACTGTTCGAAAGCCTGGGTGCACCGGCCATCGCCACCACCAGCGCCGGCGTGGCCTGGGCCGCCGGCTATGCCGATGGCGGCCCGATGCCGGTCGACGTGGCGGTCAACGTCGCCGCCAGCATCGCGCGCGTGTTGACGGTGCCGCTGTCGGTGGACATGGAAAACGGCTATTCGGACGACGCCGACGCGGTCGCGCAAACGGTGCTGCGCCTGATCGATATCGGCGTGGCCGGCATCAACCTGGAAGACGGCAACGACGCGCCGCAATTGCTGGCCGCGAAAATCACCGCGATCAAGAAGCTGGCGGCGCAGTCGGGCAAGCAGATCTTCATCAACACCCGCACCGACGTCTACCTGAGAGGCCTGGCGCCGGAAGGCGAACGCGTGGCCGAAGTGTTGAAGCGCGCCGCGCTCTACAAGGAAGCCGGCGCCGACGGCCTGTTCGTGCCGGGCATTTGCAAGGTCGATGAGATCAAGGCGGTGGTGGCCGGCGCCGGCTTGCCGGTCAATGTGATGGACTGGCCGGGCCTGCCGTCCGCCGCCGAACTGCACCAGCTGGGCGTGCGCCGCCTGAGCGCGGGCTCCGGTATTTCGCAAGCCTTGTGGGCGGTCGCCGCCGACATGGCCAAGGACTTCCTGGCCACCGGCAGCGCCGGTCCGCTGGTCGAGAAAGCGATGCCGTACGGCGATCTGCAAAAACTGTTTATCGTCGCACGCTAATAAACGGCAAGGGCATCGCCGTAACGATGCCCTTGCCGCGGACGCGTGAGTTGCTTACGCCGGTTGGCGGCCAGCGCCGACGGCGCGGCGCTGGTCGAAGCTGTAGGCGCCGGCGCCGAAGGCCACCACTTGCAGCAGGCCGCCTGCCATGGCGATGTTTTTCAACAGGTGGATCATCTGGTTCTGGTCGCCGACCGCGTGGTGGAAGGCCAGGCCGGTGACGATCGAGAAGGCCGCCAGTCCCGCCGCCACCAGGCGGGTCTTGATGCCGAACGCCAGCAGCAGGCCGCCGCCCAGTTCGACCGCGATGGCGATCGCCAGGCCCAGCGTGGCGAACGGCAGGCCGGACGATTCGATATAGCCTATCGTCGCGGCCGGCGCGAACAGCTTGCCGACGCCGCTCATGACGAAGATGGCGGCCATCAGGACGCGGCCGATTGCCGGGATGACGGAAGTGTTGGTGTTGTTCATGATCTTTCCTTTGCTATGAGTTGGATTACATCAAATTTGCCGAACGCAGCTGGCTGCCGATGCGTTCGATTTCTGTTTCGCCTTGCGCCAGTGCGGCCTCGCTGCTGTGTACCGAGTAATACCCTGTGACCAGATCGTGCGGATGTTTGACCGCCGAGCCGAGCACGAATTCCGTCTCGCCGTCGGCGACGAAGTCGATGGCCTGGCCGCCTTCCTCGAACACCGCCAGCTCGCGGCCGATCACCGCCTCGCCCACCTGCAGCGCACCGTCCGCCACCGCGACCCAGGCCACGTCATGGCCGGCCGGCGGCTGGTAGCGCCAGCGTTCGCCGTCACCCAGCTTCACATGCAGGTAGGTCAGCGCAGCGCGCGGCTGGATGCGGCTGGCGGCGTCGCCGTAGCGGCCGAGGATCACCCTGGCCGGACCGCTGCTGGTCACATGCTCGGCCGCCAGGTACTGGCTGTGCGCCGGGCCGTTTTCATCTTCCGGCGGCAGCGCCAGCCACAGCTGGAAGCCGTGCACCGGCACGTTTTCGGCGGGACCGCCGTCGTGCCAGACGCCATTGCCTGCGCTCATCCACTCGACGCCGCCGCTGTGCAGCACGCCTTCGCTGCCGGTGGTTTCGCGGTAGGCCATCGCGCCTTCCATGATCACGGTGGTGGTGGCGATGCCGGAGTGCGGATGCATGCCCATCTTGCCGCCACGGCCGGCTTCCATGCGGAAGCGGTCGAGGAACACGAAGGGCTTGATCATCTGGCCGACGTCGCCGGGACTCGCCAGGCGGGTGATCGGACCACGGGTGCTGCCTTTGGTGCGGAATGCGATGTTGCGGTTCATTGCTTGCTCCTGGTTGGTTGCAGTGCATGGAGAGCATCTTAGGTCGGCGCTATCCATCTGAATAGCCTATATAATTGGATGGATAGTATCCAAGGAGTAGATACATGCTTGACGCCATGTCGATGGACCAGCTGCGCACCTTTATCGCCGCAGCCGACGAAGGAAGTTTCTCGGCCGCCGGCCGCAAGCTGCGCCGGGCGCAGTCGGTGGTCAGCACCACGCTGGCCAACCTGGAGCAGCAGGTGGGCTTCGCGCTGTTCGAGCGCACCGGCCGCTATCCGCGGTTGACGGAGGCGGGCGGGGCGCTGCTGGAGCAGGCGCGCGCCGCCGTCGGCGGCATGGATGCGTTCAAGGCCAAGGCGCGCACGCTGGCCGAGGGGCTGGAGCCGGAACTGGCGGTGGCCGTCGACGTGATGTTCCCGATCGCCACGCTGACGGCTGCGGTGCAGGCGTTCAAGGCGGAATTTTCCGCCACGCCGTTGCGGCTGTACGTGGAGGCGCTGGGCGCGGTGGTGCAGCCGCTGATCGCCGGCAGTTGCCGGGTGGCGATCATCGGCTCGCTGCCGGAAATTCCGGCCGGTTGCGCGTCGGAATTCCTGCTCAGCGTGAAGGCGGTGTGCGTGGCCGCGCCCTGCCATCCGCTGGCGGCGGCGCCGGCGCAGATTCCGCAGGCGGAGGCCGCGCAGCACGTGCAACTGGTGCTGACCGACCGCTCGACGCTGACGGCCGGGCGCAACTTCGGCGTGGTGGCGGCGCAGACCTGGCGGCTGGCCGACCTCGGCGCCAAGCATGCCTTCCTGCGCGCCGGCCTGGGCTGGGGCTACATGCCGCTGCACATGGTGGAGGACGACCTGCGCACCGGCAAGCTGGTGCGCATCGCGCTGGAGGCGCACGCCCCGCTGGGGCCGGGCTTCTCGATGCACGCCATCCACATGCGCGACCATCCGCCGGGACCGGCCGGACGCTGGTTCATCAATCAGCTGAAACTGGTTTGACGCGGCTTGGCCGCGACGCTTGGTGTAGCAAAAAACAAACATTCTGCCGTCGCCGGTGCCGGTCGCCGGCGACGCCCTCGCGTCCTTTCCGGACGGTCGAATTTGCTTGACGTTTAAATTACTTCCTCATAGGAGAGCGCTGCTCTTTCGCCCGCCCGCTAACTGCCAGTTACAAGTTTCCACTAGGAATGGCGGTTGCCGCCTGAGAAACTTGGTTACATTTTCCTTACAATTTAGTTGGGTGTTGCCTTTGACAGACGGGTGCGCCGATCACAGAATCGGCCTCACACCGGCTTACAAAAACGCCAATTTTTAGGCGTTTTCAACCTTGGCAACGCGCTACCGCGCGCGGCCGGAAGGACGGTGTGGTGTTAGCGGTATCCCTCTAACCTGTGTGTAAAGGAAAAACCATGACTTTGAATAAAGCAATGATGGCGTTGTTACTGTCTCTGGCCGGCGGTGCTGCGATGGCCGTGCCGCATTCCACAACAGTTGATTTCTCCAAGGGGCTGGAAGGCTGGCGGGGCATGCAGCCGCTGGACGGCAACGGCGGCTCCGGCATCGACACCGGCATGGGCCAGGGCGCGCCGGCGCTGCGCACCGTGATGGAGAACTTTGGCGTGGACTGGAGCACCAATAGCAACCAGGCCTTCCTCGGCGACTATACCAGGCTGCAGGGCGTGACCTTGGGCCTGGACATCTCTGCGCAGCAGATTTACTTCTTCAACCGCGAGGTGTCGCGCAACGTGATCGTCGAGCTGCGCGACTACGACAACACGCCGTCCGGCTTGCCGTACACCAGCGTGTTCTACAACCTCGGCAGTATCGATTCGACCAAGGGCTGGCAGCATCTGTCGGTGACTATCGGTGACACCAACTCGACGCTGCTGCCTGCCGGATGGGGTGGCTACGGCGGCCCCGACGCGCAAGGGCCGACGCTGCCGGCCGGCCGCACCTTCGCCAGCGTGCTGGCCAGTGTCGATGAGGTGGTGTTCACGACCTTGCAGCCCGGCTATGTCTACGGCTACACCAACTTCGACATCGCGATCGACAATGTGTCGATCACCGCCGTGCCGGAACCGTCGACCTACGGCATGCTGATCGGCGGCATGGGACTGGTCGGCTGGATGGCGCGCCGCAAAGCGCGCACGGCGGCGTAAGCCTGCCGCATAGCTGTCGGAGAGTGGGGCCCCGCCCTCCGATCGATGTGTGGTGGATTTATTTGGCTGCGGGCGGTGGCAGTTCGGAATATTCCTTGAGCAGGGCGGAAAATTCCCGCACGCCGGCGGAGCCCAGCCAGGACCACATCTTCTCCACCTGGGCGGCATGCGCGGCATAGTAGCCGGCGCTGGCGGCCAGCCAGATGTGGTCGGAAAAAATTGGCTGCGGCAGGCGGACGACGGCGCCCTGGTATTTTTGGGCGATGTAGGCGTCCATGTCGTTCGGCGAGGTGACGGAGACCGCGAAGCCGTCGATCCGGTGCAGCCTGAGCTTTTCCAGATTGCGCGCGATATCGACCGCGCCGCTGTCGACTTTCAGGCCCAGCGCCAGCATGCGGGCCTTGTAGCTCGATCCCAGGGTGATGCCCAGCGGGCGGTTTTGAAAATACCGGGCCGGGTCGGTGGCCGCCGGTATCCGGTCGGCGCTGCGGACGAACACGACGATGTTCAGCGCCAGCGCGCGGCTAATGTCCGGGTGGTGGTTTTTGTCGAGCGGGAAGACGATGCCGGCGGTGTCCGCGGCGCTGGAGTCCATCGGGGCGAACTCTATTTCGCCGGCGACCAGGGCCGGCTTGATGCGCATCACCGGCAGGCGTTTCAAGTCCGCCTGGCACCCCGTGCTGGCGGCGAAGCGCTGCACCAGTTCCGCCGACGCGCCGGGCTTGGCCGGCACCTCGGTGCCGGTTCCCAGCCAGTACGGCGGTCTTTCCTGGTCAAGGTAGCCAATTCGCACCGGTTCGCAGGCCGCCGCGCCGTTGCCCAGGCTGCTGCTCATGGCGAAAGTCACCGCGAAGATGCCGAATTTCATGAATCGTCCAGATGCCAACAATAATTATTGGCAGCATTATGACAGCAGCGAGCCGGTCGCGCCGATACGCGCAGGGCAAACGGGCGCGTGCTTGATCAGTCCAGTGTCCACACATAGCTCAAGCTGGCCCAGACCGGTTCGCCCTGGCCGTCGCTGCCGGCCGGTTTGAACTTGCACTGCGAGAGCGCGCGGCGCGCGGCCTTGTCGAGATCCGGGAAGCCGCTGGACTTCTGCACTTTCGATTCGAGCACCCGGCCGTCATTCCCCACCAACAGCGCCAGCAGCACCGTGCCGCTCTCGCCGCTCAGATAGGAATTGGGCGGATACTTGGGCGGGACGCAAGCGCGCGCGTCGACGATGACGGCGGTGCGCGGCGCCGCACGGCCGGCGTCGGCCACGGGCTTGGCTTCGTTGCGCGCAGGCTCGGCCGCGACCGGGCGCTCGGCCTCCCGGCTCGCTTCGGGCGTTGGGGCCGGCTTGGCGGCCAGTATCGGCGGCGCTGCGGAACTCGCCTTTGGCGCCTCGGCCGCCTTGACCGGTTCGGCTGCCTTGAGCGTTTCGGCCGCCTTCGCTGCTGGCGGCGGCTTGACGCTGGAAGCCTGGGTAGGCACGTCCAGCTTGTGCAGGCCCAAACCCATGCTCTTCAACATGGCCGTCAGGCGCTCATATTCGGACGCCTTGCTGGCGGGGGCGGGCGCCGGCGGCGCCTTCGGCGCCGCGGCCGGCTTCGAAGCCTCGGCGGCGTCGCTGCCGCGCCCGGACGGCGCCGACGCCTGGGGCGCGCCGACAGCTGGGGACTTGGCTGGCGAGTCGTGGTCCGCGGCCGGAGCCACCGGTTCCGGGGGCGGCGCATACATGGCGGCCTGTTCCAGGCGCATCATCGATTGGTTGTCTTTCCAGTTGAACCATAAGATGACGACGATGGACAGGGCAAGGAAACCGAACAGCAGGCTGGTATTGCGTACCCGGCGGCCTCGCGCGTGCTGGCTGATGAAGTCGAGCAAGGCATCCAGGTTTTTCCCGGGCTTGCGCTCAGACGTGGCCGGAGCCGGGCGGCTAGCCCGGCCCGACTCATTCATGGCAAACGGCGTATAGACGACGGTGGGGTCGCCCAGATCGACGGTGCTTTGAAAGCTGTAGTGCTTTTCACGGGCGCGCTGCTCGCTCAGGATCTGCAAATCGTACAGTTCCCGTTGATCCGCATCGGACAACACGGTGTATGCCGCGTTCAGGCGCGCCATCATTTGCTCGGCATGATGGTTGCCGATATTTTTATCCGGATGATGCTTTTGCGACAGTGAACGATAGGCGGCGCGAATGACCTCTGGGGGCGCGTCGCGGGTGACGTTGAGACTCTCGTAATGGCTGTGAAGTTTTGTCATCGGAAATAGCTACAACGATAGATTTCTGGCACCCCAGAGGACTAGGAACTTGCAATTTTATTCAGTGATGCAAGATACTATATTGAAATCATTGCTGAAACGCAGTTCTATGCCCAGGTTTTGAAAAAATGGCTTAAATACAACAGTTGTAGAATACACACGGCGATTGCCGGACGCCCTCCACGCTGCACGGGGGTAGTAGAATAATTACAATATAGAAATGTTTATTACTTGATAGCCATCCTTTGGCATGGTGACGCCATACCGTCCCGGTGGTAGTCTTAAGTCAGCCGGCATTGCCCGCGCCGTACTTCAGCTAAACGATCGGAGAGGGGTTGGAATGCAACATCTGTATGCTTGCGCTGCGCGCACTTTGAGCACGGGAGCCGCAGGTGCTTGATTTTGTTGAGCAGAAACTCATGCCGCCGGCGACCGCCTGTCGCCTGATGCCGCGCGCCGAGGTCATGGCCGGGCTGGAGGCGGCGCGCCAGCACCGCATCCTGCTGCTGCGCGCGCCGGCCGGCTATGGCAAGACCTCGATGCTGCGGCTGTTCCATTCGCGGCTGGCGGAGCAGGGCGCCCGGGTCGCCTGGCTGACGTTCGACGGCGCCGACCGCGATCCCGCGCGTCTGCTGTTGAGCCTGCGCGCGGCCTTGCTGGGCGGCGACCAGCAAAGCGTGCTGAGGGCCACCAACATCACCCATTTGTTCCTGGACGACGTCGAACGCCTGGACGAAGCGGCGATCCGGCTGTTGCTGTCGGTGATAGGCGAAGTATTGCCGCCGCCGCTGCAGGTCTATCTCGGCAGCCGCAGCCTGCATCAGGTCAGCGTCGCCAACCTGAAGGCCAAGCACATCCTGCTGGAGATGAACCTGGAGAACCTGCGCTTCGTCGAGACGGAGACGGAAGCCTATCTGCACCAGGCCAATCTGTTCCTGTCCGACGAGGAAGTGCGCTGGCTGCACCAGGTCACCGAGGGCTGGCCGGCGGCGATCGAGCTGCTGGTGCTGGCCTGGAAGCGGATACAGGGCAGCGTCGCCCAGGGCTTGCCCGACTTGCACGGCTTGAACGACCTCAGCGAATACCTGGCGGAGGAAGTGCTGCGGGCCCAGCCCGACGACGTGCAGGCTTTCCTGATCTCCACCGCGCTGCTGCAATCGTTCTGCGTGGAGCTGGCCGACGCCGTGCGCGGCAGCGACGACAGCGCCCAGCTGATCGCGCGCATCCGCTTGTCCGGCTTGCCGATCCAGCCGATCGGCGCACACTGGTTCCGCTATCACCCATTGTTTTCCGGCCACATCGTGCGCCACCACCAGCCGCCCCGCAGCGGCGCCGCAGCCATTTACACGCGCGCGGCGGCCTGGCTGGCCGGCCATGAACGCAGCCTGGAAGCCTACGATTGCTATGTCAAGGCCGGCGAGCTGGAGCGCGCGGCCGACGTGCTGGAATCGCTGGCCGAGTTGCTGCGCGCGCGCGGCCAGTTCCCCAGCCTGCTGCGCTATTGCGCGCAGTTGCCGGAGGCCTTGCTGCGCCAGCGGCCGCGCATCAGCCGCTGCCTGCTGGTCGGGCTGACGTATTCGCCGCAGCGCCAGGAGGCGCAGCGCTGGATGGACTACTTCCGCCAGCAAGCCGCCACGCCGGGCAGCGATCCGGCCTACGGCGACGGCTTGCGCGCCTTCGAGCCGGTGCAGGCCTTCCTGGCTGGCGACGTGGCCGGCAGCATCCGCCTGGCCGAGCGCCACTGGCCCGCCCAGCAGCAGGCCCATCCCTACGAACGCGGCGTGCTGGCCAGCAGCATGGCGTATGCCTATCTGGTGCAGGGCTCGCTGCCGCAAGCGGTGCAAATGCTGATCGAGGCCCGCCGCATCTGCAGCGACTCGGGCAGCGCGACCACCATGTCGGTGGTGATTTTCCTGCAAGCCTATATGGACGCCATGCAGGGACGGCTCGATACGGCGCTGGATCACCTGGGCATGCTGGAGCAGCTGCATCAACAGCACGGCGCCACCATCCCGGCGGCCTTGATGTACACCTTCGGCGGCGGCCTGCTGCTGTTGCTGCTGTACGAACGCAACCGCATCGACGACGTCGCCAGCCACGTCAAACTGGCGCGCGGCATGGCCGGCATCGTCCTGCCGTGGGATACCGCCAGTTCGCTGCTGGTGGCGCAGGCGCGGCTGACGGCCTTGCAGGGCGGCCTGCCGGGCGCCAAGCGCTGGCTGGAGGGCGAAATCATGAAGGCGCGCCGGCATGCGCCGCCGCAGGTGCGCACCGCGCTGGAAAACGAGTTGTCGCGGCTGGTGGTGGTGCTGGACAACCGGCCGGCCATCGCCGGCTATGCCGCGCAAATGCATTGCGACGCCGTGGCGCCCTCGCCATGGATCTTCAGCAGCCAGGAAATCGATGGCGCCGGCATCGCGCAGGCGCGGCTGGCGATCGCCAGCGGACAGCAAGAGCAAGCCTTGCTGCTGTTGCCGCGCTTGCTGGACCAGGCGCTGGCGATGGGGCGCTTTTGGCGCGCGGCCAAATTGAGGGCGCTGCTGGCGCTGGCGCTGGAGCGCAGCGGCCAGTCGGGCGCCGCGCTGGCGCAGCTGGTGCGGGCGCTGGAACAGGGCGCGCAGTCCGGCTTGTTCCGCACCTTCCTGGACGAGGGCGTTGCGCTGCTGGACTTGCTGAAGAAATTGCAGGGCCAGGCGCCGCAACTGCTCAGCGCGGCGGCCAGGGCCCACCTGGCCGCCCTGCTGGCCTGCGCCGCCGCGCCGGCCAGCGGCCGGCCGCCGGCGGCGACGCTGACCTCGGCCGAGCGCGGCCTGCTCACGCTGGTGGCGCAGGGCCAGAGCAACCGCCAGGTCGCGCTCAACCTGGGCTTGTCGATCAATACCGTGAAATGGCACCTGGCCCAGATCTTCGCCAAGTTCGGCGTCGCCAACCGGGTGCAGGCCGCCAACCTGGCGCGCCAGGCCGGCCTGCTCGACCAGCCCGCTACGGCCGAACGGGCCGCTGCGCACTAGCGGGCAGGCGCGCCAGCGCGGCATTGAAGCGGGCCAGCAGGCTGTCTTCGACCAGCTTGCTGCACATCAGGTAGCGCTTGTAGCCGGCGGGCATCTCGGCAAAGGTGATGATTTGCGATCCGCCGGTGCTGGTCGAGTAGTACTTCAGGTAGTGCTGGATTTCCTCGATCGGCGCGAAGGTCAGCTGGGCGCGCCCGACTTCGATCATTCTGAATACCTGCGGCATGTCGGCATGGGTTAGCTTGCCCTGCGCGCGCATGGCGCCCAGTTCCCGGTCCAGGTAGTCGCCGTAGACAAAGCCGACCTTCAGCAACACGGTCAGCTGTTCGTTGGCCAACATGGCGCGCACGCTGGTCTCGCCGACCGGCGCGGCCGGCAGGTTGGTGAAGGCCGCCCACGGCGTGTCCTGCGACAACGCCTCGCTGTACTTGGCGAACTGCTGGCGCTCCCGGGTCTTGTACCAGCCGACCGAGCAGACCCGTTCCTGGTTGGACTTCAGCCGCTGCAACTGGCGCAGCGCCGGCACTTCTCTCAGCGTCACGTCGATCCCCGCC
This sequence comes from Duganella sp. GW822-FHT06D06, assembly GCF_058799615.1. Lineage (NCBI taxonomy): Bacteria > Pseudomonadati > Pseudomonadota > Betaproteobacteria > Burkholderiales > Oxalobacteraceae > Duganella > Duganella sp. GW822-FHT06D06. Next base: position 398,066 of record NZ_JBXALQ010000005.1, read on the forward strand.
TTCCTGAAGGCCGCCAGCGCGGGCCGCACGGCGATGCCGTCCATGACGCCGCCCGGCAGCACCACCAGGTAGGGCGGGCGCTGCACGATTTGCAGCTCCAGCGGCGCGGCGGCGCCAGCCAGGGCGGGCAGGCAGGCAAGCAGCGGCAGGCGGGAAATCAAGGTGAGGAGCGTCATGATGGCGGCGATGAGGATGTGCGTCCGCATCGTAGCGGGCGCGGCGCCGCCGCGCACCATGCCAAAGGATGGTGTCGCGCAATTCCGGCGCGGCCCACTCTTTAGCATGGTGACCGCGTCCGGGCGTGGCCGTAATGTCTGGCCGCAGCCAAGCGCTCCGCACTGGCCAACACCCCACCTGAAGAGAACCATGGATTTACTGCGTAAGCTCAAACTGTCCCGCCGCCTGGCCATGCTGGTCGCCATCTTCCTGACCGGCATGGCGGTCTACGGCCTGTGGTCGTTCAAGACACTGAACGAGCTGAAAGTCAGCGGCCCCCTGTACCAGCGCATCATGCAGGACAAGGACTTGATCGCCGACGTGCTGCCGCCGCCCGAGTACATCCTGGAATCCTACCTGGTCAGCTTCCAGCTGATGGCCGCGCTCGACGGCGCCGAGCAGGACGCGCTGCTGGCCCGCCTCGATACGCTCAAGCGCAGCTACAACAGCCGCCGCGCCTACTGGCAGGCGCAGCAGCTCGACGGCGAGGTGGCCGAGGCCCTGCTCAAGCAGGCCGACGCCCCGGCGCAACGGTTCTACGCCATCGCCTTCGCGCAACTGGCGCCGGCGGTGCAGGCGCGCGACCAGGCCGCCGCAACGGCGGCCATGCAGCGCATGAAGCAGGCCTATGGCCAGCATCTGGCGGCGATCACCCGCGTGGTTGAGCTCAGCAGCCTGCGCGCCGCCGCCAGCGAGGCCGAATCGGTCGCCCGGATCGCCTCGGCCACCTTGCTGATGCTGGCGATCCTGGCCTTGTCCATCGTGGCCGGCATCGTCGCCGCCGTGCTGATCGTGCGCAGCATCACCGGACCGCTGCACGACGCGGTGCGGGTGGCGCAGGTGGTGGCGTCGGGCGACCTGGCCAGCCAGATCGCCAGCGGCTACGACGACGAACCGGGCCAGCTGCTGCTGGCGCTGCAGCGCATGAACGACAGCCTGCGGGCGACGGTGGGGCGGGTGCGCAGCGGCACCGAAACCATCTCCGTGGCCGCGCGTGAAATCGCCGCCGGCAATATGGACCTGTCGGCGCGCACCGAGGCCCAGGCCAGTTCGCTGGAACAGACCGCCGCCGTCATGGAACAGCTGACCGCCACCGTGCGGCAGAACGCCGACCACGCGCAGCATGCCAACCAGCTGGCGCTGTCGGCGGCCGGCGTGGCGCAGCAGGGCGGCCAGGCGGTCGAGCGGGTGGTGGCCACCATGACGGCCATCAAGCACAGCTCGCACCAGATGGCCGACATCGTCGGCGTCATCGACGGCATCGCTTTCCAGACCAATATCCTGGCGCTGAACGCGGCGGTGGAAGCGGCCCGCGCCGGCGACCAGGGCCGTGGTTTCGCGGTGGTGGCGACCGAGGTGCGCAACCTGGCGCAACGCTCGTCCGGCGCCGCGCGCGAAATCAGGAGCCTGATCGCCGAGGCGGTCACGCGTATCGATGGCGGCGGCGCGCTGGCCGACGAGGCCGGCGCCACCATGCACAAGATCGTCGCCTCGGTGCAGCAGGTGACCGATATCATGAGCCAGATCGCCAGTGCCAGCAGCGAGCAGAGCGTGGGCATCGAGCAGGTCAACCGCTCGGTCTGCGCGATGGACGAGGCCACCCAGCAGAACGCCGCGCTGGTCGAACAGGCCGCCGCGGCGGCGGCCAGCATGCAGGAGCAGGCGGCCGGCATGCTGCGCGAGGTCGGGGTGTTCAAGCTGGCCGGCGACCGGCCGGCGCAGCGGACGGCCACCCACCCCATGCTTTCGCATGGCGACACGAGCTGGCGCGGCGGGCACCATGGCCGATTGGACTGAGCCCCGGCTCGTCGATTTTGGAGATGATGCCATGTCAACCGAGCGCGCGGCCTCGCCGCTGCCCAGCATGCTGAAAAAGCTGGGCGCCATTACCGCCATCCGCGACACGCAACTGGTGGAGCAGAGCTTGCTGCGCACGCTGGCGCCCATCGTCGGCGTGCTGGAAACCTCGCTGTACCGTATCAGCAGCCAGTACCAGATCACCCACATCCTGCACCATTCGCGCACCGGCTCGCGCAACAGCGACGGCGCCGAGCACATCTCGGAGCGCATCGACGCGATCCGCAACGAGACCAATATCGCCGAGCACATCAGGGAGGTGATCGACAATGTGCGCCTGCTGGGCCACGCCTGCCACCGCCGGCGCGGCGACGGCCTGATCTTTTGCTACCCGCTGCGCAGTGGCGAGCAGCAAAGCGGCTACCTGATCTTCGAGCGCGGCCATATCCTGACGCCGATGGAGGAGGCGGTGATCACCGGCGTGCTGCGGGTGTATTCCAACTACTACGCCTTGCTCGACTCCAGCCAGCGCGACCGGCTGACCGGCCTGCACAACCGCTATGCGATGGAGATCAGCCTGGAGCGCCTGTGGGAGGAATTGTCGGCGGCGGCGCCGCCGCGGCGCGATTGCTACTGGCTGGGCGTGCTCGATATCGACCATTTCAAGAGCATCAACGACCGCTTCGGCCATGTGATCGGAGACGAGATCCTGCTGCTGGTGTCGCGCGTGCTGGGCAAGACGCTGCGCCGCACCGACCTGCTGTTCCGCTACGGCGGCGAGGAATTCATCGCCATCGTCGAAGCGGGCGACCGGGCGGCGGCCAGCCAGCTGTTCGAGCGGCTGCGCAAGGCGGTCGGCGACTACAACTATCCGCAGGTGGGGCAGGTGACGCTGAGCGGCGGCTTCAGCATGGTGTCGACCACGGTGCTGCCGAAATCGGTGCTGGAACGCGCCGATCGCGCCATGTACGAGGCCAAGAAGGCCGGCCGCAATCGCGTCTGCCACTACGACACGCTGCGCGCCCAGGGCGTGCTGGAGGAGGTCGAGTCCGGCAGCATCACCTTGTTCTAGCGGTCCGCCACGGACAGCCGGGCTTCACTGTGAGCGGTACTTTCCGCATGAAAATCGTTATACTTGCAGCACATCATTACGCTTCAATCACAGTGCGAAGGGTGAGCCATCCAGATGTCCCAGACGACTGAATCCCCACATGACGAGGGCGCCGCGCCTTCCGCCAGCGCCTCCCACGTGCGTCACCTGCGGCAGATATTGCTGTGGCCGTTGCGGCTGATGCCGGTCTGCGGGGCCGACCGCAGCCACCTGCGGCCGTGGGAAGTCCTGCGGGACATGGCCGCCGGCGGCGCGTCCCCATGGTGCGAGGTCGTCGACGAGTACGATGGCGACGTGGCGAATTTCCATGAACGGCACTACAACGAATTCGTCACCTTCCTGCCCTATGTGCAGCGCTTCCTGTACGGCGAGGGCCGGACCCCCGACAACCGCGGCCACGCCTCGCCGATGCGGGTATTTCGCCGGCGCGACGTCGCCGGCATGCGCGTCGTCCTGAACCACGGCGATGCCCCGCTGCTGCTCGATGTGGTCCACATCGACTTGTACTTCTTCTACGATGTCGACGTCGTCATGCTCAATATCGAGGTGGGCATCGATGACATCCCGCTGGCGACCGCACATGACTTGCTGTATCGCCTGGGGCGGGCCTATCCGGCCGGCTGGGATGAGTCGGGCGAGCCCTTGCACGGACTGAAGAGCGTCGAATGGCTCAACGAGAACAATGTGGTGATCGCGCGCTCGGAGTCGCAGGACAAGGAGGCCATGCTGCTGCATGTCTGGGCCCGGCGCGCGCCGTGCTTCGCGCCGCACTGGAAGTTCCTGCTCGAACCGCTGGTCCATGACCTGGAGGACCAGCCAGGCGCGCTGCGCTACCAGCAGATCGAGTACTACCGCATGCCGCTGATGGCCTATCTGGCGGTCGACGATCCGCGCGCGCTCAGCCACAGTGACTTCGTCCGGCTCGGCCTGGTCACCGGCCCGGGCCGGCGCGGCGGCGCATGCGCTGCCGGCCCGGACGAATCGGCCTTGCCCTATTCGGGCCAATACCTCGACGATTTCGAGAAACAATATTGTTACGACCGCTTCTGGACCGCCACCGGGATCGCGCCGCATACACGCTATTTGTGCAACGGACATGCCATGGTCGTGGTTGGCGATGCGCACTCGCACTTTTATGGCTGCCGCGACCGCGGCGTGCTGGCCCAGTTCCGGCATCAGCATTTCCTGCTGTTCCTGATCGCCCACCTGCAGAAGGCGTCATTGCTGATGTTTTCCGACCGTCTGGCCGAGGCGCTCAATTGCCTCAACGTGGGCGACGCCGAAAGCGTGCGGCGCTTCAAACGCCGCATTCGTTCCTCCTTCGAGGGCTTCCTGCGCTTCACCCATCGCTACTGGTTCCATGAGATTTCCGAGCAGGCGCAAACGCGGGCGCTGTTCCGTATGTGCTCGACGCACCTGGAACTGGATCGCTTGCATGCCGAGGTCAAGGTGCGCGTCGCCGACATGAACGGCTACCTGGACGCCGACAGCCTGCGCCGGCAGGCCAACACGGTGGTACGACTCACCGTGGTCACCATTTTTGGCTTGATAGGCACGGTAACGACGGGCTTCCTGGGCATGAATCTGCTGGCCGAGTCCGACGCGCCGATGAGCCGGCGAATATGGATCTTCGTCGCCACGCTGGTGATTACGGTGGTGGTGACCGTCTATACCATGATCAAATCCAAGCGCCTCTCGGACTTCCTCGACGCGCTGTCCGATGAGCGTTTGCCGTTGTGGGACAAACTGAAGTCGTTTGCCGCGGTGTGGTTTTACCGGGCGGATTGATGTCGCTGGCGAGCATGCGCGCCGGCAGTTGAGCCAAGTGCTCCGTAATCTCGAGGCACAGGGCATGCGCCAAGGGCATGCCCTGCAGCGCTTTGGGCGCGGGTGGTCGCAGAGGAGTGTTCAATTAAGCTCCCGCCAGGAGCCGGTTGACCGTCGACGGGACATCGTCCGGTCCGATGGCCTCGCCGGACAGGAGACGCGCAACCTCGGGCAGCAGATGTTTGGGGATAAGGACCAGGCTTGCTTCCATGGCGTCCGCCAGCGCCTCGACAGTGCCGAACCGGGAGTCGAGTTTTCCGCCCAGGACGTTGCTGACCTGCGGCACGCTCATGCCGGTCAAATTTGCCAGGTTCTGCAGCGTTTTGCCCTGCTGGCTACGGCGTTGCTGTAGCTGCTCGAAGACGGTCATCTTATGCGTTCGGATAAATTATGACGATGATTTTACGCCAAAACATAAACTGTATCCGAGGGATGAGGCGATTGTGGTCGGCGTCAACACCGCAGTTCCTTTCCGACCGATGAGGCTGTTACGCCGCTTCCCGTAGCTGGAATTCGATGTGCATACCCGCTTTGGCAGCCATATTCACCAGCGCATCGATCCCGAACAGATTGATCTTGCCGCGCATCAGATCGGACACGCGAGGCTGAGTGATGCCAAAGAGCTTGGCGGCATCGCCTTGGTTCAGTCCGGATTTGGTGATGTAGCTTTTCAGCTGCGCCATCAGTTGTGAACGAACCTTCATGTTCTGGGCCTCTTCTGGCGTGTCTTCAATTGCGTCCCAGACGCTTGTAAAGCGATCAGTGGTCATTTTCCTAGCTCCCTCTTCAAATCACGGTAGCGTTTCTCGGCCAAATCAATATCGGACTTACTGGTTTGCTCGGTTTTCTCCTGAAAGCAGTGCGTCACGTAGAAAGCAAAGTAATTGATGTGAAAGGGGAAATTTGGTCGGGGTGAGAGGATTCGAACCTCCGGCCTCTGCGTCCCGAACGCAGCGCTCTACCAGGCTGAGCCACACCCCGACTACGGAATAATTACATCAGAATTTTGCGCATTTTTCAACTGTATGCGGGTGGCAGGAACTTGCTCGACATCAACCCGTCTATCGCCCATTTGTGACTAAATGCCAACGTCTGCCGCACGAATGGCAGGTTTCTTGCTTTGCAAAAAGATCAAGATGGTTAATATAGTTAAATATATCAATACGCATTATTTTGGGGCGCTGCCCTCACTGACACGGGAAGGTCTGACATGAAGATACGGCAAACGATGATGTGCAGCGCGGTGGCTGCGGCGATGGCGGCGATGGCGGGACCGGCGTGGGCGCAGCTCAAGCCGTCCGACGAGATCGAGGTGGTCCGGGTGACGGCGCAAAAGCGCAAGGAAGATCCGGCCAAGGTGGCGATGAGCATCACCGCCGTCACCGGCAGCCAACTGCAGGCCGAGCACGTGAAGGACTTCACCGACCTGACCCGCGTGGTGCCCAATATTTCCTTCACCGCCGCCAGCGGCAACGGCGGCGCCGGTCCCGGCACCGAGAACATCGAGATCCGCGGCATCAGCTCGACGGCCGGCGCGGCCACCGTCGGCATCTACCTGGGCGATGTTTCCATCACCGTCGGCAACGTCTACACCATGGGCACGGTCGAGCCGAAGTTCTTCGACATCGACCGCGTCGAAGTGCTGCGCGGGCCGCAGGCCACCTTGTACGGCGCCAGCTCGATGGGCGGCACCATCAAGTTCGTGCCGAACGAGCCCGACCTGAAGGAGCGCGAGTTCAGCACCTACGGCGAGCTGTCCAACACCAAGGGCGGCAGCGGCAACTACGCCGCCAACATGGTGGCCAACTTCCCGCTGATCCAGGACGAGCTGGCGCTGCGCATCGGCGTGCAGACCCAGCACACAGGCGGCTACATCAACCAGGTCGACGGCGACGGCAAGGTGCTGGCCAATAACATCAACCAGCTCAGCGACCAGGAAATGCGGGTGGCGCTGAAGTGGAAGCCGATCCGTTCGGTGACGATCACGCCGTCGGTCTACTATCAGAAGGTGGACGCGAAAGACATCGCCGCCTTCAACCTGGACCGGCCTTTCTACCAGGCGCAGAAGCAGGTGCGCGAACCGTCCAAGGACACGCTGCTGACCCCCAGCCTGACCGTCAACTGGGACCTGGGCGCGATGGACCTGACCTCGGCCACCAGCTACTTCGAGCGCAAGTTCGACCGCACGCAGAACGGCTCGGCCTACAACAGCTATTCGCTGTCGACCTTCCTGACCTCGACCGAGGACGGCGGCAAGGCGCCGGCGGAACTGATCGCGGCGATTGCCGGCCTGCCGTCGGCGGTCTACCTGAACAACCAGGTGCGCCAGGTGTCGCAGGAATTCCGCCTGGCTTCGCGCCCGTATGACGCCAGCGTGTCGCCCTGGACCTGGCTGGCCGGGACTTACTTCTCCAACCAGCACACCAACGTCGTCGAGAACGATCCAATCTTCGGTGTGACCGACACCTTCAAGAGCTTCGGTTTCGACATCGCCGACCCGGACCTGCTGCCGGACGCGCGGCCCGGCCAGTTCCCGAACGATAACTCGTTCGCCGGCGCCTTCCATTTCCGCGAGAAGCAAAGCTCGATCTTCGGCGAGGTCAACTACTACTTCACGCCGACCGTGCACGCCACCGTGGGCGCGCGCTACCTGAAGGCCGACTCCACGCTGGACCAGCGCAACGGCAACTACCTGGCCGGCGCCGGCAACAACAGCAGCGCCAGCCTGTCGTCCAAGGCCTTCACGCCGAAGTACGCGCTGACCTGGGAAGTCAATCCGACCAACACCGTCTACACCAGCGTGGCCAAGGGCTTCCGCCTGGGCGGCAACAACATCTACGTGCCGCCGACCACCTGCGCGCAGGACCTGGAGGCGAACGGCCTGAGCAAGGGCCCGGATTCGTATTCGGCCGACAGCCTGTGGAGCTACGAGGTGGGCAGCAAGTCGCGCTTCCTCAACAACCGCGTCACGGTCAACGCCGACGTGTTCTACGTGAAGTGGAAGAACATCCAGCAGGGCGTCTACCTGCCGACCTGCGCCTACACCTACAACGCCAACGCCGGCGACGCCACCAGCAAGGGCTTCGAGTTCGACATCAAGGCCAAACCGCTGCCGGGCCTGACGCTGACGGCGTCGGCTGGCTACGTGAAGGCCGAGCTGTCCAACGACGAGGGTTCGCGCAACGGCGTGGTCGGCGCGGTGGCCGGCGCGCAGGTGCAGGGCGTGCCGAAATATAACGCCGCCTTCAACGCCAGCTACAACTTCGCCGCGTTCGGCGACAAGAGCGCCTACGTGATGGGCGGCATGCAGTGGGTGGGCGCCAGCAAGGGCTCGCTCAATCCCGAGCAGACCGACTACCAGCGGCCGGCCTACCACAGCACCGACTTCAGCGCCGGCATGTCCTTCGACCGCTACAACGTGAGCGTGTTCATCAAGAACGCCTTCGATACCGACACGGTGATCCAGCATCCACAGGTGGCGTCCATCGTGCAGGGCTACCGGCTGGCGCCGCGCAGCATAGGCGTGAGCGTGGCGGCCAAGTTTTAAGCGATAATGCTGCCTTTGAATTCCACGCAAAGGCAGCATCATGAGCATCACGATTTATCACAACAACGCCTGCGGCACCTCGCGCAAGACGCTGGAAGCGATACGCGCCACCGGCGTCGAGCCGGAGATCGTCGACTACGTGAAGAGCCCGCCGTCGCGCGAGGCCCTGAAGGCGATGATCGCCAAGGCCGGCCTGAGCGCGCGCGCAGCGATGCGCGACAAGGGCGATTTGTACGAAGAGCTGGGCCTGGCCGACGCCGCGCTGTCCGACGACGCGCTGCTGGACGCGATGATGGCCCATCCGATCCTGATCAACCGCCCGTTCGTGGTGAGCGACAAAGGCGTGCGCCTGTGCCGTCCGTCCGAGCTGGTGCTGGAACTGCTGTAGCGATGCGGCCATCGCGGCCATAAAAAAACGGCGCCTGGGGCGCCGTTGTCGTTTAGTGCGTGCGGTGGACCGAGAAGTGGGCCAGTTGCAGCAGCGATTCCTTGTAGACGCTGTCGGGCAGGTCGGCGATCGCGGCGCTGGCGCGTTCGGCCGCCGTCACCGCCTGCTGGCGCGTGTAGTCCAGCGCGCCGCTGGTGGTGATCGCCGCCAGGATGGTGTCGAAGTGCTGCTCGTCGCCCTGCTCGATGCAGCTGCGCACCAGCTCGCGCTGCGCCGGCGTGCCGTTTTCCATCAGGTAGATCAGCGGCAGGGTCGGCTTGCCTTCGCGCAGGTCGTCGCCGACGTTCTTGCCGATTTCATTGGCGTCGCCGGCGTAGTCCAGCACGTCGTCGATCAGCTGGAAGGCGGTGCCCAGCGAGCGGCCGTATTCGCCGGCGGCGTCGATCTGCGCGTCGTTGCAGCCGGAGATCAGCGCGCCCAGCTCGGCCGCCGCTTCGAACAGCTTGGCGGTCTTGGAGCGGATCACCTGCAGATAGCGTTCCTGGCTGACGTCCGGGTCGTGCATGTTCAGCAGCTGCAGCACTTCGCCTTCGGCGATGACGTTGGTGGCGTCGGACAGGATCTGCATCACGCGCATATTGTTCAGGCCGACCATCATCTGGAAGGCGCGCGAGTACAGGAAGTCGCCCACCAGCACCGAGGCGGCATTGCCGAACAGGGCGTTGGCGGTGGCGCGGCCGCGGCGCAGCGACGATTCGTCGACCACGTCGTCGTGCAGCAGCGTGGCGGTGTGGATGAATTCCACCACCGCCGCCAGCTCGTGGTGCGCCGTGCCTTTATATGCGTAAGCGTTGGCCACCAGCAGGACCAGCACCGGCCGGATGCGTTTGCCGCCGGCACTGATGATGTATTCAGCAATCTGATTGACGAGACTGACCTCGGAATGCAGTTTCTGGCGGATCACCGTGTTGACCGCGTCCATGTCGGCGGCGATCGTGTGGGCGATATTGTTTTGAGTGGCGTTTTGGGTAGCGGCAGACAAGGCGAACCTGTGCGGTAGACTATTGGTGCCGCGATTATACGTCATGCCCCCGCGGAGAGGGGCCTCGGCCCCTGTTCCCGGCAACATGTTTGCCAAATATGTAACGCATTGGCCGCTGCAAAATTGTCGACATACCACGCCCGTCGGCATTTGTGAATAGTTTTTGACGCGAAATCCCATCCCATGTATAATCAGCGGTTCCCCGGTTTCCATGCCTGCCTCTCAAGGGCGTTGTAAGGACTCCGGACGAAATTTTCTTAAACATTTGATGAGGTTTCAAATCATGTACGCGGTCATAAAAACCGGTGGCAAACAATACAAAGTTGTCGCTGGCGAAAAACTTAAAGTAGAACAGATACCGGCAGACATTGGTTCCGAACTCACCATCGATCAGGTCCTCGCCGTTGGCGAAGGCGAAAGCATCAAATTTGGTGCTCCTCTGGTTGAGGGTGCAAAGGTACTGGTTACTGTTGTGGCACACGGTCGTCACGATAAAGTGAAGATTTTCAAGATGCGTCGTCGTAAGCACTACCAGAAGCATCAAGGCCATCGCCAAAATTACACCGAAATCCAAATCGTATCGATCAACGGCTAATCGCCGTTTGCCCGAGAATTAGTATCCAAGGAGTCTTAAATGGCACACAAAAAAGGCGGCGGCACAACGCGAAATGGTCGTGACTCAGAATCAAAGCGCCTCGGCGTTAAGGTTTATGGCGGTCAATCGATCAATGCTGGTGGCATCATCATTCGTCAACGCGGCACGCCAGTGCGCGCCGGCGAAGGTGTTGGCATGGGCAAAGACCACACCCTGTTCGCTCTGGTGAACGGCAAGGTCAAGTTCGTAGTCAAGGGCGAAGGTTCGAAGCAATTCGTTACCGTAGTCCCAGCGTAAATAACGCTACCAGCCCGGTGCGCTCGCCGCACGGGTTGTTTTGTAAGGCGCAAGCCTTCAATCGAAAGGCTCTGCCCACGGTAGAGCCTTTTTAGTTTTATGGTGGTGCATCATGAAGTTTATCGACGAAGCAAAAATTGAAGTAATCGGTGGTGACGGCGGCAATGGTTGCGCCTCGTTTTGCCGTGAAAAATTCCGCCCGTTCGGCGGCCCTGACGGCGGCGACGGCGGCAAGGGTGGCTCGATCTGGGCCGTAGCGGACCGTAACATCAATACCTTGGTCGATTTCCGCTTCTCGAAAGTCCACCGCGGTAAAGACGGCGAATCCGGCCGTGGCGCCGATTGCTACGGCAAGGGCGCGGACGACATCCACCTGCGCATGCCGGTCGGCACCCTGATCATCGACGATCTGTCGGGCGAAATCCTGGCCGATCTGACCGAACACGGCCAGATTGAACTGCTGGCCAAAGGCGGCGAGGGCGGCTGGGGCAACATCCACTTCAAGACCTCGACCAACCGCGCCCCGCGTCAAAAGACCGAAGGCAAGGAAGGCGAACGCCGCGACATCCGCCTGGAACTGAAGGTATTGGCCGACGTTGGCCTGCTGGGCATGCCGAACGCCGGCAAGTCGACCTTTATTTCGGCCGTATCGAACGCGCGTCCAAAAATTGCCGATTACCCGTTCACCACCTTGCACCCGAACCTGGGCGTGGTCCGCGTGTCGCACGAGAAGAGCTTTGTGATCGCCGACATTCCCGGCTTGATCGAAGGCGCTTCCGAAGGCGCCGGCCTGGGCCACCAGTTCCTGCGTCACTTGCAGCGCACCGGTCTGCTGCTGCACATCGTCGACCTGGCGCCGTTTGAAACCGACGTCGATCCGGTCAAGGAAGCCAAGGCCCTGGTCAACGAACTGAAAAAGTACGACGAAGCGCTGGTCGACAAGCCGCGCTGGCTGGTGTTGAACAAGCTCGACATGGTGCCGGAAGAAGAGCGCGTCAAGCGCGTCAAGGACTTCGTCAAGAAGTTCGGCTTCAAGGGCCCGGTGTTCGAGATCTCCGCGTTGAGCCACGACGGCACGCAGGAGCTGGTCAACGCCATCCAGAAACACCTGGAAGCGAAGCGCCACAGCGAGCAGCGCGCGGAAGAAACCCAGATGACGGAAGAGGCGCGCGGCATCTCCTCCATCGATCCGGACGATCCACGCTTCAAGATCCTCGACTAATCCTCTGCATTACCGGCATAATCAGTTATCAGCTGATTATGCCTTTCCATCTCGGCGCCCGTCCCGCCACCGCAGGGCCGGCGACTGTTAGCGGCAAAGCAGGGCAACCCGCCCACCACAATCACAGCACTGAACGTTCCGGGCCCATGGCCGGAGATTGATCGTCCGTTTGTTTTGAGAGTTGTCGCGTCATGAATTCTGTCATCCAAAAAGCTAGCCGCATCATCATCAAGGTCGGCTCCTCGCTGGTCACCAACGACGGCCGTGGGCTGGACCACGCCGCCATCGCGCGCTGGGCCGCGCAGATCGCCGGCCTGCGGGCCCTGGGCAAGGAAGTGGTGCTGGTCTCGTCCGGCGCCATCGCCGAAGGCATGCTGCGCCTGGGCTTCGAGCAGCGCCCCACCGACATCCACGAATTGCAGGCCTGCGCCGCCGTCGGCCAGATGGGCCTGGCGCAGATCTACGAGACCAGCTTCCGCGCGCACCAGCTGGGCACGGCGCAAGTGCTGCTGACGCACGCCGACCTGGCCGACCGCGAGCGCTACCTGAACGCGCGCTCGACCCTGACCACCTTGCTGCGCCTGGGCGTGGTGCCGATCATCAACGAGAACGACACCGTGGTCACCGACGAGATCAAGTTCGGCGACAACGACACCCTGGGCGCGCTGGTGGCCAACCTGATCGAGGCCGACGCGCTGATCATCCTGACCGACCAGCAAGGCCTGTTCAGCGCCGATCCGCGCAAGGACCCGGCGGCGGTGCTGATCCAGCAAGGCCGGGCCGGCGACCTGGCGCTGGAAGCGATGGCGGGCGGCGCGGGCAGCAGCCTGGGGCGCGGCGGCATGCTGACCAAGATCCTGGCGGCCAAGCGCGCCGCCAAGTCCGGCGCGCACACGGTGATCGCCTACGGCCGCGAGGACAATGTGCTGGGGCGTCTGGCCAGTGGCGAGCCCATCGGTACCGAGCTGGTGGCGCAGACCGGCCATCTGACGGCGCGCAAGCAGTGGATGGCCGATCACCTGCACACGGCGGGGCAGGTGGTGCTGGACGCGGGCGCGGTGCAAAAGCTGAGCAAGGAAGGCAAATCGCTGCTGCCGATCGGCGTAGTGGAAGTGAAGGGCGAGTTCGGACGCGGCGCGGTGATCACCTGCGTCGGCGTGGACGGCGCGCCGGTGGCGCGTGGCCTGTCGAACTACACCAGCGCCGAAACGCGCCGCATCATGCGTAAGCCGTCGAGCGAGATCGAATCCATCCTGGGCTTCGTCGAAGGCCAGGAACTGATCCACCGCGACAACCTGGTGCTGGTTTAAAAACATGGGGGTCAAGTCTGACATTCGGACACGGCCTCTGCCGTAAGCGCTTGCTACGGCAGAGGCCGTGTCCGAATGTCAGACTTGACCCCGGCGTTTAGATGCCGTCCGGGGCGGGGGTCTTGCTGCGGTAGTCGCACAGGTCGAGCTGCATGCAGTTCCAGCACTCGGGCTTGCGCGCCTTGCAGGTGTAGCGGCCGTGCAGGATCAGCCAGTGGTGGGCGTCCTGCAGAAACTCCTTCGGCACGAATTTCAGCAGCTTCTGTTCGACGATGTCGACGTTCTTGCCCGGCGCCAGGCCGGTGCGGTTGGCGACGCGGAAGATGTGCGTGTCCACCGCCATCGTCGGTTCGCCGAAGGCCGTGTTCATCACCACGTTGGCGGTCTTGCGACCCACGCCCGGCAGGGCTTCCAGCGACTCGCGGTCGCGCGGCACTTCGCCGCCGTGCAGCTCCACCAGCATCCGGCAGGTCGAGATGACGTTCCTGGCCTTGGTCTTGTACAGGCCTATGGTCTGGATGTAGCTCTTCAACTCCTCCTCACCCAGATCCAGTATGGCCTGCGGCGTGTTGGCCACCGGGTACAGCTTGCGCGTGGCCTTGTTGACGCCGACATCGGTCGCCTGCGCCGACAGCAGCACGGCGATCAGCAGTTCAAACGGCGTTGTGTATTCAAGTTCGGTTTCAGGCTTGGGATTGGCGGCGCGGAAGCGCACGAACATTTCGTAGCGTTTGGCTGGATTCATATCTTGTTGGGTTGTTCGGAATCCGCCTGCGCGGATTCCTTTTTCAGACGCGCGCGTTCCATCGCGGCGGCGATGATGGCGCGCTTGCGTTCCTTCTCGGCTTCGCCGGCGGCGTCGGCCGGATCGAGCGCATGCACCGCCGCCATCTTGGCTTTGGCCTTGGCGGCCAGGCGGGCGTCGTTCTCGTCCCTGTCGCGCTGCAGGCGCACGGCGCGGAAGTCGTGCCGTTCACGCGCGGCGTCGGCGTCGGCCTGGCGCCAGGCGTCCCAGCCGGTGGTCTCGGTGACCGGGTACATGACGATGCAATCGACCGGGCAGGGCTTGACGCACAGGTCGCAACCGGTGCACAGCCCGGGCACGATGGTGTGCATCAGCTTGGCCGCGCCGATGATGGCGTCCACCGGACAGGCCTGGATGCACAGCGTGCAACCGATGCACAGCGACTGGTCGATATAGGCCACCGCGCGCGGCCGCTCCAGGCCGTTGACGGGATTGAGCGGGATGACCATGTGGCCGGTCACCGCCGACAGCCTGGCGATGCCTTCCGCGCCGCCAGGCGGGCATTGGTTGATCGCGGCGGCGCCGGCGGCGATCGCTTCGGCGTAGGGACGGCAGCCGTCATAGCCGCACTTGGTGCACTGCGTTTGCGGCAGGACGTCTTCGATGCGGTCGGCGAGTGAGGTGGAAGTCGGCACGGCGGAGGTGAGGGCGATAAAACGCCATTATCCAATAAAAAACGCCCGGGCGGCTTGGCGACGATGGTAGCCGTCGCCAGCCCGCGCGGGCGTTGCCGGGAGCCGGCGAATGTTTAGCCGTGCTTCTTGATGAACTCGGTGATCTTCGGGCACACCATTTCGCGCCAGCGGCGGCCGGAGAAGATGCCGTAGTGGCCGGCGCCCGGCGCCACGAAGTCTTGCTGCATGTCGGCCGGGATGCCGGAGCACAGGTCGTGCGCGGCCTGGGTCTGGCCGGCGCCGGAGATGTCGTCCAGCTCGCCCTCGACGGTGAACAGCGCGACCGTGGTGATGTCCTGCGGACGCACCAGCTTGCCGCCCACCGTCCACGTGCCCATGGGCAGCGCGAAGTCCTGGAACACGGTCTTGATGGTGTCCAGGTAGTATTCGGCCGGCATGTCCAGCACGGCGTTGTACTCGTCGTAGAACTTGCGGTGGCTGTCGGCCGGCTCGTCGTCGCCCTCGACCAGGTGCATATAGAACTCGCGGTGGCTCTGCGCATGGCGCCCCGGGTTCATGGCGATGAAGCCGGCGTGCTGCAGGAAGCCCGGATACACCTTGCGGCCGAAGCCTGGGTAGTTCGGCGGCACCGCGTAGATCACGGTGTTTTCAAACCACGAGAATTTCTTTTCGGTGGCCAGGTTGTTGACCTGCGTCGGCGAGCGGCGCGGGTCGATCGGGCCGCCCATCATGGTCATGGTCTTCGGCAGCTTCGGATCCTTGGCGGTGGCCATCAGCGCAATCGCCGCCAGCACCGGCACCGTCGGCTGGCAGACGGAAATCACGTGCACGTCCGGGCCCAGCTGACGGATGAAGTCCTGCACGTAGAAAATGTAGTCGTCCAGGCGGAAGGCGCCTTCGGACAGCGGCACCATGCGGGCGTCGGTCCAGTCGGTGATGAAGACGTCGTGGTCGTGCAACAGGCCGCGCACGGTGTCGCGCAACAGCGTCGAATGGTGGCCGGACAGCGGCGCCACCAGCAGCACGGTCGGCTGTTTCAGGGCCTTGGACTGCTTGTCGTCCAGGTCTTTCTTGAAGTGGATCAGGCGGCAGAAGGCCTTGTTGGTCACCACTTCTTCGATGATGCCGATGGTTACGCCCTTGACTTCGGTGCTGTCGATTTCAAACGCCGGCTTTTCGTAGTCCTTGCCCAATCGGTACATCAGCTCGTAGCCCGCGGCGATGCGCTGCGAAAACGGCGTGTGCGCCAGTGGCGACACCGGATTGGTGAACATCTTGGATGACGCGTCGGCCCACTGCATCAGCGGGGTCAGGAGCGAGCGGTGCATTTCGTGCAGGTGGTAGAGCATATTTATTCCTGGGGTCAAGAGCTTGGTGCGATGCACCAATACCTTACATCATAAGCCAAATCTTAGAATAATTGTTTGTGACGTAAAGCATTCCAAAGTACCGTCGGGCAAGCCTACGTATTATCCACAATGTCGCCGTGGTCAAATAATAATACCGCCGAACCAATAAAAAAAGCAGCGTTTCCGCTGCTTTTGTGTAGGACACTGGCTTATATACGCGCAGAGGCTGCTTCAAAATGAGCGCCGCGAGGCGCGGTGGCGAAGGCAGTGCGCTAGCACGGCGAGACGCCGCAACGACGCGGCGGTCTTTTTGAAGCGGCCTCTTAGTCGAAGACCGGGGTTTCCACGCCGAGAACCTTGTGCAGTTTCGGCGACGTGGTGGTGTATTGCATGTGGATCTTCTTGTCCGGGAAGATGTACGGCGCGGCGCCGAAGGCGGCCAGCGCGGCTTCATGGAAGCCCGACAGGATCAGTTTTTTCTTGCCCGGATAGGTGTTGATGTCGCCCACCGCGAAGATGCCCGGCACGTTGGTCTCGAATTTCTCGGTGCTTTGCACCTTCAGCTGGCGGCGCTCGATGTCCAGGCCCCATTCGGCGATCGGACCCAGCTTCGGCGACAGGCCGAAGAACACCAGCAACATGTCCAGCGGCACGCGGCGGGTCACGCCGTCGGCGCCGGTGACTTTCAGCTGCGACAGCTTGCCGTCGGCATCGACTTCATGGCCGGTGGCCTGGCCGACGATCAGTTGCATTTCGTATTCATCGCACAAGGCTTTCATCTTGGCGACCGAGGCCGGCGCGGCGCGGAAATCTTCGCGGCGGTGCAGCAAAACCACCGATTCGGCCTTGCCGACGAAGTTCAGCGCCCAGTCCAGCGCCGAGTCGCCGCCGCCGCAGATGACCAGGTTCTTGCCTTCGAACTGGGCCGGATCCTTGACCTTGTAGTGCAGTTGCGTGCCTTCGAACACTTCGATGCCGTCCACTTTCAGCGTGCGCGCCTGGAACGAGCCGACGCCGGCGGCGATGAAGATGGTCTTGGTGATGAACACGGTGCCGACGCTGGTCTCGACGTCGAAGCGGCCGTCGTCGCGACGGGCGACCTTGGTCACTTCCTGGCCCAGGTGGAAGGTCGGTTCGAACGGTTCGATCTGCTTGAGCAGGTTGTCGGTCAGTTCCTGGCCGGTGCACGAAGGCACGGCCGGGATGTCGTAGATCGGCTTGTCCGGGTACAGTTCCACGCACTGTCCGCCCACCGCGCCCAGCGAATCGATCACGTGGGCTTTGATTTCCAGCAGGCCGAGTTCGAAGACCTGGAACAGGCCGACCGGGCCGGCGCCGATGATGACGGCATCGGCTTCGATGACGCCAGGGGAAGTGACAGTGCTATTCATACGTGGTTTCCTGTTAATTCAGTAATGGTTAGGCAACACTGGGCTGCGCGGCCGCTGTTGCCAGCGTACGCGGAAGGCGCTGCCCCTGGCTGCCTGGCCAGACGGGCGTCTTAGCGTACCAGCAGGTGCAGTTTTTCCTTGACGTCCTTGAACTGGTCCGCTTCCGGCAGCGGAGGGATAGTCTTGGTAATCGAAGGCCAGTTGCGGGCGAGGTCGACATTGATCTTGATGAATTGCTGCTGGTCGCCAGGCACGTCTTCTTCGGCGAAGATCGCGTTGACCGGGCATTCAGCCACGCACACGGCGCAGTCGATGCACTCGTCAGGGTCGATCGCGAGGAAGTTCGGGCCTTGGCGGAAACAATCTACCGGGCAAACATCGACGCAGTCCGTATAGCGGCAGCTGATGCAAGATTCGGTGACAACGTGGGTCATAACAGTCCTATCAATGTTGGTGTGCAGCGGCGTCGGCGGCGGTGGGATGGCCCGGCTAACCTCAGCAAAGCACTGTATTTTAAGGTAATTCGCTATTTCTCACAAATTGCGCTTATATACAATACCTATAAGCAAATGCGTTGCGACGCGTGCGGGGATGCCGCCGCGTGCGGCGCGGCCGGGCTGGCGCGCCGGCGGCGCAACTGGCATCATGGCGCCTTTTCTATCATAGAGGATGCCGGATGGCTGATATCAACATCGTCCAGGCGCACCACCTGGCGCTGGAACCGGCCCGCGCGGCCGCCCGGGAAGTGGCCGACAAGCTGGCCGAGCAATTTGATCTGGAGTGCGTGTGGGATGGCGATGTGCTGCGTTTCGAGCGCAGCGGCGTCAGCGGATCGCTGACCTTGTTGCCGGACGAAGCGCGCCTGCATATCGCGTTGGGCTTCCTGTTCAGCGCGTTCTCGTCGCAGATCGAAGCCAAGGTGGCCGACAAGATGCGGCGCGTGTTCACCGCCGCATAAAAAAACAACCCGGGGTCAAGTCTGACATTTGGACACGAGCTCTGCTGTAACGCAACGCTACAGCAAAGCTCGTGTCCGAATGTCAGACTTGACCCCGTGGTGTTATTTGAGACCTTCGATCAGGTCGATGTACTGTTGTTTGGCTTCGTCCAGCGAGGTGCCCTGCAGCGCGGCCCAGGCGTCGAACTTGGCGCGGCCGACGAAGTCGGTCATGCCGGGACGGTCGCCGCTGGCGTCGCCCGCCGAACCTTGCTTGAACAGCGCGTAGATCTTCAGCAGCGTCATGTTGTCCGGGCGCTCAGGCAGGTTCTTCGAATCCAGCTGGGCTTGCGCGAATTGCTCTTCTAAACTCATCACTTCTCCTCGGGTAGGTGGGGGTAGCCGCCATCATACCCGCAGCCGCCGCCAAAACCGCTAGAGGGTCTCCTCAAAAACAGAACGGCGGACAGACCGGTCCTGGGACCTGGCATGTACCGCCGTTTCCGGTGCCCTGGCGGGCACTGGCGCCGCGCCGCGAACGCCGCGTGCCGGAGCGCCTGCTTACTTCTTCTTCGTCGGGTTGACGGCCGACTTCAGGGTCGCGCCAGCCGAGAATTTTGGAGTTTTCGACGCAGCGATCTTGATCGCTTCGCCGGTTGCAGGATTGCGGCCTTTACGAGCAGCGCGTTTCGCTACGGAGAAGGTGCCGAAGCCGGTGATGCCTACCGTGTCGCCTTTTTTCAGACGCTCGGTGATGATGGCGATCAGAGTATTCACTGCACCGTTGGCGGCAGCAGCGGACACTTCAGTGCGTTTCGCAAATTCTGCAATCAATTCGCCTTTTTTCATTACTACCTCCTTGGTTATTAGAGCGCGCAGATTAGCATAAATATTGTCAAATGTAATGGTTTCTGTACGAAGTAGCCCTTACAGTAGCTGCCGCGCCACGCTGCACTGCAATAAAACCCCCGTGTTTACAGGCGCTACGCGGCGCGCGCGGACCCGCGTCACGCTGCAAAAAGGTTTATGATGGGACGATCCGGGACAGGAATCATGACCTTTTCAGACGAGACTTTGATCGCATATGCCGACGGCGAATTGGACGACGCCCTGCGTCTCGCCATCGAGTCCGCCATGCGCCGCGACAGCAGCATCGCCCGCCGCGTGGCCCGCCTGCGCGCCGCGCGCGACGAGGTGTACGCCGACCAGGCCCCGTCCGGGCTCGAACTGGGTTCCCATCCGCGCCACGCCAAGGTGGTGCAGCTGGCGGCGGTGCGCGCGCAGCGCGCTGCGCAGCAGCAGGCTGCGCGCAAGGCGGCCAGGCATCAGTGGGGCTGGCTGGAGTGGAGCGCGCTGGCGCTGGTCATGGTGCTGGGCCTGGCGGCCGGCAAGTTCGGCCTGGCGCGCTGGCAGCCGGGCTGGTTCAGCGAGCCGGCGGCGCCGACCACCGTCGCCAGCCGCAACGGCATGCTGGTCGCGCAGGGCCGCCTGGCCAACGCGCTGAGCCAGCAGATGGGCGGCGCCGCGCCGTCGGAAGGCGAGGTGCGGGTGGGACTGAGTTTTCTGTCGAACGAGGGCGGGTACTGCCGCAGCTTTACGCTGGTGGGCCTGAGCCAGGATCTGGTGGGGATCGCTTGCCGCGCCAGCGACGAATGGCGCATCCCGGTGCTGGTGCAGAACGCGCGGCCGCTGCCGGCGCCGGCCGCTTACGGCCTGGGCGGCACCGACATGCCGACCGCGCTGCTCGAAGCGATCGACCAGCGCATCGTCGGCGGCATGCTCGACACGCGCGCCGAGCTGGAAGCTTTGCGCCGCAACTGGCAGCGCTAGCGGGCGCTACGAGCGACCGCAGCGTCGTTGTGGCCCCTCGCCGTACAGCCGTACTGTCTTCGGCGCCACGCCTAGCTGCGCTCGCTCGTAGCGCCCGCTGTATTTTTTGGGATTAAACGCCCAGCAGTTCCACATCAAAAATCAGCGTGGCGTTTGGCGGGATCGCGCCGCCGGCGCCGCGCGCGCCGTAGCCCAGTTCGGCAGGGATGATCAGCTGGCGCACGCCGCCGATCTTCATGCCTTGCACGCCTTCATCCCAACCGCGGATGACCATGCCGGCGCCCAGGGCGAACTCGAACGGATCGTTGCGGTCCTTGCTGGAGTCGAATTTGGCGCCCTTGGTGCCGTCGTCGTTGCGCAGCCAGCCGGTGTAGTGCACGGTGACGTTCTGGCCGGCTTTGGCGACTTCGCCTTCGCCCACGGTCAGTTCGATGTATTGCAGGCCGGAGTCGGTGGTAATGGTGGTCATGATTTTCCTTCTATGGAGTCGTTAAAGTTAGCCCCGAATTGTAGCAGGGCGTCCGCGGCAAGGAATAATTGCGGCTTTTGTCTCGTCCCGGCGCAGTTTGCACGTAAAATAAACGTTTTGCTCTTTCAAGCGATTTTTACATGCTCCGTAGTTTCCGCCGTATCGTGCTTTCCGGTGTCTGCGCCGTCACTGCCATCGGCAGCGCGCAGGCCAACGTAGTGGTTGTGCTCAACTCGCGCGACGCCACAGTGCAACTGCTGGACCAGGGCACTTACAAGGACCTGTCCACCTTCCCGGTCGGCAAGGAACCGCATCACCTGATGTCGACCCCGGATAACAAATCGGTGATCGTCGCCAGCTCGGTGGGCAACGAGCTGATCTTCCTCGATCCGAAAAGCGGCCAGGTCCAGCGCACCGTCAAGGACATCCTCGACCCTTACCAGATCGGCTTCTCGCCCGACCAGAAGTGGTTCGTGTCGAACTCGCTGCGGCTGGACCGCGTCGACCTGTACAAATACGATGGCGCCAACCTGACCTTGAGCAAGCGCATTCCGCTGGCCAAGTTGCCCAGCCACATGGCCTTCAACGCCGCCAGCAATATGGTGTTCATCACCCAGCAGGGCAGCGACCAGGTCAGCGCCATCGACCTGAGCACGCAGACGCTGAAGTGGACCATGTCGGTCGGCAAGCTGCCGGCCGGCATCGCCATGACGCCCGACGACAAGTACCTGCTGGTCGGCATCATGGGCAGCGACTACGTCGAAGTGATCGACTGGAAAACCCAGAAGACCGTCAAGCGCATCAAGACCGGCCAGGGCGCGCACAACTTCCGCGCCGCCGGCGACGGCCGCTACACCTATGTGTCGAACCGGGTGTCGAACTCGATCAACGTGATCGACCAGAAGACGCTGGAAAACGTCGGCCAGATCAATGTTCCCGGCGGCCCGGACTGCATGGAGATCACCGCCGACGGCAAGACCATGTGGGTCACGCTGCGCTGGATCAAGAAAGTGGCCGTGATCGACCTGGTCACCCGCAAGATCACCAAGCTGATCCCGGTGGGCCGCTCGCCGCACGGCGTGTTCTTCTTCAACGCCGCCCAGCGCATGTAATGAACGCCGCCGCCGCCCTGACTTTGCTGGCGCTGGCGGCTACGCCGGCGGCCGACAGTGCCAAGGCGGCCCACGCCAGCAATAGCGAGGCGCGCGTGCTCAACGACGCGGCCCGCGCCGCCAACGCCCATGCCCGCAGCCTCAACGGCCCGGCGCGGCGCGCGGCCGAAGCCAAGGCGGCCGGGGTTGCCGCCGCCGCGACCACGGCATCGGCCGCCGGCGCCAAGCCGCAAGCGGCGGTGCTGCGCCGCGGCGCCTGCAAGGGCACCATCTACCTGAGCTTCGACACCGGCAGCCAGTCCCAGGCCACACTGATCGCCGACACGCTGAACCGTCACCAGATCAAGGCCACCTTCTTCCTGGCCAACGAGAAAACCGTCAACGGCGATTACTCGCTGGACCCGGCGTGGTCGGCCTACTGGAAGGCGCGCGTGGCCGAAGGGCATGCGATCGGTTCGCACACCTTCGACCATGACGTGCTGGTCAAGGACGGCGCCGGCGGCGCCATCCAGGTCAAGCCCGGCTTCGGCGCGCACGCCGGCAAGGTGCGATCGCTGACGCCGGCGCAGTATTGCGAGGAAATCAAACGGGTCGACCAGCGCTTCGTCGAGCTGACCGGCAAGCACCTCGATCCGATCTGGCGCGCGCCGGCCGGCCGCACCTCGCCGCGCACCCTGGCGGCGGCGCAGGCCTGCGGCTACGCGCACGTGGGCTGGGCGCCGGCCGGCTTCTCCGGCGACGAGCTCTCCAGCACGGCCTACCCGAATGCGCTATTGTTGCAAAAGTCCCTGCGCGACTTGCGGGACGGCGACATCTTCGTCGCCCACATGGGGATCTGGTCGCGCAAGGATGCCTGGGCGCCGGCCAACCTGGAGCCGCTGATCGGCGGCCTGCAGCAGAAGGGCTATTGCTTCGCCACGCTGCGCGAACACCCTGACTATCTTTCACAGTTTAACAAACACAAATGATGCAATTATTTTCCGACTGGCTGGGCGTGGCCCAAGGCTGGTTGTTCGAGACGGCGATACAGCCGCTGATGTTCCAGTTCGGCTTCGGCGAATTCATCGAGGAAGCGTTCGAGGGCACCGAGTGGCTGCTGATCGGCGTGCTGGAGCTGACGCTGATGTTCCTGGTGTTGCGTCCGCTGGAGGCGATGATCCCGGTGCACAAGTTCACCGATCCGCACGCCCGCCGGACCGACTTCATCTACACCGTGCTGCACCGCGTCGGCCTGTTCTCGGTGCTGATCTTCTTCACCCTCGATCCGCTGATGGACAGCGTGGCGGCGATGCTGCGCTTCGAAAGCTTCCAGCCGCTCAACCTGGAGACGCTGTGGCCGGCTCAGTGGCCCGCGCTCGGCCCGCTGGGCAGCTTCCTGCTCTACTTCGTGGTGCTGGACTTCTTCGATTACTGGTACCACCGCGCCTCGCACCAGTTCAACTGGTGGTGGGGCCTGCACGGCCTGCACCACAGCCAGCAGGACATGAACCTGTGGAGCGACAACCGCAACCACCTGCTCGACGACCTGCTGCGCGACGTCTACATGGGCGTGATCGCGCTGTGCATCGGCGTCGAACCGTCGCAGTATGTGATGCTGGTGTCGGTGTCGCGCATCCTGCAAAGCCTGCAACACGCCAACGTGCGCATCCACTTCGGCCGCGTCGGCGAGCGGCTGCTGGTGTCGCCGCGCTACCACCGCATGCATCATTCGATCGGCGTCGGCCACGAATCGCACGGCCAGGGCACGCTGGGCGGCTGCAATTTCGCCGTGCTGCTGCCCATCTGGGACATCGTTTTCCGCACCGCCAATTTCACGCCGGCGTTCGTCGCCACCGGCATCCGCGACCAGTTGCCGCACACCGACGCACAGGGCGTGGTCACGCCGGGCCGCGACTACGGCAAGGGCTTCTGGGCGCAGCAGTGGCTGGGCCTGAAACGCATGGTGGAATACGCACGCAAGGATGTAGTCTGATGAGCTATGTACTGCGCTCCTGGGGGCGCGCCTTCCTGTCTCAATGGCACGGCAAGCTGCTGGCGATGAGCCTGGTGCCTTTCCTGCTGGCGGTCGGCGTCTGGGCCGTGGCCCTGTATTTCTGCCTGCAACCGCTGATCGATTACGTGCACGCGCAGTTCGCCGAGCACAATCTGTTCACGCCGGCCGGCAACCTGCTCGCCACGCTGGGGCTGTCCGTGCTGAAGACCGTGATGCCGCCGCTGATCGCCATGCTGCTGTTGCTGCCGCTGATGATACTGACCGCGCTGATCTTCATCGGCGTGATCGCGATGCCGCTGATCGGCCGCCACGTCGGTCTGCGCCACTATCCGCAGCTGGAGCAGCGCAAGGGCGGCAGCCTGGTGGGCAGCGCCGTCACCGCGCTGGGCGGCATGGCGGTCTTCATCGGTCTGTGGATTGCGACCTTGCCGCTGTACTTCTTCCCGCCGCTGGCGGTGCTGGTGCAGGCGCTGCTGTGGGGCTGGCTGACCTGCCGCGTGATGGTGTACGACGCGCTGGCCGACTACGCCAGCGCCGAGGAGCGCCGCCAGATCCTGGCCGAGCACCGCTGGCGCCTGCTGGCGATCGGCGTGATCTCCGGCGCGGCCGGCGCCTTGCCGGGCGCGATCTGGCTGGGCGGCACGGTGCTGGCGGTGGTGTTCTTCCCCTTCCTGGCGGCGGCGTCGATCTGGCTGTACGTGCTGATTTTTATCTTCACCGGCTTGTGGTTTGCGTATTATTGTCTCGATGCGCTGGCGCGCCTGCGCGCCCAGGCTGCCGCTCCGGCGGAAATCACCCTTTAAAGAAAGCAGATAACCATGGCCATCGGTCTCATCATCATCGGCGACGAAATCCTGTCCGGCAGGCGCGTCGACCAGCATTTCCCCAAGGTCGTGCAGATGCTGGCGGCGCGCGGCCTGCAACTGAACTGGGCCGAGATCCTGGCCGACGATCCCGAGCGTATCACCGCCACGCTCAAGCGCACCTTCGCCGGCGACGACATCGTGTTCTGCTGCGGCGGCATCGGCGCCACCCCGGACGACCACACCAGGCTGGCGGCCGCCAACGCGCTCGGCCTGCCGCTGCTGATGCATGAGCAGGGCAAGCGCAACATCCAACAGCGCATCCTGCAAATGGGCAAGGATGCCGGCCAGCAGGTGGACCTGAACTCGGAAGAAAACCTGCACCGGCTGAAGATGGCCGAGTTCGCACAAGGCGCGGCGCTGATTCCTAACCCGTACAACAACATTGCCGGATTCGCTTTGCACAAACACTACTTCGTGCCCGGCTTCCCGGTGATGGCGTGGCCGATGATCGAGTGGGTGCTGGACACGCACTACGCCGACCTGTTCAACCGCGAGCCGCGTTTGGAGCAGTCGGTGCTGGTGTACGAAGCGGCCGAATCGGCGCTGACGCCGCTGATGGTGGCGATCGAAGCGCAGTTCCCGCGGGTGAAGGTATTCAGCCTGCCGAGCGTGGGCGATGCGCACACGCGCCGCCATATCGAGCTGGGTGTCAAAGGCGAAGCGGTCCAGACAGCCACAGCGTTTATTCAATTGTGCGCCGAGCTCAAGAAGCTCAATGTAGAGTTCAACAACACTTAGTGTCACACTGTTATCAGTAGGGCCGGGACGGCGTTCTTTCCTCGAGAAGTACGCCGTTGTTTTTTTGCGAAAAACAAACGGCGCAGTAAAATTATTCTGCGTCCGCGCCGGTTCGCACCCCTCTGATGTGGTGCAATGGAAGCTCGCAAGTCCTAGTAAGTTTTACTGAAACAGCTGACCGGTTTGAATCATATGTTAAGCAATCGTCGTTTCCGCCGGCCCCGTCTTGTTGTCCGCGCAGTGCGCAAATTGCGCGCAGGCGCAGCAGCATTAGGCTATCGCCGTACCCGTCACCTGCGGGTCGTGCCGCCGCCCACTCCCGAGCAAACCGAAGCGCATCTGGCCCAGGCCCAGA
Source organism: Duganella sp. GW822-FHT06D06 (assembly GCF_058799615.1). Lineage (NCBI taxonomy): Bacteria > Pseudomonadati > Pseudomonadota > Betaproteobacteria > Burkholderiales > Oxalobacteraceae > Duganella > Duganella sp. GW822-FHT06D06. The sequence goes on from NZ_JBXALQ010000005.1 coordinate 423,898, forward strand.
TGGACGCGCCGCCGCCCACCACGCCGCCGAAAAGCAAGCGCTCGCGCAACGCCTTCCTGCTGGTGTTGCTGGTCGGCCTGTCGTTCGCGGTCTACTGGGGCGTGCAGGAAACCCGCAGCTCCAGCCTGCAGGCGCGCATCTTCACCGACCTGGTCGGCAAGATGACCTACAAGATGGAAGCGGGCCCCAGCAAGGCGATCCGCTTTCCGAAAGACAGCCCGTATGACGAGCGGCTCGGCTACGCCGGCTTGCCGGACTACCTGGGCAAGCTGAGCGCGCGCGACTACCAGGTCAGCGCGCAGGTGCGCATCTCGCCCAAGATGGCCGAGCTGGCCGACATGGGCGTGTTCGCCACCTATCGCGAAAAGACCAAGACCGGCCTGACCATCTACGATTGCCGCGCGCAGCAACTGTTTGCCGCCAGCTATCCCGAGCGCATCTACAACAAGTTCGAGCAGGCGCCGATGGCCTTGATCAACAGCCTGTTGTTCATCGAAAACCGCGAGCTGCTCGACACCAAGTACCCGACCCGCAATCCGGCCGTCGAATGGGACCGGCTGGGCAAGGCGGTGATCGAAAAAAGCGTCACCTCGGTGGCCGGCGGCCATCGCGCGCCGGGCGGCAGCACGCTGGCCACGCAGATCGAAAAATACCGCCACTCGCCGGAAGGCCGCACCGGCTCCATGAAGGACAAGTTGCAGCAGATGGTCTCGGCCAGCCTGCGCTCCTACCAGGACGGGCCGGACACCACCAAGGCGCGCCGCCGCATCGTCATCGACTACCTGAACACGGTGCCGCTGTCGGCCAAGCCCGGCTACGGCGAGGTGAACGGCATGGGCGACGGCATGTGGGTGTGGTACGGCCGCAGCTTCGCGGACTTCAACCGCCTGATGGGCGGCAATCTCGACAACCCGGATGCGGAAACCGCGCTGGTCTACAAGGAAGCGCTGAGCCTGATGATCGCGCAACGCCGCCCGAGCCACTACCTGGGCAACGGCGCGGCCGACCTGGAAGTGCTGGCCAACAGCCACCTGCGCATCCTGGCGCAGGATGGCGTGATCACGCCGGCCATGCGCGACATGGCCTTGCGGCAGAAGCTGCATCCGGCCACCGGCAACGGCCTGGAGTCGGCGCCGGCGATGACCTTCGTCTCGCGCAAGGCATCGAACGCGATCCGCAACCACCTGGCCAACCTGCTGGGCGACAACCGCATGTACAACCTGGACCGCCTCGACCTGAGCGTGGTCAGCACGCTGGACGCGCAGGCCCAGACCGCCGTCACGCAAGTGTTGCGCGACCTGCGCGATCCGGAGAAGGCCAAGGCCGCCGGCCTGACCGGCAAGGGCATGCTGGGCAACGGCGATCCGGCCAACGTGGTGTACAGCTTCACCTTGCTGGAGAAGGGCGAGCAGAACAATCTGCTGCGCCTGCAGACGGACAACTACGACCAGCCGCTGGACATCAACGAAGGCGCCAAGCTGGACCTGGGTTCGACCGCCAAGCTGCGCACGCTGGTGACCTACCTCGACATCGTCGACATGCTGCACAAGAAGTACGGCGGCATGGACGCCGCCGCGCTGGGCGCCGTCAAGATCGATCCGCAGGACAGGCTGTCGCAGTGGGCGCTGGAGTACTTCAAGGCGCTGCCGCTGGACAAGGGCGGGCGCGAGCTGACGCCGATGCTGAACGCGGCCATGGAGCGCAAGTATTCGGGCAATCCGGGCGAGGGCTTCTTCACCGGCGGCGGCCTGCACCACTTCGGCAACTTCTCGAAGGAAGACAACGGCAAGATCCTGACCGTGACCGAGGCGCTGCGCCACTCGACCAACCTGGTGTTCGTGCGCCTGATGCGCGACGTCGCCAAGTACTACATGTTCCAGACGCCGGGCTCGTCGGCATCGCTGCTGGCCGACTCGGACGATCCGCGCCGCGCGCAATACCTGGCGCGCTTCGCCGACAAGGAAGGCAAGGAATTCCTGGCGCGCTTCTACCTGAAGTACAAGGGCAAGCCGGAATCGGAGCTGGACAAGATCCTGCTGGCGAATATCCGCAGCACGCCGGTGCGCCTGGCGGTGATCCATCGCACCGTGTACCCGACCGCCAGCCAGCAGCAGTTTGCCGCCTTCCTGAAGGACAACCTGCCGTCGCAGAACGAGGTGCCGGAAGAGCGCGTGGCCAGGCTGTATGACCAGTACGCGATCGACAAGTGGTCGCTGGCCGATCGTGGCTACCTGGCCAGCGTGCATCCGCTGGAGCTGTGGATGGCGGCCTATATGCGCCTGCACAACGGCGCCACCTTGTCGCAGATGACGGCGGCCAGCGAGAAGGAGCGGCAGGAGGTTTACCAGTGGCTGTTCAAGACCCACCACAAGCACGCGCAGGACAAGCGCATCGCCGGCCTGATCGAGGTGGAAGGCTTCATGGAAATCCACAAGCAGTGGAAGAAGATGGGTTATCCGTTCGAATCGCTGGTGCCGTCGTATGCGACCACCCTGGGCGCGTCGGCCGACCGTCCGGCGGCGCTGGCGGAGATGATGGGGATTATCGTCAACGGCGGCGTGCGCAAGAGCAGCCAGCGTATCAGCTCGCTGCACTTCGCCGAGGGCACGCCGTATGAAACCGTGGTCACCAAGGGTAAGCCGACCGCCAACGAGCAGGTGCTGGCGCCGGAGGTGGCGCGCGTGGTGGCCGATGCGATCCGTGGCGTGGTGTCGGACGGCACCGCCAAGCGGGCGCGCACGGCCTTCGTGGCTTCGGACGGCAAGGTGATACCGGTCGGCGGCAAGACCGGCACCGGCGACCAGCGCTTCGACGTGTATGGCGGCGGCGGACGCCTGATCGAGTCGCGCTATGTGAACCGTTCGGCGACGTTTGTGTTCAATATCGGCGAGCGCTTCTTCGGTTCGATGACGGCCTACGTGCACGGACCGGAATCGAAGAACTACGACTTCACCAGCGCGCTGCCGGTGCAGTTGCTGGTGGTGCTGGCGCCCAGCCTGATGCCGCTGATCGAACCGCATCCGATCGCCAAGCCGGGGCCGACGCCACCGGTGATCGTCAAGACCGGCGGCAACGCCACCGCAGCGGTGACGCCGCCCCTCCAGGCCTGTGGCGGCTAAACACCGGGGTCAGATACCGTCTTGAATGGCAAGCCCTTTCGGTAGGTAATTAGCATCGAAAGGCTTGTCATTGTGTATCACC